>VKGY01000125.1 GCA_008080685.1 Spirochaetota bacterium
CTAAGCGTTTTGCGATGATAGCGCGCTTAGTCCCTATCGCACGTTTCGAGATTTCTCGCTGCCTTGCCTTCTGGGGCACGGGGGGAGGGCTTCCGCCCTGGGCAGCAAATGCCTTCACATCCTTTTCGGTGACACGGCCTTCCGGACCTCTTCCCTTCACCTGCCGAAGATCGACGCCGAGTTCAAGGGCGACCTTCCTGGCCAGGGGCGAGGATGGAGGATATCCCGCCGGCGCGACTGGGTTGCGGGCTTCGATGTGCGGCACAGTCGCGGAAGCAAACGCGCCCTTGGGCGCGCTTGCCGGAGCGGCGAGTTGCGCGGGTGGAGGCGCAGGAGTTGTCACAGGCGCGGTTACAGGCGCTTCAGCAGCCTTTGATGCGTCGGGATACTCGAGTAAGGAGGGTGGGATGGCCTCGCCGGCCTTCCCTATCACGGCGATAGTATCGCCCACCGCAGCCTTTCCGCCCTCCTGGACGAGGATTTTAAGGAGGACCGCCTGCTTCGGAGCCTCGTAATCCATGCTTGCCTTGTCAGTTTCAACCTCGCAGAGGAGGTCGCCAGGTGAAAAGCCCTGGCCTTCCGATTTTTTCCATCTTGCAATTGTCCCTTCCGTCATGGTTGGCGAAAGGGCTATCATCATGAGTTTTTCTGCCATGTCAGAGATCCTCCCGGTAAAGCACCCGGCGCGCCGCGGCGAGGATCTTCTCCACCGAGGGTTGGGCGGCAATTTCAAGGGCGTGGTTGTAGGGCATTGGTACGTCTTCTCCGGAAACCAATTCCACCTGGGCGTCCAGGGTATCGAAACAATGTTTGGACACAAGCCATGCTACATGGGAGCCCACGCTCGCCACAGGCCACGACTCGTCGACCACTATGCAGCGGCCGGTTTTTCTCACCGAATCGTACACCGCGCCCTCATCCAAAGGCCTGATGCTGCGAAGGTCTATCACCTCAGCGTCCACGCCTTTGGCCACCAAGGCGGCCGCCGCCTCTATCACAATCTTGATAGGTTTTGAAAACGTGACCAGGGTGAGATCCTTGCCTTCCTTCGCCACCCTCGCCTTGCCGATGGGGACGAGAAATTCTTCATCGGGAACCTCGTCCTTCCAAGCGTACATCATCTCGGATTCCAGCACCACCACAGGGTTATCGTCGCGGATTGCGCTTTTGAGAAGGCCGTAGGCATCGGCAGGCGTGGCGGGAGCTATGACCTTCAGTCCCGGCACATGGGCCCAATAGGAAGCGAAGGCTTGGGAATGCTGGGAAGCCAAATACTCCGCCGGGCCGTTGGGGCCGCGGAAGACAATAGGAACCTTGAGCTGTCCTCCGGACATCTGGCGCATCTTCGCCGCATTGTTCACCACCTGGTCTATGGCAAGCAACGCAAAGTTATGGGTCATCCACTCCACGATGGGGCGCAAGCCCGCCAGGGCGGCGCCTACGCCCAACCCGGTGAACCCTAATTCGGAAATCGGAGTATCCTTGACCCGCCCGGGTCCGTATTTCGACAGAAGCCCTTTTGAGACCTTGTAGGCCCCATCGTACTCCCCTACCTCTTCTCCCAATATGAAAACCTTGGCATCCCTGGCCATCTCCTCGTCCATCGCCCGATTGAGGGCTTCCCGGTAGGTAATTTCCGCCATATTTCCCTCCTTCAGGCAAGAATATCGGTGTAGAGTTCGCCCGCCGCGGGTTCGGGGCTGGATTCGGCGAATCGCACCGATTCTTCCACGATCAGTTCGGTGTTTCCCACCAAGGCCTCCCATTCGGCCTCTGAAATCAGGCCTTCGTCCTCCATCCTACCCTTAAGGTAGAGGATGGGGTCCCGCGTCCGGTATTCATCCACCTCGTCCCGCGTCCGGTATTTTTGCGGATCGCTCATGGAATGCCCCTTATAGCGATAGGTCCTGGCTTCCACGAAGACCGGATTGCCTTTTCTCGCCTCTTCGATCGCCTTGGCGACCGTGGATTTCACATCCAAGATATCCATCCCGTCGCAGGCGAGCCCCATCATGGAGTAGGCCGCGGCAGTGGCGGAAAAATCGGCGTGAGCCGAGACTTTCTTCCAACTCGTACCCATGCCCCATTGGTTGTTTTCGACGATATAGACGATGGGAAGGTTCCATATCCGGGCAAGGTTGAAGCTTTCATGCAAGGCACCCTGGTGGAAGGCACCGTCCCCGAAGAAACAAAGGGTGACGCCGCCTGTTTTTTCATAGGCCTGGGCGAAGGCCACGCCCGTGGCTATGGGGATCTGGGCGCCGACTATGCCATTGCCGCCTAGCATGTGCTTTTCAGCGGAAAAAAAGTGCATGGACCCGCCTTTGCCTCGCGAGAGTCCCGTAACCTTGCCGAATAGTTCAGCCATGGACGCGGAGGGGTCCATGCCGCAAGCCAGGGCGTGGCCGTGGTCCCTGTAGGCTGTGAGCACATAATCCTTGGCGAGGTTGAGATTGGAGATCGCCCCCACGGCCACCGCTTCCTGGCCGGTATATAGATGGCAAAAGCCGCCGATTTTCCTTAAGCCGTACATCTGGCCCGCTTTCTCCTCAAAGGATCGGATGAGCTGCATCTGATCCAACAAGGCGAGAAGCTCCTGCTTGGGCAGGGCGAGCTTTGAAGTCTTAGCCTTAGGCATTGCGCACCTCCTCCTCAATCTTCCCTTCCCCAAGGGGCTTGAACCAGCTCAAGCTCTCGATAACTGTCTCCACAACCACCAATTTCTTGGGATCTCCCGAATGCTTCCAGAATACCTGAAGCCTAGGGCCGATGACTTCTAAAACCTCGGCACTAAGTGCGGGGTCTTTTACAACGAAGGCCTTGCCTGTGACGGTGGCGATCCTATCCAGGGATTTGGATTGGAAAATCCAAGCCACATTGGGATTTTTGGCGAGGTGCCGCACTTTTTCGTTTCCCGCAGAGGTAACGGCGTACAAGGCTCCCTTGAGACGGGGGATAAAGACCGGAGTCATCCACCGGGCATGGGGGACTCCCTTTTCATCCACCGTGGATAAAATCCCGATCCTCACTTCATCAACCAAGCTTTGGACCTTTTCCAACACTGGATTGGAACTCATCGATTATCCTCCTTTCGCCGCGACAAGGTTTCCGCGACTGCATGCATCTCTAAATATATGGCTATTGAAAAAATAGACCCCTCGAAGGGGTCGAACTCGTTCCGTTTATGTCCATCTACCCGCCGGATCCTGCCCTTTTCCACAATGAAGGAAAAACAGTTTTCTAGATTTCCTAAGGAAAACCCGAAGGTAGGCGTGGCATCGTAGATCCATTCCCTTGAGGCAAGGGAAGATTTCTCCTTCTCAAGGAACTCTTTGGGAAGAAGTTCGCCGGGGCAAGGTTCGGGATTTCTGTCCGACAGGATTCGCGAGAGGGCGAAAGCCGCTTCCATTGGATCTCTGAGCGGAAAAGCGGTACCGGGTGAAGAGAATTGGTTTATGTTCGCAGGGTCCGCTTTCACCGAAGGCAATGATGTGTCCGCTTCGGTGGCTATGCCGCCGAGCGAATTCGCGAGGGCCTCCAAATCCGAAGATACGAGGAGAGTCCCGTGGTGGAGCACCGTCCGGGTACCGAACCTCCTTGCGGTTCCAGAGACCTTCCTGCCTGATAGGCCCGATAGACCCGACAGACAGGCGCCTTGGCCGAAGAAAAGCCCTCCCCTCTCGCCGCCTTCCACGGGGTATCCCAACTCGCGCAAGGCGGCGGCGATGCATTCCAGTTCCTTGTCCTTGTCGTGGAGGGCTCTGGACACAATGATCGCCCAGTTCAAGTTTCCCCTATCGTGGTACACCGCACCACCTCCCGAGGTCCTTCGGTATACCGGAAGCCTGGAAGCGGGGCTTACCTCCCGCCATGGGTTTTGGTTTCGTCCGATGATGAGGCAGGGATCGTTCACATAAAAGCAAAGCATGGGGTTGTTACCAACCCAGGTCTCCTGAAGGCAGGATTCGCAGGCAAGATGGTCAATGGGCGAAGCGCCACCCAGGAAGAACGTTTCAAATTTCATTCTTAATCAAGTATAGCGAATATTGTCAGGAGCGCAAAATAATTCGGGGTTCACCCCTCAGGCCTTACTCCGAGTAGCCGCGGTAGCGCATGTAGAAGAAAAGCGTGGCTGTCATGAGGGCGTGGCCGTAGTCCTCGGCGCCGATCATATCGATAGCCTCGCGCTCCGGAACCAGCAACACCTCGATATCCTCGTTGTCGTCCAGCTTTTGATCCGAATCGAAATAGCAGCCTTCAGCGATGAAGGCATGGAAGGTATTGGTCATGAAGGCTGGATTGGGAGAGAGGTCTCCCAGGGGCAGGATCATCTCCGCCCGGTAGCCTGTCTCCTCAAGCAATTCCCTGGCGATAGCCCTGCCTGGATCCTCTCCGGGATCGATAATGCCGCCGGGAAACTCCACAGAGACCCGCCCTGTGCCGTGGCGGAATT
>VKGY01000126.1 GCA_008080685.1 Spirochaetota bacterium
TTTCCGCCTGTCCGTCCTGGCAGGTCGCGAAACCGATCCGATAGCTCAATTCGATTTCTTTTTCCCGCAGCACCGTGGGGCCTGTAAGATCCTTGGCTAAGGCTTCCAGCAACTCCTGTCCTCCCATGCCCGGAGCGAGAGGAATCAGAAGGCCGAAATCATGGCCCCGCAGCCTGAAGGCCTTCCCTCCCACGGCGTGGGAGGCGGCATTTATCCTATCCGCTGCTGACTTGAGGAGTTCGCTCACGATCGAATAGCCGAAGAGGATTGAGAGTTCCCTAAAATTTCCTATGGTCAGGATAGCCACGGCGGTCTTCACATCTTTGGCAAGGGAGTTTTTCATGACCACCAGGGTGGGAAGCCCCGTCGCTGAATCGCGAACGATATTCCTCGCAAAGGCCTCGGTGTAGCTGAGGAGTTGGCGGCGCGTTATGTAGCGGAGCACCCATAGGGCAAGGAAAGCAAGGTGGATAGTCAGTGAAACTCGAAGCGAAAAATCCTTTGTCCAGGCAAGGGGAATATCCAGGAAATGGGCGATCCAGGGGGTTGCGGCGAAGGTCAGGGCGTAGAAGCACCAGAACCAATACCAGCGCTTTGGCGCGAGGTTGTCGAACACTGGGGGAATGAGGAGAAGGACGATTATGTACAGCTGTCTGTTGCCTTCCGCGGTAAGCCCCCATAGATAGCTTATTGGATACGCGGCGAGGATGAAGGCGATGACAGCCTCCAGAGCTTTATCCGGCGCGCGAACCGAAAAGGCTAAGAGCCCTAGGACGACGACTTCCGCCGCCAGATTTATAACGATGTTTCGGCTGTCTTCCTCGATGATCGATTCAACAATGCCGATCATAGGTATGGCTAAGCCGAGGACTAGGATGGCAAGGAGGAATTTCCGACGGTAGCGGATTCCCTCCATATCTCCCATCTCATGATCCACGAAGGCTTCCATGCTTGGGGCCCGAGGTTTTCGGGGAATCCTAAGGAAGCGGTACATAGCACTCCTTGCTGCATCTGGGCAAGAGTGTGGCCGACTTATACGCTCACCGCGCCCATCACCTCAAGTATACGTTGGAGATCGTCGGAGGTAAAATAATCAATCGCGATTCTGCCCGATTCAAGGTTCCCTGTTATTTCAACCTTGGTGCCGAGTCGCTCGATCATCATCTCTTTCAGGGCTCCGAGGTCGGGATCCAAGAGAGGCGCGGGTTTTTCGGAATCGCCTTTTTTCCTTTTCTTGCCTTGGCTGGAAATTCCTTCCTGGGTGGCTGCCTCGGTCTGTCTGACCGAAAGCCCCTCGGCGATGATTTTCCTAAAAAGCCTTTCTCTCGCTTCCCCATCCTGGACGCCTAGGAGGCTTCGGGCATGGCCGGCGGAGATTTCCCCGGTGCGAACCGCATCCTGCATGGCCGTGGACAGCCGGGTGAGCCGCAGAGCGTTGGCAACGGTGCTTCGGTTCTTGCCCACCGCTTCGGCCACCTGTTCCTGGGTATAGCCAGTGATGTCCATGAGATGCCTGTATGCCTCGGCTTCTTCCATTGGGTTCAAGTCTTCCCTTTGGATGTTTTCGATGAGGGAGACTTGAAGCCTTTTATCGCTGGTGAGGGACTTAATGATGGCCGGAATTTCCGTCATGCCGGCCCGGCCCGCAGCCCTGAATCTCCTCTCCCCCGCGACGATGATGTAATCATTGGGACCCGACGGCTCAACGATGAGGGGTTGCAGCAATCCATGACGCCGGATGGAATCGGCTAATTCGTCTATGGAAGCTTCGGTAAAGCGCTTGCGCGGCTGATCAGGATTAGGCCTTAGGGAGGAAAGAGGGATGATGCGGATGTTGGTCTCTACCTCCGCCTGGTTCTTGATAGGGTCGAAATACTGCTGATGTTCGGGGATGAGGGCGCCCAAGCCCTTGCCCAATCCAAATTTAGCCACGTTCAATCAACTCCTGGGCAACAGCCTCGTAACTTCGTGATCCTATGCAGGTAGGATCGTAAAACATGACCGGCAATCCATGGGACGGCGCTTCGGAAAGCCGAACATTCCGAGGGATGATAGTCTTGAATACCCTGTCGTGGAAGTATTCGCTTACCTGGCGCACTACTTCCTGGGAGAGTTTTGTCCTGCCGTCGAACATAGTGAGGAGGATTCCCCGGATCTTCAGCGTGGGGTTCATGCTTTTTTGCACCAACCCAATGGTCTGGAGAATCAGGGACAGCCCTTCGAGGGCGAAATATTCGCACTGCAGGGGGATTATGACTTCCTCTGCGGCGGTAAGACCGTTGAGGGTGAGGATTCCCAGGGAGGGGGGGCAGTCTATGAGGATATACTCGAAATTGTCCTTTACTTCGGCTATCACCCTTTTCAGGTACTCGTTCCTATCTTCTTTTTCAACCAGTTCTACAGTGGCGCCAGACAAATCAATAGAGGATGGGGCGAGGAATAGGCCGGGCACTCGGGTGGGGACGATCACTTCCGAAAGTGCGCAGAGCCCTGATACAACCTGGTACATTCCCCTGGAGCCGGCCTTCCCTCCAACTCCGGAAGAAAGATTCCCCTGGGGATCGAAATCGATGAGAAGGGTTTTTTTGCCGAGCACGGCGAGAGCTGCGCCAATATTGATGGCGCTGGTGGTCTTCCCCACACCGCCTTTTTGATTGACGAATACTATGGTACGGGTCATCCTGATCCTTGTTTCCGTTTCGATTGTAGCATGGAAGCCGCCTGAATCGCTAGATAACTTGACCCCTAGGCGGGAAAATCGTTAGACTTCTGCAACATAAGGAGTAAGCCATATGCTGATCGAACGCGTAACCGCCGCTCTTCAGGACGTGCGCCCCTCCCTCCAAGCGGACGGGGGAGATATCGAACTCGTGTCCGTAGACGAAGACGGAATCGTCAAAGTCCGCCTCACCGGATCCTGCGGTTCCTGCCCCTATTCGCTCATGACCCTCAAGCAGGGCGTGGAGGCCTATCTTAAGAAGGTCGTTCCGGAAGTCAAGGAAGTTCGCCAGGCCTGATCCTCAAGGGTTTGCGATCCCGGCGATGTCATGCGGCATCGCCACCGCAGATCCTATCCCCGCTTCTCCCAGTTTTTCCACAAACCACCCCATTACTGCCAGGGCTTTGTTGCCTGCGGATTCGAAGGCTCTTTGCGCAAGGAGTTCAGGCGCGGCCAGGCGGGTGAGAAAATGCACCGCTATCCCCTCGTCGCACGGGATAACGCTGATGTCGCTAGCCATGTCCCCCGGCTTGGCCAAGGGTAGGAATCCGTATTTCACCCCATGCACGTTCGCCATCGAAACCTTGAGCCCGTCATATCCGGAAATGGGCGAGAGTGAGAATTGATATATGTTGGAGCCGAAGGTGAGGTCCTCTAATAGGGCGTAGAGCACCCAGGGAGGTCCTTTACCCAATTCCGACATAGCCCTAGGGTCGGGAAGAGGCGAGGGAGCCTCGGGTTTCCTTATCCTATATGCCTTTTGATAGAGAAGGCGCATTTTTTTACGGCTTGCAGACCAGTATTCCAGACCCTCAAGGCTTCCCGCCTGGGCTCCCAGGACGGCCAACTTTTCAAAAAGAATTTTAGGATCCGCTGATCGGTTTTCTTCCGCCCAGGGCAAGACTGTCAATATTTCTATGCGCAAGGGGGGTTTAGGTTCCGGCGACTTAGACGTCCTTGGCGGCGGGACAAGGAGGACAGGGTCGGCGCCTCGGCCATTGATCTTGATCGGAACGCCAAGGACTGGGGTTTTGCCTTGGGTGAGAAGGGCTGGAGAGAGGATTCCCGCCAAGGAGGGATAGGCGGCCATGGAGGGTTCGGCGTAGGCGCCTAGGGTGATGATACAAAAGATCGCCATGGCTAGAAGGCTGGGGTGTCCGCCTTGCATCAGGCGCAGCCTAGAAGTTGCGGCAACCGGCATACGTCCTCCACGCCTCCTACAAGGACAGCTCCCATGCCAAGGGCTAGGGCGGGGCGCAAATCCACGTCCTCCCTATCCCCCACGGAAAGGCATTGGGCAGCCTCTATCCCCATGCGCTTAAGAAAGGCGTCGAAGGGGGCCCGGTTGGGCTTGGATTCAAAGCTGTCGTCAAGGCCGACCACATGCTCAAACCGGGATTTGACCCCTAGGGCTTCCAAGCTGCGCTCGCCGACGAACCGGGGGTTGTTGGTGAGAAGTCCCAATCGGTACCGGGAGGAGAGGGCTGCCAGCGCCGCGTCGAGGATGGGGTTTGGAGACAGCCATCGCCGTGGGTCGAATTCCTCGATCCGCCACCGAATTATGGTTTCCATGTCAACGCCGAAGGATAGGAAATGATTCGCCATGCTGGTGGCGCCGCCAGATGAGGTCTTGTGCGTTTCCTTGGCAGCCTTCAATTTGTCCTGGGCTTGGGTGGTTGTGATTCCCAAGTGCCGGGCGAGCCTTTCCACCTGGGAATCCTTCTGAAA
>VKGY01000127.1 GCA_008080685.1 Spirochaetota bacterium
TCCCCTCCTGAGGGGGCTAGGGAGAACCAGGTGATTCCGTCCTGGGTGGTGAGGGAGAGGTGTTGATCAAGTCCCGGATCGTTCAAAGCTTTGCGTATCATCCTGGGAATTTACGGCCTAGTCCCGCGAGGGTCAAGTTTTTGCCATCCATGGTATAATCTCTCCATGGCCGATAAAAAACAAATTGCATCCTGGGGCAAGGGCAGCATGGAAATCCTAAAGGGCGCCAAGATCCTGCGGCTCAAGGGAGGGCCTTACGAAAGAGGCTTTCAGCACGGGCATCTGTTGGGTTCCTTGATGGAATACACCATACCCCGTGGCATGGCTTCGGCGGCGGCGGTCTGCGCCAAGGCCATAGGATCAAACCAGGCGGAAGGACTGGCACGCATCTTCGAGGGAGCCCGCATCGCCCAGCCTTTCATCCCGGAATCCATGGCCGAAGAAATCCGAGGCATGGCGGACGCTTTGGCCGCCCAAGGATCTAAGCTTGATTACGGCGACCTCGTGGCGTGGAACCTCATGTACGACTCCTGGTGCTTCTACGCCCATCCCGGCTATGGAAATCCTGGGGCTGAAACCATTGGCTGCTCGAGCTTTTCCGCCTGGGGCGCCGCCACGAAGGACGGGCGTTTGATATTCGGGAAAAACATGGACAACCTCGCGGAGGGCAGGGTCTTGACGATATGCGATCCCGACGAGGGCCTCGGGTACGCGAACATCACCCAGGCGGGCATGGTGGCCATAGACGGCGGCGTGAACGAGGCGGGGATCGCCATGATGACCCATTACTCGGGATCAAGCTTTGAGACTATGAGGAGCTGCGGGATCGGCGTCCTCTCCAGGCAGCTCCTTCTCAACGCAGATTCCATGGAGAAGGCGGTGGCTATGCTGGGAGGATCCCCGCGCTGCACGGGTATCAACTACCATGTGGCGGATGCCGCGGCCAGGAAGGCGGGGGTTGTGGAAGCCAACGCGCGGGACTGGGACTTGCGCCTGCCCTGGGGAGGAGACTTCCTTTGGTCCACCAACCATTGCAATTGCTATCCCGGATGGATGGGCTACCGGGGAACCAACATGGTCGCCGCCCAGGCCCCCGTGTACGGACTTAAGGACATTTCTACCGCCGCCGCGTGGCAGGAAAGCCTTAAGGAGAAGGGAAATCCCCACATCGCAGCGGCGGGAAGATTCCGGCGATACGAGGCGCTCCTTAAGGAAAAATACGGAATCTTGGATCTTGAATCGGCCATCGAGGTGCTGCGGGATAGGCAGGATCCGGACTCAGGCCTTGTGCGGGATTGGGACCAACCCGCCATAGCCCGGAACGACGGTATGACTATAAGCTACCTCATGCCCCGGAAACAGTATTCGGACTATGTTGACTGGTACAAGGCCCCAGGGGGCGGTCCTGTCACTGGCCAGTCCATGAATCTCTGGAGCATGGTGGCCGAGCTGGAAACAGGCGAGTTCGCCGCAGCGCTCACGGGAAAACCGGGACACAAGGGAGAATTTATCTTCTTGAATCTCAAGAGGGAGTTGGAAAGGCTCAGGGCTTAGGAGCCCAAGGCTTTCTTCAGCGCAGCCTGGGCTGCCTTCGCCCCGGCGTCCAGATAGAAGGAATCCAATCCCAAGGCGACGAACCTGAAGCCCTGCCGAGCCCTCCTGGCGGCCGCCTCGGGACCGGCGCAGAATATTCCGGGGACGACACCCGCGCGCAGGGCCGCCGCCAGGAGGGTTTCGATCGCCGCTTCCACCTCAGGGTGCCCGGGATTGTCCATGTGCCCCATGGAGCAGGCCAGGTCGAAGGGGCCGACAAAAAGTATGTCGATGCCCGGAACCCTAAGGATCTCCTCAATGCGACGGACCGCGTCTATGTGTTCGGCCTGAAGCATCACCAGGGTTTCTTCATTGGCCGCCTGGGCGTATTCGAGCATCTCAAGGCCATAGAGGCTTGCCCTGCCGGGGCCGAGGCCCCGCACCCCCTTGGGCGGATAGTAGCAACTCCGCACCGCCAAAAGCGCCTCCTCGGGAGAATTCACCAAGGGGACCATGATGCCTTCGGCTCCTGCGTCCAGAACCCGCTTTATAAAAAACTGGTCGTTCCCCGACACCCGTGCCAAGGGGGTGGCTCCGCCCCTGCGGATCGCGGCGAATAAATTCCCCGCCGTCTCCAAGTCTATCTGTCCGTGCTCAAGGTCAGCCAAGATCCAGTCGAAGCCCTGGGCACCCAAGATTTCAGAAACCGCGACGCTCGCCATGCCCTGGAAGGGACCGTAGACTGTGGTTCCCGCTTGAAGAGCCTTTTTAACCGCATTTTGATAGCGCATGGTTCCATTATATCCAGGCGATTGGAGATTCGCAAACGCCGGGACTGAAGGAGGTTGACACTACGGTACGGTTTTGGCGAGGATGCTTACCCAGGAGGAATCATGGCCGACAATTATCCGCGTTCCTACAAAGCGCTCCTAGGCGTAAGGGAAACCGAGCGAGCGATCAAGGAGATCAAGGACTTTTTCCAGCTCAGCCTCGCCACGGAACTCAACCTAACCCGGGTCACCGCCCCTCTCTTTGTGCTTTCCGGCCTTGGGATCAACGACGACCTCAATGGAGTCGAGCGGGCGGTCTCATTCCCTGTGAAAGCCTTGGGTGACAGGAAGGCCGAGATTGTCCATTCCTTGGCCAAGTGGAAGCGCCTTGCCCTGGCCGAATACGGATTTTCCAAGGGATTCGGACTCTATACGGACATGAACGCGATCAGGGCTGACGAAGAACTGGACCAAATCCACTCCCTCTATGTGGACCAGTGGGACTGGGAGAGGGTGATCGATGAATCGGAGCGGAGCCTAGAATTCCTCCGCCATGCGGTGACGAAGATCTATTCCGCCATGAAGCGGCTAGAGTTCCGCATGCACGATCTCTATTCCTCCCTGCCACTGGAGCTCCCTGAGAGCATAACCTTTGTCCACGCCGAAGAAGCCTTGGTCAGGTATCCCGGCTTGAGCCCCAAGGAAAGGGAAGATGCCCTTGCAAAAGAATATGGAGCCGTTTTCCTCATAGGCATAGGCGGGGTTCTGGCCAACGGCGAACCCCACGACGGGAGGGCCCCGGACTACGATGATTGGAGCACCCCCACGGAGAAGGGATACAGAGGCCTCAACGGTGACATAATAGTGTGGAACAGCACGATCGGGAGGGCTTTCGAACTGTCCTCCATGGGCATAAGGGTGGACAAGGCCGCTTTGGAACGCCAATTGGCCATCGCCGGCAAGGAATCCTGCAAGGGCCTCTACTTCCATTCCAGGCTTCTGAAAGGAAGCCTTCCGCTTTCCATCGGCGGAGGCATAGGGCAGTCCAGGCTCTGTATGTATATGCTGAGGAAGGCGCACATTGGTGAAATTCAGGTAGGCTTGTGGACGGAAGCCACCAGGCAGAGCTGCAACGAAGCGGGAATCTTCCTTCTATAGGAAGGGCTTTTCCAAAACCTGTTGGCGCACAGCGATAATGTCCCCGGTAGAGCACAGTAGAAATGTCCCCTGATAGACTGAAGGCCGGAAGGAAACAATGGCCGGGAAACTACCAATGGGACAAAAGGACTTGCCGCTGCCCCTTCGCCATGCCGATCTGCGCCGAAAGAGAGCCTCCCGCCTTCCACGTAGGCGACGCTCTAGTCTATTGCTTTAAATACGCCGAAGGACACGCGGATGCCTGAATACGATGCACTTGTTGAGACAAAGGCCCTCTCTAAATATTTCGGAGCCAAGAGGAAGCTTTTCGGCGGCAGCCAACCGGTGGTTAAAGCCGTGGACGGCATCGACATTTCAGTGCGCCGGGGCGAAACCCTCGGTCTTGTGGGGGAGTCGGGCTGCGGCAAATCCACCTTGGGCAGGACCATTCTTGGCCTCGATCCGCCCAGTTCAGGTTCGGTGTTTTTCAAGGGCGAGGATACGTTCCGCTTTCCTAAAGTAGAATCCAGGCAGCTCAAGCGCCACATGCAGATAGTGTTCCAGGATCCCTATGGTTCCTTGAATCCCCGCATGACCGTCCTCGATCTGGTCAGGGCCCCCCTTGACGTGTTTTCCATCGGAACCAAGGCCGGCCGCGAGGTAAAAGTCGCCCGGATGCTTGCCCATGTTGGCATGGGGTCCCATCAATTCAATCGCTACCCCCACGAGTTTTCGGGCGGCTTGCAGAAAGAACTTGGACTCACCTACCTGTTCATCTCCCACGATCTCTCGGTGGTAAAGCATATTTCTGACCGGGTTGCGGTGATGTACCTGGGCAAGATCGTGGAAATCACCGATAAAGCGGCACTCTACGACAATCCCCTCCATCCCTACACCCAAGCGCTTCTGTCGGCCATCCCAAAGCCGGTAGCGCACGCGAGGGGAGAGCGGAAGCGTTATGTCCTTAAGGGTGACGTGCCTAATTCCTATTCCCTGCCCCAGGGTTGCCGCTTCCATCCCCGATGTCCCAAGGCCATCGAAATCTGCTCGAGGGAAATACCCCTTTTAGAAACTTCAGCTCCAAACCATCAAGTTGCCTGCCATTTGGCCTAGGGCTCTAGGTTTTGCCCCAAAGAGCTGTGTATACTGATTCGATGGAATACCCAAAGGAACCACGAAAAGCACCTTTTCCTATCATACCCTTCGCGGGGTTCGCATTACTGGCAGCCATGGCTCTCAGCCTGTATATCTTCGGCTTCTATGAAGCCACAAAAGCCTCCTTCGCGGCTTCGGTGGTTTTTATCCTTGTGCTTGCAGGATTCGTATACCAGGTCGGCAAGGAAGGGCATGAACTTTTCAAGATCAAGAAATATATCCCGACCTTGGGAAAAACAAATATATGGGAGTTTCTCGCCGTCTTGGGTGCGTCGATAGCAACGTACTTCATAAGCAAAAACTTAGGCTTACACCTACATAAGCATTGCCGGTTCCTTGGCGGGTATTGTCTTCGCCTTGGGCAAGGGGGTTTTCGATGGGTTTGGAGGGAAGCTCGGGACCATTGCTTTCTTAGGCTGCTTGGGTACCAGCCTCCTTGGTGGCATCCAACTCCAATCTTCGCCCATTCCTTCCTGGGATGTCGGGTCTTTGATCTTGATCTACTCCGTTTCGGGGGCGGTGCTCGCCTATGTCCTTTCCATCCGCTTTGGGAAAGGCCCGGTTACAGGTTCAGCCTTCGTAGGGCTTGTCGCGGGAATCCTGCTTCCCGCGGTGTATGGCGCCGAGTTGGGCAAGGCCTTGGCGGTGGTAGTCTTCTGTGCTTCCTTCGTAGGTATGTCCAGCGCCGCGCGGCTGGGAAGCGAAGTCTTGATCGCCTTGGCCGGGCTTGCCTGCGGACTTGTCTATATCTACGCCAGTCCTTGGCTGGGCGGCGCCGGTGGCAAGCTTGGAACCCTCGCCTTTGGCGCCACTATCGCCGTGGGGGGCCTGGCGCGCTTCGCCGGGTTGATCTTTTCCCCGCGGCCAGGCGCGCGATCCCTCACATAGGCTGGTCCTGGCATTCGATCAAGGTCTGGGCCAGATGGTAGATGTGCCTGTTAATCCTATGGAAATGGTTGAGGAGATCCATGTGGATCTCTGTGGTTTCGATGGATACCTGGATGCCCTCGTTCAGGCGCTTGAAGTGTTTGCGCCTATACTCATTCTGCAGTTCCCATGAACTGTTCGCCCCAGCCAGAACCTCCTTGGCGCCAGCGAGGTCATCCTTTTCAAACGCCTCCATCACCTTGGCGAAGTTTCCCGAAACCAGAGTGCCTAAGGCTTGGATATCAGATAGCCCTTCGTCTGAGAACCGCAAATCCTTGTTGATAAGCTTTTTCGCCCGATCGAGCACGTTTCGCTCAATCACGTCCGCCAGGTTTTCCAACTCTGCGGCGAAGAAGAGATAGGAAATCTGTAGCTTGCTTTCCCCTTCCGTCAAAGGCTGCTTGGCTATTTTGGACAGGTACAGGACAATTTGCTTGCGCAAGGTATCCACCATTTTGTCTTCGTTTTTGATGGATATCGATATTTCCAGGTCTCTCTGGACGAATATCTTTCTCCCGTTTTCCAACATGATGGAAATGATGGGGGCCATGCGCAGAATTTCCTTCTTCACTTGGTAGAGAGCCACAGATGGCTCGGAGAGCATCGCTTCGTTGAGGTACTGGGCTTCGAATACTTCCTTGGGAGGCTCGGGCGGGAATGCCTTGTTGAATCTTTTTACTATGATGGGCAGGAAGGGAATTATAAAAATATGGTTTATCACAGGCATGAGGGTATGGGCCATTGCTATTTGCCGTGGCAGATTTTCCCGCTCGCCGGTGAGAAAAGCGGTCACTTCCTTCGCCATGTGGAGGTAGAGCCTGTCGTCTCCGAAGGGTATCGAAAGCAAGATGAAGGCGATGGTCACGCCAATGGTTTGGAATACCACATGGATGTAGGCGCTTCGTTTGGCTTCCTTGTTGAGGCTGAGGCTGCCGAGGATGGCGGTGATGCAGGTGCCTATGGAAGCTCCCAAGTTGATTGGGACAGCTTGGGCCAAGTTGATGGCCCCGCTTATGGCCAAGGCTATCACCAGCCCCGAGGTCGCGCCTGAGGACTGGATGATCATGGTGAAGAAAAGCCCCACGAGAATTCCCAGGAAGGGGGTCTCCACCTGAACCATGAGATTGCGGAACATCTCTGAGGTTTTCAAAGGCTCCATCGCCTTCGACATCATGTCCATGCCAAGGAAGAGGAGTCCAAAGCCGAGGATGGTGTTGGCCAGGCTCTTGTGCTTTTTGTTTTTCGCCAGGAGATAGTAGAAAAATCCCAAAGCCACGAAAAGGGTAGCGAGGCGGGTGATTTTGGGAAACGCGAAGAGTTGTCCCAGGAAAGTGGATCCCAATTCTGCGCCCAAGGTTACCGCGAGGCTCTGGTTGAAGGTCATGAGGCCAGCGCCAACCAGCACCGCTTCCAATACCGTGGTGGCCGAGGAAGATTGGTTCAGCACCGTAATGCCGACACCGGTAAGATATCCTCTAAACTTATTCTTGGTGAGGACTATCATGATGTTCCGCAGCCTCGCTCCTGCCAAGGTTGTGAGATTTGAGTTCATCATCGTCATACCAAAGAGGAAGACGGCAAGGCCGCCGATCAGATCCAGTATGTGGTACACTGTCATTGAGTGGCTCCAAGGTTGCAAGTCCTATCGCGCTTGCAAGCAGAATCATGATTTCATGGGGAAGAGAAAAAATCAATTTGAAACGTTGAAATGTTACTCGATTTCGATCGCAAAATCTGGAAATTCTGCCTGGAACTCTTCCCTGAGCCGACGCGTAATGCTCTCCTTGAGCACGCCGTTGATAGCGGAGCAGGCGGGGCACTGGAACCGCCAGGTGCCAATGCCCAGCACGAGGCGGATCCGCTTTTCGATCTCGTTGACATTGATATTGTGGATGAGTCCCAAGTCTACGATGGGGAGCTCTGATTGGGGCTCTTTAACGCGGGATAGGGCCGCGTCGATTCTGCGTTTTATTTCCGGATCCATGAGTGCCTCCCTTCAAGTTCTTTCAGCGGAAATACTCCGATGCTGCCTCGGTGAAGGCCTTAAGGTTCGCATCGATCTGACCGTTCTTAGGTTTCAAATATATGAAGAAACTCTTGGTTTCGGAAAAGCAGCAGAAATGGGAAAGGGTGGAGGAGTCCGGAAAGGAGTTCAAGGTGCGGCGGAGCGCCGCTTCCAGGTTTCCCTGACGCCAGAGCAAAACGAATTTGGTGCCGCTTTTTTCAATTTCCCGGCGCTCCATTGCCGCTATGCCATCGATCTTCGCTCTTTTTAGGTGCCGGGATTCAATGATATGGCCCTCTCCGGCTAGCTTTTTTTCACAATAAAGATTGGCGAAAAACCTATCGGCGCCGCCGATCAAAAAGGATATTGGCATGTAGATGAGGGAGTGCCGCGGAAAAAGGGTAAAGGTTCCCTTGAGCTCCTTCCAAGGCTCTCTCAACGTATAGGAGAAATTAAAGCCGATCGCTCCGCCGATGTTTACATATTCCTTATCCTTTGGGTAGAAGACGGCCTCAGCTTGGGCGGACATCTTCTTTCCAAGCCAGCGGTTTTTTCTGACTCCGAAAAAATAACGGATCGTGGCTGCGAGGCCTAAGGCGGAAATGGCGAGAATGAGGAATGTATCCATGGTTATTTTCCTTTCTTAAGAAACTGCTGCGTCAGGGCGTCGACGCCGATCATCGCAAGGTCTTCCCGGGTAGAGATGCCCTCGCGGGAAAAGTCGAACTGGAATTGGGGAAGCTCAGCCAATTCTTGGCTCTGTGCCCACGCGGCGTTGGAGACACCTTGCTTATTGATGCATATCGCCGAGACGGGGATGTTTAGCCTGGTCAATTCCTCTTTGATCCGAAGCGCTTCAAACACCGAAAGTTCGTCAGGATTGACGATGACGGAGATGAAGCTCTCCATGGAAAACAAGGCACCTAGGGCGGCAAGCCTCGCCCTGATGCTACGAAGCTTGCCATAAACCTTGTCGTCGTCCTTGTCCACGCAACTGGATGCTACGGGAGATTCGGGATTGAGGCGAGTGATTGTCTGGCGACGGTCGAGGATCCTTTCTCGAAGCTTTGTGAGTTCGGCCACCCATAGACCGGAAATCGCCGGAAGCGAAAGAAATCGGAGCGAGAGTGCGGTGGGCGGGGTATCGAAAACAACAAGATCGAATTTCGGAGCTAGCCGGCAATGAATGTCTTCAATCGCCCAAAGCACCGCGTATTCCTCGGTGCCAGGCGAATATTTCAGGATCGCAAAAAAGGAATCCATGTTTAAGGTGAGATTGTAGGAATACGTGGACTTGAGTTGGTCTCGGCTTTCCTCCAGGTATTTGTCGACCCATTTCGCCAAATCAATTTCCAGGGCGAAGAGATTTTTTTCCACCTCCTTGGGCTCCCCATTCAGCCGACAGCCCAAGGCATCGCCTAGGTTGTGCGCGGGATCCAAGGATGCGATGAGGACTTTCTTGCCCGACCGGGCAATGGACAGTGAGAAAGCGCTGGACAGTGTGGTTTTTCCAACCCCGCCCTTGCCCAGGAAAAACGCAGTTGAGTGCACGGCGGCTCCTTAATCTATCTCCAGCATGCCCATGAGGACTCCCAGGGGATCCTGGGAAAGGTCAGTACGGGAGAGGAGGATAGTCAATTCTCTTTCCATATAGGGAAGAAGTTCCACGGCGATGGGGGAGGGCGGGGAGGGAAGTCCCGCAAAGCCTCCGAGTATGAGGAGGGCGAAAATATTCTCCAATTCCTTCAACTCAAATTCCAGTATCCCGGTGGCCTTTTCCCG
>VKGY01000128.1 GCA_008080685.1 Spirochaetota bacterium
ATGAAAAAGGGGAAAGTCGAGGAGACCATCGCCAACACCTGCGCCAATTATCGCGCCAAACGCAACTATATGATCGAGATGATGGACCGCTACATGCCGAAACGAAGCGATCTCAAGTGGACGAAGCCGGAAGGAGGTCTATTCCTTTGGATAACCCTCCCCGCGGGGATCGATTCGGAAAAACTCCTCTTCAAGGCGGTGGAACGTAAAGTTGCATATGTCGTCGGCTCAGCCTTTTACTTCGATGAGCCGGCGCACAACGCCATGCGCATCAACTTTTCCTACGCCACCATGGATCAAATCGAAGAGGGAATCCGCAGGCTTTCGGAGGTGATCTCCGAGTCGCTCGCCTAAGATATATCGAGGTTTTTCTCAAATTTCATTGATTGTCCCAAAGCGATAGGAGTATTTTATTCACCAAGCGGTTTCTAAGCCAAAATAGGCACCGGTCCCCGTAAACGACGCTTCACCGAAAGGCCGTTGGACAGGTCCGGATAGGAAACGCGGCAAGGAGTGAAGCATGCCCATCATTGAACTCAAGGAAGTCAGGAAAGTTTATCCCCTCGGCAAGGTGGAGGTTCATGCGGTGAAAGGCGTGAGTTTCGCCATCGAGCGAGGAGAATTCATTTCCATCGCGGGGCCTTCGGGCTCAGGCAAGACTACTATCCTCAATATGATAGGTCTTATAGACAGCCCAAGCAGTGGAGAGGTCGAAATAGACGGCAAAACAACCTCAGGTCTTTCGGACAAGGAATTAACCAGGTTCCGCCATGAAATCCTGGGCTTCATATTTCAGTCTTTCAACCTCATCCCGGTCCTGAATGTCTGGGAAAACATCGAATTCCCCCTTCTCCTTGGCAAGACCAGAATTTCACCCCAAGAAAAGAAAGGCTGGATCGACTGGCTCATCGAAGAGGTGGGGCTCACGGAGTGGAAAACCCACAAGCCCAATGAACTTTCAGGCGGACAAAGGCAACGGGTCGCCATCGCCCGGGCATTGGTGACAAAACCGCAGATCGTCCTCGCGGACGAACCCACCGCCAACCTCGATTCTGCAACAGGCGAACAAATAATCGAACTGATGAAAAAAATCAACCGGGAATTGGATACAACGTTCATTTTTTCAACCCATGACGCCAAAATTGTCGAAATTGCAGACCATATCATACGGCTTCGCGATGGGCTGGTTACGGAAAACCAACGAAGAACTGAAGAAGGAATAATCCCATGCCCGTGACGCTACGAATAGCCTTTAGGAACATTTTCGAGCATAAGTCCAAGAGCCTTATTATAGGCATCCTCCTAGCCATGGGCTCCCTTATCCTGATTGTGGGTAACAGCTTCATCGACGCTTCGCGCACCGGGATTGAGATAACTTTTTCGGACAATTACACTGGGGATGTATTCATCTCTGGGATCTCCCCGGAAGGCCCCGTCTCTCTTTTCGGCGTCACATCCGTGGGAGGACTGGCCGCGACGCCTATAATCCCTGATTTCGAAAAGGTTCTCGCCATACTCAGTAAAAACCCACAGGTCGATGCCTATTCCGGCATGGCGACAGGCTATGGCATAGTCACAAAGAACCCGGAGCTTTCCATCGATCAAACCATGCACGCCGTGGGCGAAGAGGATGATCCCTCGGAGTCTGACCCTTCGTTCCGATTTTTCTTCTTATTTGGGGTCGATCCCTCCAGTTATTGGACCATGTTCGATTCCGTCCGCCTCACTTCCGGCTCGCTCATACAACCTGGCTCGACGGGACTCCTAGTCAACGAAAAGCAGCTGGAAAAAATATCCAAATGGATGAAAAAGCCCCTTGGGGTCGGCGATACCCTTGTGATCCAAGGTTTTTCCGCCTCGGGCATGAAAATCCGTGAGCTTCCCATCCTGGGTACCTATGTGCAGCAGGGGGAAGGCGCTGCACCGGAACAGATGAGCTTTGTGGACATCGATACCTTGCGTATCCTCGCGGGAATGACAGTAGGCTCCAACGAAGACATCGTGCTCATGGAGGAACAATTTTCCTTGCTTAGGGCTGCGGACGAGGAGATTATCTTCGGCGAAGATCTTTTTGGGGACGACATAATCGGCGCCGCCCCAGCCAAGGGTTCGTTCGACGAAGCTAAGATCCAAGCCCAACTCGCTGACACCAAGGCTAGGGATTTAGCTAACACAGCCGATACCGGAGCCTGGCAATTCCTTGTGATCAAGGCGAAAGATCCCTCCAGGACGAACCAACTCATCAAGGAACTGAACCTTTCGCTTAAAAATGAAGGTATAGAGGCTGTCGCAGGCGATTGGCAAAAGGCCGCAGGCCCATACGGACAGTCTGTGGACGTCATCCGCATTGTATTTACCATCGCAATAGCGATTTTATCCATAGTGGCGATCATAATCATCATGAACACCTTTGTGATTTCCGTGATCGAGCGAACCGGGGAGATAGGGACCATGCGCGCCATCGGAGCCCAAAGAGTCTTTGTAAGGAAGCTTTTCGCCGCCGAATCGGTGGTTCTCTCCCTTTTCTTCGCCATCATCGGCGCTTTGTTGGCCATCGGCGTGGTTGCGCTTTTACGGTCTCTGAAGGTCGAGGCTGGGAATCCATTCCTTGCCATACTTTTCGGAGGCAAATACCTGTCGCCCTACATCACGGTCTTCAATTTTCTAGGCGGAATCGCTGGGATGGTCGCAGTGGGCTATGTGGCCCATCTTTACCCAGTCTCGGTAGCCTTGCGCATACAGCCTGTTCAGGCCATGCGGAACGATTAGGAGTCATGGCATGAATACAATATTACCTAAGATCGCCCTAAGAAACCTCGCCCGTCAGAAAAAAAGAAGCTTCCTTCTCGGCGGGGCGATTGCCTTCGGAATTATGATTGTCACCCTGATCAACGGTTTTGCAGGAGCCTTCATAGAGAACGTATCGGAAAACTTCGCGTACCTTATGGCAGGACATGTATTTATCCAAGGTTCGGAGAAGACTGATTCCGGAAGAAGACTCCATGTTATCAGGGACGGCTCCCTCATCGTCGAAGCGGTGGAGAAAACGGCCCTCCCCTATTCCTTCGCTACCAAATCCAGCGAGGTTGCGGCGATGATCATTTTTGAAGGAAAGAGCATCCGACAAAACCTTACCGGCCTGGATATCGCCAATTCAACCTTTCTAAAGGAAAGGCTGGTGCTCAAGCAAGGTTCCTGGGAGCAATCCATGGCTCCCGACGCCCTCATCCTCTCCGAGAAGGTGGCTGGAAAACTCAACGTCCTCCCCGGAGATCGTGTTACTGCAAGCTTCCAGACCATCACGGGGCAGAACAATGTCGCCGATTTCACCGTCGTCGCCATAAGCGTTGACGCTTCGATCATCGGGTCAGTAATGACCTATGTGAATCTGGATTATTTGAATGCTTTCTTGGGCATGAAACCGGGAGAATATATGTCCCTAGGTTTCATGCTCCCCAACCTGAAAGATGCTTCCGAATTTTCCACTGCCTTATACGAATCGATGAAAAACCTTGGAATGGGGCTTTTCGAACGAAGCGCCCAAGACGACTCGGGAAGCGCAACCCCCTTCCAGGCCTTGATGCGCAACCAAAACAAGGAAACCTGGGAAGGGGTGAAATACCGGGTTTTTACTATCGATGATGTGCTCTCCCAAGCCAAGCAGATTGTCCTCGCCCTAGATTCTTCGAGCCTCATCATCCTCCTGGTACTTTTTGCAATCGTGATGATAGGCATAACCAATACTTTCAGGATGGTCATGTATGAGCGGATACGGGAGATCGGCACCATGAGAGCAGTGGGGGTCCAACGCCGCGAAGTACGCTCGATACTTCTCGCCCTGGTGGCTATGGGCGGCCTCTCGTTGATCGATTTCGGCATGGATTCCCCAGCCTTTCTCATCATGAAGAACGGCCACCTCTCCTTTTTCCTTCCTCCCGCGCGAGCTCTTTTCAACATTCTCGTAATTTCCCTTTTGACCATATTAGCTGCGTATTTTCCGGCCCGCGCAGCGGCAAAAATGACCCCCGCCGATGCGTTGAGGACTATGAAATGACAACTTATCCCTTAGGAGCGTGTATGCAACGACATTCGCCGCGCCGGTCAAAGGCGCTTTTATTGATCAGCCTCGCCATCGGGTTCCTCATCCCTCTTGCTGGAGTTGCCCAAACCCCTGCTTTGCCAGGCCTCGGCATGAATCAGGCGAAGAAGATCCTCTCGGACCTTGACGATCTTGGGAATTTCCCTGGCAAGGACTACTCCGCCCTTTTCACCATAGTTTCGGAGAAGCCTGGTGAAAAGCAATCGGTAACCCAGGTCAGGGTATTTCGAAGGGACTCTAAGAAGCAGTTCACTATCCTCATCATGCTTCCGGAAGTAAACAAGGGCCAGGGTTACCTTAGGGAAGAAGACAACGTATGGTTTTACGACCCCACAGGCCGAAAATTCTCCCACTCCTCGATCAAGGAGAACATTCAAAATTCAGAGGCGAAAAACGCGGACTTCACCAGCTCCTCCCTTTCTAAGGATTACGATATCCAAAAAATTTCCGAGGCTTCCATAGGTAAGTTTCCCGTCTGGGTGCTTGATCTGAGGGCTAAGAATAATGAGGTTCCCTACGACCGCATGGTGTTGTACGTAAGGAAAGACCGGATCATGATACTCAAGCAAGAAGATTATTCCGTAAACGGAAGGCTCATGCGGACGACCCTCTTCCCGAAGTACGTCGAGGTGGAAGGGAAGTTGCTTCCTTCCCAAATCCTCATCGTAGATGAAATCAACAGGGGTGAGAAAAGCCAAATCACCATGGCTGAGCAGACGGTGGAAAAGCTGCCTGACAAGGTTTTCACCAAAGCATTTCTCGAGCAGGTGAACCGATGAGTCCGGCGAATCTTTTTGGCCCTTGGAAGGCTATGGTGCGCATGGTGGGGATCTCCGTCTTCTTTTTTATTGCCACGGGAATGGGAATCGCCCAGGACAGCCAGGATGCCATGGATCTCGACGCTCTTTTCGGAGATGAACCGGTGGTAGCCCAGGAATCTAGCGAAGAGTCTAAGATCGACCCTGTCGCTTCCTTGACCAAGACCGAGGGAGTTAGAATCGGGGGGTTATTCTCAGGCTCCCTATCTTCCGCTTTTACCTGGAACAAGCTTTGGGATGGAAGCTCCCCCCTCTTCAATCCGGAGAATCGAGCCCTCACCCTTGGTTTGGGTGGGACTCTGTTCTTCGATGCACGGCCAGAGGAAAACTTTAGGGTTTACGGTTCTGCGAAGACCTCGTGGCCGTTTCTCCGGACAGATTCGGGCGTTTCCGTGCCGAACCTACAAATATTCGAACTGTTTTCCGATTTTTCATTGGACGATCGGATTTTCTTCAGATTTGGCAAAAGCACGGTCAAATGGGGAGTGGGTTATTTCTGGAGCCCTGCGGATGTTATAAATCTTGAATCAATCAATATTTTCGACGCTGAAACTCCGCGTGAGGGACCTGTAAACTTTCGAGTCCATCTTCCTCTTCTTGGGAGCCAAAGCAACTTCTACATATATACTATACTGGACAGTTCGGATGTCAAATTTGAAACCTCAGCCCTGGCCGCGAAGGCGGAGTTACTCTTGGGATCCTACGAGCTCGGGTTGGGCGGCTACTATCGGTACGACACCGCCGAACGAGCCATGCTTACCTTGACGGGACCCCTAGGGGATTTGGACATTTTTGGCGAAGCGATGGTTTCCCGAGGCAGCACAAAAACATTCGTCGACAGCATCCTGCCCACCTCCCCCTACACCATCGCAACCTCCGACAGGGGAAAAAATCGCGCGGAATACTTCTTTTCCGCCAGCGCGGGTTTTCTCTACTCGAACAGAGATAAGAACCTATCGGTAATTGCCCAGTACTTCTTCAACGGAGAAGGCTACGCCCCCGCCCTTCGGGATTCCCTGATCGCCGATGGGAAAACTGCCATAGCCAACGCAGGAGGTCCCGATTCATCGCTGGGCAAAGGATTGAGCGCGGGACTTGCGGGGTTGTTGCTAGGATCAGGCCAGCATTACGCAGCGTTGAACCTTTCGAAGGGCGAGGTTTTCGGGGAAGACCTTTCGGTATCCCTTCTCGCCTTGGCCAATCTTTCCGATTTATCAGGGATCGTCAAACCGAGCCTCGCCTGGAGCGTAACGGAAAATTTTTCCCTTACTGCTAGCCCAACCTTCTTCTTCGGCCCCGAGGAAGGAGAATACTCCTTTGTCGCTGGAGGGAATATCGTCACCTTCACGCTGGGGGCCAGGCTCACTGGCTCATTCTAGATGGAGAGCCAGGTTGCCCTTTGGCGCCATAGATGCTTTAATCTGGGTATCACCCCCTCGCGAGACCAAGTGGATCGCGAAGAAAGGAAGAATATATGAAAATCCACCCAATAACGGACAAAATATTCGCCCTCCACGCGGATATTAAGTCCGACGACCTGTTCGAGGGAATTTGGCCCATCCCCTATGGCGTTTCCCTCAATTCCTACTTGGTAAAATCCGAAAAAATCGCCCTCATCGACCTTGTGCGGGATTGGGTAGGAGCTCCCGGAGAACTTGCGGGACAATTGGCATCCCTGGGCATCGGCTTGGACGACGTGGATTACCTGATCATGAACCACCTTGAGCCCGACCACTCGGGCTGGCTCGCCGAATTCCGCGCCATCAATCCTCACGCGGAGATAATCGCAACCCAGAAGGGCATAGACCTCGTGCGGAGTTTCTATGGTATCGAGGACGGCGTAAGGGCGGTTAAGACGGGGGACAGGCTTGAGCTCGGTGAGGGGGTGGCCTTAGATTTCTTCGAAACTCCCAATGTACATTGGCCCGAGACCATGATGACCTGGGCTGCCGACGGTCAAGTCCTCTTTTCTTGCGACGCCTTCGGCTCCTTTGGCGCTCTTGGCGACAGGGTTTTCGACGACCAATTCTCCGAAGAAGAACATATCTTTTTTGAATCCGAAACGCTTCGATATTATGCAAACATCGTTTCTAGCTTCAGCCTCTTCGTAAAGCGAGCAGTGGAAAAAGTCGGCAGCCTCCCCATCGAGGTGATCGCTCCCAGCCACGGCATAGTCTGGCGTACCGCGCCGGGAGAGATCATCGACCGGTATGTGCGGTATGCGAATTATTTGGAAGGCCCTCGAGAGAAGGAGATTGCCATCGTATGGGGATCTATGTACGGGAATACGGAACGAGGACTTGATGCGGTGATAGAAGGAATCGAAGCCGAAGGAGTACCCTACAGCATCCATCGCGTGCCCAACGAAGATGTATCCTGGGTGCTT
Source organism: Spirochaetota bacterium (assembly GCA_008080685.1). Classification (GTDB taxonomy): domain Bacteria; phylum Spirochaetota; class Spirochaetia; order Treponematales; family Rectinemataceae; genus VKGY01. The sequence goes on from VKGY01000128.1 coordinate 7,304, forward strand.
GCAGATGCCTACAAGAGCGAAGGCATTCTGGTCGCCATGCCGACCTACGAGTACAAGATGTTCCCCCCCATGGCCTACGTCCTGGACATTTTCGAACGGAAGCATGTCTGGTATAGGAAGGCGCTGAGGATAGGCAGCTTTGGATGGGTCGGTGGCGCGAAAAAGGAATACGACAACAAGATTGCTCCCCTGAAATGGGAGTCCATAGAGTCCGTGGAATGGGCAGGTTCCCCCGATGAAGATACTTTGGCCATGCTTTATGACCGCGGCAGGGCACTGGCAAGAGCCGTCAAGGAAGCTTGATCGTCTTTCGTAATCCTGGCTATCTGTTGTCCTGTCGTTATCTAGTAATGACAGGATAACAGGAGGTCAGGATCGACGGGTCCTACTTCGCCGTTCTGTTGGCCAGGCAGATCAAGAAGTAGAAGAATCCCAAGGTGAGGAAAACGCCTACAAGCCCTCCGACCGTGATGGCCAAGGCCTGGACGGTGGTGGACGCCTGCCTGAGACTGTCGATGATACCGTTCATGCACTCCCCCTCAACCCGCTAGAAGCGGCACCAGGGCCAGCACAAGCCCTCCGGCGATGATGGAACCCAATTGCCCCGACACATTGGCGCTGATCGCCTGCATCAGGATGATGTTCCCCTTCTATTCCTCCGTCGTACATGAGCAGCATTTTCCACGTGATCGACGTGAATCCTATAACAACTTCCTGTGTATACCACCTCATAGAAAAGCGCGCGACACCGGCGCCAGAAGGCGGGCTGTCGCGCGCTCAAAGGATTGACGGCCTTTTTTGGGCCCCCTTTCAGCCTGAAAGCTAAAAGCCTAGGCTTTTCCGTACTTGGCCCAGTGGGCGCCGAAGATCTTGTTCTCGTCCGGGAGGACGGGGG
>VKGY01000129.1 GCA_008080685.1 Spirochaetota bacterium
AAGGCGGGGGTTAAGCTGCAGGTGGGCTTCAACCGAAGGTTCGACCACAATTTCGCCCGGGTCAAGGAACTGGTGCTGGCGGGAGAAGTTGGCCAACCCCAGATCGTAAAGATTTCTTCCCGGGATCCCGCTCCCCCTCCCCCCTCCTATGTCGCCGGTTCAGGGGGGATATTCCTGGACATGACCATCCACGATTTCGACATGGCTCGGTTCCAGGCGGGCAGCGAAGTAACCGAGGTCTACGCCAAAGGCGCAGTGTTGGTTGATCCTGCCATCGGCGCCGCTGGAGACGTTGACACGGCCCTTATCACCCTCACCTTCGCAAACGGCGCCCTGGGCATCATCGACAACTCGCGGAAAGCTGTCTACGGCTACGACCAGCGGGTGGAAGTCTTTGGCTCCAAGGGAGCGGCGGTTGCGGAAAACGACCACCCCAGCACCGTGAAACTTTTGAACGAGACCAGGGTTTCGGGCGACAAACCCTTGTATTTCTTCCTGGAGCGCTACAAGGAAGCCTTTATCGCCGAAATCCGCGCTTTCATGGATGCTGTGGCCAAGGATGCGCCTGTTCCCGTCTCCGGTGAGGACGGGCTTGCTGACCTTATAGTGGGACTGGCAGCAAAAAAATCCCTTGCCGAAGGACGTCCCGTCAAGATTTCCGAGATTTCCTTGAACTAGGAGGGGCCAAGCATCCATGCAAACCCAAATTCGGCAGAAATCGCCTTTCATCAAGGGCTATGAAGCCATAGTCGGAAGAAACGGCCCTGATCAGGACATGCGCATGGATTTCGGCCATGTGCTCCTGACCCGGGGCGAAACCTGGACCTCTCCTCCCGGCTCGGAGCGTGCCATCCTCCTCGCCTTGGGAAACGTCGAATTCTCGTGGGATTCAGGCGGCGGCGCGGTCGCGCAGAGGAAGGACCTCTTCGACGAAAATCCCACCGTCCTCAGCCTGCCCGAGAGGTCGGCCGCTAAAGTGACAGCCCTGTCCGATGAAGCGGAACTCTATGTGGCGGCAACGGACAATCCCAGGGATTTCGAGCCCAAGCTCTACCTTCCTGAGGATTGCTTCGGCGAGGAACGGGGGAAGGGAACCATGAAGGAGGCGAGCACCAGGATCGTACGCACAACCTTCGACGACCGCAACGCGGGATTCTCCAACTTGGTGGTCGGCGAGGTAGTAGGGTCTCCCGGCCGATGGTCCTCCTATCCGCCCCACCATCACCCCCAGCCGGAGATCTACCACTACCGCTTTCTCCCCTCCCAAGGCTTCGGCCTTACCGCGATCGGCGAAGCGGCCTACTTGCTGAAGGACAGGGATACGATCCTCATCCGGGACGGGGAAGACCATCCCCAAGTCACCGCCCCTGGGTACGCCATGTGGTACCTCTGGATAATTCGCCACCTGGACGGGAAAAGATACGGTGTGCCAGAGTTCAACCCCGACCACCTGTGGGTGGGTGCGAAGGATGCGGCGATATGGGAGCTTCCGTCGGAACGGGAAGATGCGACATTAAAGCCCCAGCTTCCCGTCACCTCCGCTGCTCCGCTGCTCAAGGGAGGCGCCAATTGAGAAAAACCTTACGCCTTACGGTTGGACAGGCCATCGTGCGATTCCTGGACAACCAATATCTCGAGTCCGATGGGGTTGAGTACAAGTATGTCCACGGCGTGGCGGGAATTTTCGGCCACGGTGTGGTGGTGGGCCTGGGCGAGGCCTTGGCGGAAAAGAACCACAGCCTTGTGTTCTACCAGGCGAAGAACGAGCAAGGAGCGGGACACATGGCCGCGGGATTCGCCAAGCAGAACAACCGCACACGAATCATGGCCGTCACCTCCTCCATCGGGCCGGGGGCCCTCAACATGGTGACCGCCGCGGGAACCGCCACGGTTAACCATATCCCCGTCCTTTTCCTTCCCGGCGACGTCTTCGCCTCACGCCAGCCCGACCCGGTTCTCCAACAGGTGGAGGACACCAAGGATTACACGGTCACGGCCAACGACGCCTTCAAGGCAGTGAGCCGCTACTGGGATCGCATAACGCGCCCTGAACAGACCATGACGGCTATGATCAATGCCATGAGGGTCCTCACAGATCCAGCCCAGATGGGAGCGGTTACTATCGCCCTCCCCCAGGACGTCCAGACCTGGACCGCCGCGCGCCCAGCCCCAACCAGGTTGAAAGAGCCGCCGCGATGATCCTTGGGGCAAAACGCCCCTTTGTCATCTGCGGCGGGGGAACCAGGTATTCCGGCGCTGGCCGTGAATTGGCGGCCTTCTGCGCCAAGTTCCACATCCCCTTCGGGGAGACCCAGGCGGGCAAGGGCCTCATCCCCTGGGACAACCCCTACAACCTATCCGGAATCGGCGTCACAGGCAGCCAAGCCTCCAATAGGCTTGCAAAAAAGGCAGACCTGATCATCGCCCTGGGCACTCGCCTTGGAGACTTCACCACCTGCTCCAAATGGCTGTTCCAAGAGCCGGGAGCCAGGATCCTGGGCATCAACCTGGCATCCCACGACGCCTACAAGATGGACGCCGAACCCATCGTGGCAGATGCCAAGCTTTGCCTCGCCGCCCTCACCGCAAAACTGGGCAGGAAGGGCTACCGCTCCGCCTGGGCTGAGGAAATCGAGACGGAGCGCGGCCTGTGGAAAGCCGAGGTGGACAGGCTCTACGCCTCCGAGGCCCCAGGCCTCTCCCAGATCCGAGCCCTCGGCGAACTCAACGAGTTCCTCCTGCCGAGGTCTGCAGTAGTCGTCTCGGGCTCGGGTTCCATACCCAGCGACATGCAAAGGACCTGGAGGGTCCGCGTGCCCGGCACCTACCACATGGAATACGGCTTCTCCTGCATGGGCTACGAGCTGGCGGCCACCCTGGGCGCAAAGATAGCCTGCCCTGACAGAGAATGCGTGGCCATCATCGGCGACGGAGCCTACACCATGCTCCACTCCGAGCTCCTCACGGCGATCCAGGAAGGGAAAAAAATTATCGTAGTGATCCTGGACAACTCGGGCTTCCAGTGCATCGACAACCTGCAGCACAGCCAGGGCATCGAACACTTCGGCAATGAGTGGAAGCGCCGCGACCCGACCTCAGGCAGGCTTTCCGGACCTTCAGTCCCTGTGGACTTCGCGAAGAACGCCGAAAGCTGGGGCTCCCTTGGGCTCACGGCCCGCAATGTGGAAGAATTCAAGCGGGCGGTGCGCCGCGCCTTGAGGGTGAAGGACAGGCCTGTTGTCATAGACGCCAAGGTGGCGCCTAAATCCATGACTGGCGGCTACGAATCCTGGTGGAACGTGGGAACCGCCCAGGTGGCAGACCGCAAGGAAGTGGAAGCCGCCGCTCAGGCGGTGGAAGCGGAGCGCCGCAAGGCCCGCAAATACTGATTTCAACAAGGAGTATTTTTATGGCGGACATCAAATTAGCCATAGCCCCCATAGGCTGGACCAATGACGACCTTCCCGAACTGGGCGGACAGATTCCCTTCGAGCAGTGCGTGAGCGAGATGGCCTTGTCTGGCTACTCGGGCAGCGAAGTGGGCAACAAATATCCAAAGGATCCGGATATCCTCAACAAAGCCCTTAAGCTCAGGGGTCTTACCATCTGCAACGCCTGGTTTTCCTCCTTCCTGGGCTCAAAGCCCTTGGCGGAGGTCGAAAAGGAATTCATAGCGCATAGGGACTTCCTCCACGCAGTAGGCGCCCGGGTCATTGGAGCTGCGGAACAGAGCAATTCAATTCAAGGCAAGCTCCTCCCCGTCTTCGACGCCAAGCCGCGCTTTACGAAGGAAGAGTGGAAGCGCGTGTCCGAGGGCCTTAACCGCCTGGGCGAGCTTGCGAGTGAAAGAGGCATGCGCCTCACATACCACCACCACATGGGCACAGCCGTCCAAACCGCCGAAGAAATCGACACGCTCATGGAGATGACCCAGCCCGGCCTCTGCGACCTTCTCTACGACACAGGGCACCTAGTGTTCTCCGGAGAGGATCACCTTGCCGTCCTGGACAAATGGATGCCCAGGATAGCCCATGTCCACCTCAAGGATGTGCGGCCTGCGGTAGTGGCTAAGGCTAAGAAGGAAAAGTGGAGCTTCCTCCAGGCTGTCAAGGCCGGCGCCTTCACCGTGCCCGGCGACGGGACTATAGATTTCACGCCTGTATTTGACAAGCTCAAGAAGGCCAGGTACAAGGGCTGGTGGGTGGTGGAGGCGGAACAGGACCCAGCCCTGGCCAACCCCCTGGAGTATGCGATGAAGGCACGGTCATACATACGGGAAGAAGCTGGCCTCTAAGGCATCTGAGGCTTAAGTCCCTGCTTCGGCCAGGACAATCCGAGCCGACATAGTAAAGCGAGCGCTTAGGAATAACCTTAGGCGCTCGTTGTTTTTTCCGAATGTAATCGATTCACATTTTGATAATATGAAATTTTACTTGCAGGAATACAGGAGCTGGTGTAAAATTAGTTGCAAATGACCGAGCTCGGCGATATTCGCCCGCCGGGCCGGAAATTATATCCAGGAGGCACAGGATGAAGAAATTTCTGGTTCTAGGGGCATTCGCCATCGCCGCCATCGGTTCGGCCTTTGGACAGGCCGGGGCTTTCAACCTTGAGGAACTCATCAAGGCCGCGAAGAAGGAAGGAGAGCTAACCGCCTACTTCACTTCAAGCCGGATCAAGGATGTGGCTGCGGGATTTGAGAAAAAGTATGGCATCAAGGTCAAAGGCACCAAGATGGCTGATCCTGAACAGGCCGAGCGGGTTATCCGGGAAGTGGACGCCAAGAACGTTCAGGTGGATGTGATCGGTTTCGAGGACGGAGCCTTGCTGGAAGGCAAGCTCCTGCCTGAGGGCTATGTCACCAGTTGGTTCCCGCCTGACCTCAAGGATCTCATTCCTCAGCAGGATCAGTATCCTGTCACCTTCCTCTGGCAGCCCCGTGTATTCGGCTACAACACGGATTCCTACGGAGCCACCTCGCCCATCACCAATGTCTGGCAGATGACCGAACCCAAGTGGAAGGGAAAGATCATCATCCGCGACCCCGCCATGACCCCCGCGAACCTCGCTTTCTTCTCTTCCATTGTCGCCAACCCCAAACCCGTGGAGGATGCCTATAAGGAATTGTATGGCAAGGCTCTGGTCACCAAGGAAAACAACGCGGGCTGGGAGTTCCTCAAGAGGCTCTTCCAAAACGACATCATCGTGATGAAGAGCGACGGCGACATAGGCGACGCGGTGGGAGCCGCAGGGCAGAAGAACGCCCCCGTGGGCTTCTACACCATGACCAAACAGAGGGACAATCAGGTTAAAAACCTCAAACTCGCCACCATGCAGGGCATGAAGCCCTTCATGGGCTACGCCCTTCCCACCTACGCACTGATAGTCAAGAACGCCCCCCATCCCAACGCGGCGAAGCTTTTCGTCCACTATATCTTGAGCGAAGGCCATGCCCCTTGGACCGTGGAGGACATGGGAGCCTTCTCTCCCAACAAAAACGCCAAGCCCCACAAGGACAATGAAGGCGCCTGGTCCGACTGGATGCCCAAGCTGGTGCGCCTGGACAACAAGGTAGCCCTAAAGATGCGTCAGGAAATCCTCGATTTCTGGCTCATGTACGGAAGCAAATAACCATCGCGGGGGGCTTGGGCTTTGACGACAAGCCCCTCGCTCTACACGGCGACCAAAGGGGAGATCCTTTCCTATGAATATCCTCAGATCGAATATGCCAGAGGGCAAAGGCTGGATCCGCCGGATCAGGAACGCATTCTGGTCCCTGAAATACGAACCCACCGCAGTGCTTGCGGCGCTCCTGACCATCCTGCTCACCTACCTTGTCATCGCGCCCATCGCTTCCATGATCCTGGACACAGTTCGCGTCTCCCTCAAGGATTCGGCGATGACAGGCATGGCCAGGGGAACCTTCACCACCTATTTCCTTAAGCGAACCTTCGCCTCCCGGGTCAGCCAAGTCCTTTTCTGGACTCCCCTTGCCCGGACCATCCTGGTCTCCGGCTTTGTAGCGATCTTTGCCATCCCCTTGGGAGCCCTCATGGCCTGGCTGACCATTCGCACCGACCTGCCAGGCAGGAAATTCATCGCCTCCGTCATGGTAATCCCCTACATGTTGCCTTCCTGGACCTTCGCCGTAGCCTGGTTGAACTTACTCAAGAACCGCAGGATGGGCGGGGCTCCAGGAATCCTTGAGAACCTAGGATTCGCTCCTCCCAACTGGCTGTCCTACGGCGCCATCACCATCATAGTCTGCGAGGCCCTCCACCTCTTTCCCTTCGCATTCCTCCTCTTCGGAAACGCCCTGAGGTCAGTGGATGTTCAGCTTGAGGAGTCCGCCCGCATCCTCGGAGCCCCAAGAAGCACCATAACCCGGCGCATCATACTCCCCCTCTTGAAGCCCGCCCTCCTGTCCGCCCTGCTCTTGACCATTTCTAGGGTGCTGGGGAGTTTCGGAACCCCCTACATACTAGGCTCGGTGGTCAAATACCACCTTCTTCCCACAGCCTTGCAAATACCACCTTCTTCCCACAGCCTTGTACAACAGCTTCAAGATAGGCAGCCCTGGGGTGGCTGCGGTCGTAGCCTCGGTGACAATCCTCATCGGCGTCATGCTGGTGGCTGTGGACACATGGTTTGTCCGGGAGTTCAAGCGCTACATCACCATAGGAGGAAAGGGGGCTCGCCAAAACCCCTCCTCTCTAGGGGCCTTCAAGGCGCCGGCCTTCCTCCTATCCGTCCTGGTAGTGGGAATTTCCATAGTCCTCCCCTTGGGGACCATCATCGTTTCAAGCCTCACTTGGCAGGCTGGAGTCTTCAAGTCTGAAAATTTCACCCTCGCCTTCTGGATGGGCAGGGAAATCCCAGCCCATCCGGGACAAAACGGCATATTCCTCAACAAGGAAATCCTCGGCTCAGCCCTCAACAGCCTTAGTATAGCTGGGTTTGCCGCCCTGATCGCGGGAATCTCCGGCCTTATGGTGGGATACATTGTGGTTAAGCTGCCCAACACACGGGTGGCGAAGTACCTCCGTCAGGTATCCTTCCTCCCCTACCTGGTGCCCAGCATTGGCTTCGCCGCTGCCTGCCTCTCTTTCTTCGCTGTGAGGAGAGGCCCAATCCCCAGCCTCTACGGCACCCTCTTTCTCCTCATCTTGGTCATGAGCATGAAGTACCTGCCCTTTGCCGCCCGGAGCGGAATAGCGGCAATGATGCAGGTTGGCAACGAACCCGAGGAAGCAGCCCGGATCTGCGGGGCCAGCTGGCTGGCCCGGATCAGGCGCATTGTCGTCCCCATCCAAAAGCATGCCCTCCTCACGGGTATTGTCCTTCCCTTCATCTCCGGGATGAAGGAACAATCCCTGGTGATCATGCTGGCCTCCCCAGGAACGGAGGTGCTGACCACTCAAATTTTAAGATACATCGAGTACGGCTACACCCAGCTGGCCAACGCGACCATGCTCGCCATAGTGGGGATAATCTTCGTCCTCACCTTCGGCTTGGAGAAAATCACAGGCGGAAACTTGGCTTCCGGATTTGGAGGAGGGAAATAACCATGGCCACAATAGAGCTTCGAAACATCGACAGAATTTTCCAGGGGGGAGTCAAGGCGGTGGACAATCTCTCCATCACCATCGAGTCCGGGCACTTCGTCAGCCTTTTGGGACCCTCAGGATGCGGCAAGACCACAAGCCTCAGGATGATAGCGGGATTGGACAACCCGGACGGCGGTGAAATTCTCCTGGACGGAAAGCTTCTCTACTCCAAGAAGTCGGGAGTGGCGGTGCCCACGGAAAAAAGAGGCATGGGCCTGGTCTTCCAGAGCTACGCCCTCTGGCCCCACATGACCATAGCCCAGAACATATCCTTCGGCCTGGAGATGAAGGGGATTGAAAAGAAGGAAAGGATCAGGCGGGTAGCGGAAGTGATGGAGCTGATGCATATTTCCGACTTGGAAAAACGCTATCCCTCCCAGATATCCGGCGGGCAGCAACAGCGGGTAGCCCTGGCCCGGAACCTGGCGGTGAGCCCCGACGTCCTTTTGCTGGACGAGCCCCTGTCAAATTTGGATGCCAAGCTCAGGCTCGAAATGAGGGCTGAGCTCAAGCGCCTCCATGAAACCTTGAAAAACACCATCATTTACGTAACCCACGACCAACTGGAGGCCATGACCATGTCCACCATGATCGCCGTGATGAGCGGGGGAACCTTGAAGCAGTTCGCCCCTCCCATGGAAATCTACAGGAAGCCGACCAACCTGACCGTGGCGAGCTTTGTGGGCAGTCCGCCCATGAACTTCCTTAGAAAGACCTCGCAAGGCGGCGGATCCCCCTGGGACCTGGGAATCCTTGCCTGCTATCCAGCCCTCGCGAACAAGGCTGAGGCCATCGGCGTGAGGCCGGAGGACATAAGGCTGGCATTTCCAGGCTCCACCGACCGGCCGGTGCCTGGGCGAGAAGGAGGCCTTGTCAGTTGGATCCGCAAGGCCAAGGTGGCCACGGTGCTCCCCACGGGCTCGGAGTGGGTGGTCGACATGGTGGTGGAGGGCTTCCACTTTTTCGCCTCCCTGAGGGATGAGCCCTGTTGCCTGGATGACGGAGAAGTGGATATGGTGGTGGACCGCGAAGCCTTCCATTTTTTCGACGGAAAGGAGACCCGATGCAACTGACCGGCCAAGGCCATTCCTCCGGTTCCGAGGACCTCAGCCTTTTGAGGAGCCTTCTGGATGAAAAAAGCCCCGGCTTTTCGAAAAGCCAGAGGAAAATCGCTGCCTACCTATGGTCCGATTACGAGCACGCAGCCTTCCTGAATGCCGCGGAGATAGGCGAGAAGCTGGAAATCAGCGAAGCTACGGTGGTCCGCTTCGCCGCTGCCCTGGGCTTTGGAGGATTCCCCCAGCTCAGGCGCCTGCTCCAGAATATTGTGCGCCACAAGGTTTCCCCCGCCACGAGGATGCAGAATAAAATCGCGGTTTTGAGCGCCTCGGGGGAGCACATACTCTCCCAAATGGTGGAGATGGAAAAGTCCTCCATTTCGGAAATCCAGGCCAGCGTCTCAGCCGCGGACTTCGACGCCGCCCTCTCCATCCTCCTTGGGGCGAAGCGGATATTCTGCTTCGGCCTCGGTGCCTCCAAGCTCCTCGCCGAGCTTCTGGAACTGCGACTGAACCGCTTCGGCATACCTACCGTACCTCTCATCGCCTCAGGCCGTGACCTCCTTGAAAAGCTCCTCCTCCTGGAAAAGGACGATGTCCTCATTGCCATGGGCTTCGCGAAAATCACCGGCGAGCTTGTCGCCGTCCTCAAGCATTCGGCCCAGGTAGATTGCCACAGGATACTGCTCACCGACATCCAGGGAGCGAATTTCGAAGCCTTCCATCCCGTCATCCTCCGGGTGCGGCGCGGGCCCATCCATTCCTTCCATTCCCTGAACGCCCCCATGACTGTGGTCAACGCCCTGATCCTCTCCATCGCCATGGCGCGGCGGGATGAAAGCCTGGAGCGCCTGGAAGCACTGGAACAGTATAGAAAATTATACGACCTCGACCCGATCGAGGCACTTTGATGGCGGCACCGAAGACCTACGCCCTCTCAACCATGTGGACTGTCAAGCGGTTCTCCGAGCTCTCGCCCTTCTTCAAGGGCGGCGAGGAGGCGGGCTTCGCCGCCTTCGAGCTCAACCATGGCGTAGACTCCTCCATGCTGAAAGGGCTGGAAGGAAAGAATATCCAAAGCGTCCACGAACCCTGCCCCGCAGACATATCCACCTCGGTGTTGAAAGAAAACGACTGGCTCATCTCCGCCCTGGACGAGGAGAACCGCCGGCAGGGAGTCCTGGCGATACAACGAAGCATAGAGTTCGCCTTTTCCCTGGGGGTGAAGCGGGTCGTCGTCCATCCCGGCAGGGTGGATTCGGACTATGACACGGAAGGGAGGATGCGGGAACTCTACAGCCAAGGAAGGCGGAAAGAAGCCGAATACGAAGCCTTGCTCCGCCTGAATTCCGAATCCCGGGCCAGGAGCGCGGAGGCGAACCTCAGGCAGGTCGAAAAATCCCTGGACGAGCTCGGATCCTTCGCCGCAGAGCGCGACATCCTTCTGGGCCTGGAGAACCGCTACCACTTCCATGAGATTCCCTCCCCCCAGGAGCTGGGCCGTCTCCTTGAAAGGGACTCGACGGGCGCCTTGGGATTCTGGTACGACTGTGGGCACGCCGAAGTCATGGACAGGCTAGGCTTCTTCGCCCACGAGGAGTGGCTAGTCCTCAATTCCCGGCGCATCATCGGGACCCACTTCCACGACCTTAGAGGGGTCGAGGACCACCAGGCAGCGGGATCGGGCGACTTCGACTGGAGCAAGATTGCCGGACGGATTCCCGAAGGGGCACTCAGGACCTGTGAATTCCAGAA
>VKGY01000130.1 GCA_008080685.1 Spirochaetota bacterium
CTGCAGCAAGCCTCTCGGCTTCAGCCTTGGCAACCTTAGCTGCCGCGGCGTCCACGGCGTTGTCCGAAAGCCTGGCGTAGTTGAGCGCCTCGTTGGCGTTTATGGTGGAATTGACAAATTCCTTGGCATTGAACTGATCCCCAGCCTTGGCCCTGAATGCCTTGGCTTCCGCGAGGTAGAGGTTTTCGCCCATGTCGTTGGCATCGGCCTTTTCCTGGCTTGCGGCCAAAGCTTTGTCCGCGGCGGCGAGCGCTGCCTCATTCTCGGCCTTAAGGCCTAAGGTTTCTACGTATGCGACGTTGAAGGCATCTGCGGCATCCATGAACAAGCCATAGGAGCCCTTATAGTTGCCTTGATCCTGATTCATTGACGCTTTGTCGAGAATGAGTTGGGCGTTGGCGAAGGCTTCCGGAACATTCTTGTCAGCGCTCACGGAAAGGGCGTTCTTCTTGGCTGCCAATGCGGCGTCCTTTCCTTCGAAGGACTTGTACTCCGCACCCTTGGTTACCACAAACTCGTAATAGCTGTTGGCTTCCCTGAGGGCGGCGGCGCCGGCTTCCATGTCCGCCCGGGAACCGGAAGACCAGAGCGCTTCTTCCTCGGCGTATTTGGCTTCCGCCATGACAAAATAGCTGTCCGTGTACTTGGCGTATCCGTTCTCAAACACAATGTTGCGATAGGCTTCGGCCTTGGCTTTTTCGTTCGCCACATCAAAGGCTACGGTGGCGTGCTGGTATCCGGAGATGGCTTGCGAATACCCGGCGAAATCCTTGGCCTCGGCGAAAGCATCGGCTTGATCCAGGAGTTCCTGGGCTCCTTTGTAGCGCGAGGAGGCGAGGTCGGCGGCCTGGGAACCCATGGCGGTTAATTTTTTGTCCACCGCTTTCTTGCGCTCCATTTCAGCCCTTAGAGGCATTCCCTTGGCAAGAACATCTTCCCACGCGGCTATGGAGTCTTCAAATCCCTTTTTAAGGGGGAAGGCTCTGGCGCCATTGAATGGAACGGAGTCGAGTTCCTTCTGGTAGATTTTTTCGAGTTCTGCGAAGGAAGCCGCAGCTGCCTTGTACTCTGGAACCAGTGAACCGAGTTGGTATTTGTCGGCCTCGGCTTTGAGAGCGTTGGCGCTGCCATAGAGGTTGCGCAGCTCTACTTCCGAAACCTCAGGAGCCGGGGTTTTGGTGCTGGCGGTTTGATCCCCGGGCGTTTGGCCAGTACCTGCCGGAGTGGTGGCTTGGCTGGTTTGCGGCTGCGGCGTTTCGGTGGCGCCCGTCTGTCCTGGGACTTGCGAAGAGCCCTGCTTGTTCGGTTCCTCTAATTTTGGCTTTTCTGTCGCGCAGGAAGCCAATGCGACCACAAGGATCAGCACGGCTGCCATTACGACAAGCGGTTTTCTCGCTTTAGGCATGCATTCCTCCTACTTATATTATATCTGGACTCATGATAAACCCAAACTTAATCATCGTCCACCGGTAGTGCGAATATTACCGTAAACGATGTCCTCTTTGAGAATAAACCTCGCGCGGGACACCCCCGCGAGATCAATTATATAATATACCACGCATCTGGGCCATTTAACCCAAGAAATTTATAAAAACAAAAAAAACCGCGCAGCCCTAGGCCGCGCGGTTGGATATCATGCATGCGAACAAGACGAATCTCACCGTTTTGCCAGGGAGATCGCCCAGGTCTTCTCTCCAGCCTCGATCGCCACGGCATCATGGCTGGGAGAATCCATCCATACAATTTCCTGGGCAAGGGTTTCAGAGGCCACGAATTCCCTAAAGTCGTCCAAGGCGCCTTTCAGTTCCACATCTCCGCCGAGCACCAAGGTTATGCGATCCGTGACTTCCAGTCCTGATTCCTTGCGAAGGTTCTGCACACCGCGGATCAGATCCCGCACATAGCCCTCTCGCAGCAGCGAGGGAGTGATGACCGTGTCAAGCGCAAGGGTAAGGGTTCCTTCATTGAGCACTTTAAGGCCGGATTTTTCATTTCTGCGGATTTCCACGGTTTCTTGATCCACGTCCACTTCCGCCCCTGCCACTTCGATGCGGGCAAAGCCGCCTGAAACGATCTTCGCGATGTCGGAAAGGGGCAATGCCTCGATTTTGGCCGCGGCTTCCTTCATGTCCTTGCCGAGCCGCTTCCCCAAGACCCGGAAATTCGCCTTGATCGAATACTCAACCAGGTCTTCCTCATTTTCCCGGAAGAGGACTGATTTGACATTGAGCTCCTCGCGAAGGATTTCCTCCATGCGGGCGAGCACCTGCTTTTCCTCAGCCACTTTGGTTACGATCTGCACCGCGGCCAAGGGTTGGCGGATCTTGAGGTCGTTGGACACTCTCAAGGCTCGGCCCATGGAGACGGCGTGCCGCACGGAGTCCATGTCCCGTTCCAGCGCAAGGTCGCGAAAGGCCCTGTTGTACTCCGGCCACGCGCAGAGGTGGATGGAATCGGGCTCGCTGTCTTGCTTCAGGTTCTGGTAGATCGCCTCGGCGATAAAGGGCATGAAAGGCGCCGCAACGTGGATGAGCCTCTGGAGGAGATGGTGGAGGGTTTTATATGCTTCCATTTTGTCCGCGTCGTTCTCGGATTTCCAGAATCTGCGACGGGATCTTCTGATATACCAATTGTTGAGGCTGTCGATGAAATCGATCATCGGGGCTATGGCTTCGGGCAACTCGTAGGCCTCAAGGCCCGCAGTAACCTGCTCTAGCATTCTCTCGCAGACCGAGAGGATCCACTGGTCTAAGGTGTTAGTCGCCTCGCCGGGAGTGATTTCCTTCGGGATGACGCCGTCGATGTTTGCGTAGGTGACAAAGAAGCCGTAGGCGTTCCAGATGGGGAGGATCACGCTTTTAAGGACTTCCCGGACTCCCTCGTCAGTGAAACAAAGGTCGTCGGCCTTGAGGACCGGGGAATTCATGAGGTAGAGCCTGAGCGCGTCGGCGCCGAACTTGTCCATGATCTGGTTGGGATCGGTGTAGTTCCTCTGGGATTTGGACATTTTCTTGCCGTCCGCCGCCAGGACCATCCCCGAGACAATGCAGTTTTGGAAGGCAGGGCTGTCAAAGAGGGCTGCAGCGAGGACAGTGAGGGTGTAGAACCAACCCCTGGTCTGGTCCAGACTTTCGGATATAAAGTCCGCAGGATAGTTGGCCTCGAATTTTTCCTTGTTGCGGAAGGGATAATGGCTTTGGGCATAGGGCATTGCGCCGGATTCGAACCAGCAGTCCAGGACTTCCGGGATGCGGGTCATGGTTCCGCCGCAGTCGCATTTCCAGGTGATCTTGTCCACGAAGTGCTTGTGAAGGTCAGTCGGCCTGACGCCGGAGAATTTTTCCAACTCGTCGCGCGAGCCTAGGCACACGGTGTGGCTGCAGCTGTCGCATTTCCAGATCGGGAGAGGGTTGCCCCAGTAGCGGTTCCGGCTGATGGCCCATTCCCGGGCGTTTTCCAGCCATTTGCCGAATCTTCCATGTTTGATGTGGGCGGGAACCCATCGGATTTTCTCGTTGGCAACGAGCATGTTCCGCTTGAATTCCGGGACTTTCACGAACCAAGAGCCCACCGCGCGGTAGATGAGGGGGTGCTCGCAGCGCCAGCAATGGGGGTATGCGTGGAGGATTTGCTCCCGCTTGATGAGTTTGCCCTCGGCTTTGAGGCGCTCCAGGATGGGCTTGTCCGCATCCTTGACAAAAACGCCCTGGTAATCCGCCACTTCCGCCGTGAACTTGCATTCCGCGTCGATGGGGCAGACGGTGGGGATGCCGGTGCCCTTCAATACCCGATAGTCTTCCTCGCCAAAGCCCGGGGCGGTGTGGACGATGCCGGTGCCGTCTTCTGTGGAAACGTGGTCGCCGATCACGGCGACGAAGGCTCCCTTTTCGGCCATGTCGGCGAAATAGGGAAACAGGGGTTCGTATCTCAGTCCCGCGAGCTCGGAGCCTTTTTTCCTCCATGCCAGGACGAGGGTTTCGGGTTTCTTGTAATAGGAGGAAAGGCGGGACTCGGCGAGGATGTAGCGTTCGTTCCCTTCCACAACGCAGACGTACTCTATGTCGGGGCCAAGGGCCAAGGCGAGGTTGGAGGGGAGGGTCCAGGGGGTCGTGGTCCAGGCTACGAGGTAGGAGGAACCATCGGCCAGGTCCACGGAGGAGGAGGCCGCGAGGGCTTCGGGCACGCCGACAATTTTAAATCGTGTGGTGATCCCCGGATCATGCACGTCCTTGTAGCCGCCCAACTGGAGTTCGTGGTTTGAGAGCACGGTGGAGCAGCGAGGGCAGTAGGGGAGGATATAGTGGCCTTCATAGACAAGCCCCTTGTCCCAGAGGCTTTTCATGACCCACCAGATGGATTCCATGTAGTCCGGCTCCATAGTCTT
>VKGY01000131.1 GCA_008080685.1 Spirochaetota bacterium
GGTCGCGGAGATCCAGCGACTCCTTAAGGTAGGCTTTGAAGCGGCGCGCGGCAGGCGCCGGAAGCTCTGCGTGGTGGACAAGGCCAACGTCCTTGAGTCCTCCAGGCTATGGAGGGAAACGGCGAAGCGCATTGCCCCCGACTATCCCGAGGTAGAACTGGATTTCATGTATGTGGACAACTGCGCCATGCAGCTTATCCGCGCGCCCGGCCGGTTCGACGTCATCGCGACATCCAATATCTTCGGGGACATTCTCTCCGACGAGGCTTCGGTGCTGACAGGTTCCATCGGAATGCTGCCTTCCGCCAGCCTAGGCTCAGTCTTGAATTCCTCCGGCCTGCCCAGGGGGCTGTACGAACCGATCCACGGCTCGGCGCCGGATATCGCCGGCAAGAACCTCGCTAATCCCCTGGGAACCATCCTTTCGGCGGCCATGCTGCTGCGCCATTCCTTTGGGCTCGTGGAGGAAGCGGCGGCGGTGGAGGCGGCAGTGTTCTCGGCATTGGGCGCTGGCTACCGGACCGCCGACCTGGCATCGGCTTCCACCCCCGTGGAAATGAGGGTCGGCACAAAGGAAATGGGAGTCCTGGTTCTGGCCAGCTTACTGAGGCCGGTTCCGAAAACCGCCTAGGACGCCCATGAGAAGCCCGAGGACCACGGACAGAAGGGCCGCGAAGAGGGTGCGGAATTCCGTGGGCAAGAGGAAGGTGACCGTGTGGGCGGGAATCCAGAACAGGGGGATGGTGTACTTGTAGACCTTGCCCCACATCTTGGCCCAGTCGATCTGTGCGGCCAGGGGGACAACCCTGAATTCTCGCAGGGGAAAGCGGCCGACCTTGGCTTCGATGAAGCGGTCCGTCAGATGGTGGACCATCATCATCAAGGGAGCGAAGAACAGGTTCATAAAAAATGAGATGGAAAACGCCTTAGCCAGGGTTGGATTCTTGAGCCTGTTCAGGATCGGAGCGCAGAGGACAGGGACGCCGGAAGAAAAAATCCCAAAAGCCGCGTAGATGGCCAGACCTAAAAATCCCCACACCAACATCTTGGGAACCAAACCAAAGCCTTTTTTCCAGTAGACGCCTGCCCGGATCCGCAGGGCGAGCATTTCCCCGCCGGTGGCCAGGAGAGCGAATTTTACAAAGCTGACCACAAGGGGGGCGGCGGCGTAGGCCTGGGCATAGAGGTCCCGGGTTTGCGGAAAGCCGAAGAATGCGGCCAAGGCAGTCGCCGCCGCGATGGCCGCCAGGTCAGCCGATCTGGATACGCTGGAAGTATTCATGGACCTGCCCCGAGGGCAGAAGCCTGACTGCCGTTTTGTTTTTCAAGACTTTGTCGTGGCCTAGTCGGTCCGGAAGGCCCGCCCAGACCTCCATGCAGACAAAGGAAGCCGCGTCGCTGGGCGCCCAAAGCAGAAGATGGTCGAAGTTTTCCATGCCCAGGTGGGTGAAGAAACCCGATTTGGTGCCGCGCAACGTCACCTCCCTGGTGGTCAAGTCAGCCAACGCGAGCGCTATGGCTCCTTTTGAAAAAAGATTGCCCAGGCGCAAGGATTTTGCTCCTTTGAAAATGTCCTCGGAACTTCCAGCAACGAAACCGTCGGAAAATTCGATCCTTCCCGCGGATTGGAGGGAGCCGAAATCGATTTCGAAGTCGCACAACGTTTCGTCTTGATTCGCCGGCACCATGTAATTGTAGTGGGACCCAATGGAATATGGCATTTCCGAATCACCGTGGTTCTCAACGCAATAGGCGATCTCGACACCCTTGCCAATAAGCGTTGTGCGCACTCGTACAGAAAAGTCAAACGGGTACAATTCCCTCGTTTCCCGGTCTGAAGCGAAAGCCAAGGTCGCCGAATCCGCAGTCCGTGCTTCCACCTGGAAGGTCTTCTCCCTCAGGAAGCCGTGCATGGGCATGGGATACGTCCTACCGCCATGGGAATATTCCCCGTCCAGGAGCTTTCCGCATACCGGAAAGCACAGGTGGGTGCGCCGGGGCCACACCGCTGGGTCGTAGGGCCAGGCATGCTCCATGCCCGACGCCTTGTCGAAAAGGCTATCCAGGGTGGCCCCCAGGTCCGAGACCACAACCCGGATCGATTCGTTCTCAAGGGTGAATTTCATGCCTTGGAGTATCCTTCAGGTTGGCCTTCCCGTCAATTCACCCTGTCCTTCATCCCCTTCCTTACGATTCCAAACCAGGCAACAGGCACCTCTTACCTGCCCAGTATGGATTACTACAACCAAGTAGTTGATGCCGAAGCTACGAAGGCGGAGCGCCGTGGCGTTATACTCCTGTCAATCCTCAAAATCTTGGTATCGTGTCGGTTCTCCAAAAAATAAACAGAGGTCGTCGCTCGACATAAGAGTCGATGTCCTAGGTCCTCGGGAGCATGGGCGCTCACAGGCCGGGATAACCCGGGTATTTTCGCCTCCCCTGCCTTGATGTCCACCTTCACGAAATTCGAAAGCCCTATTAACGAAAAGACAAAGCGGTTGTCCAGCTTGTAGTAGATCGCCAGGGGCTTTCCTATCTGCTTCGACACCCCATGGTTCATGACCAGCATCAGGTCGGAAAGCGCCATGGCCTCCGCTTGGTTGTGGGTGATATATATGATGGTAAAACCGAATTTCCTCTGCGGCTCCTTGAGCTCAAAATGCATTTCCTCCCGAAGATTAGCGTCCAGGTTGGTAAGCGGTTCGTCCAGGAGCATGACAGCCGGCGAGGCTGAAGAGGTCGGCCCACTGGGTGGGCGGGAGTGAAGTGGTAATCCGGATCCACGAGGGGGCTTACCGCTCACCGTGCGGGCGAATCTCTCCAGGTCGACCAGGAGGATGAGGACGCCGATAGGCGCCAGGTATACCCGGCTTTTGACAAGCCTTCCGCGGAGGATGATCGAACCGGCACCACCCTCTTCCAAGAGTCCCCACACCGGCCTGCCTTACTCGGCAAGGGCAGCTTCCTTAATCCCGTCTTTTAACTGTTTCCGCCGATCCCACCCACTAGGGCTAGAAGGGTAAAGGCGATCCAATGATCGATGCCTTGGATGCGCTGGGCGCAGGCTGATCCTAAAAACCAGCCTGCGATGGGCACGCCGAATTGGAACAATCCAAAGGCGAGGATCGCGCTGGAACAAAGGGCTGCTGAAACCGACACGGCAAAGGCGTCCATTGAAAGGGCGAGTCCGACAAGGATGTAGGTCAGCATTGTTTCGGTGCCTGAAGTCTCAATATGTCCTGGCCAAAAGTTTGTCGCAGAGCTGGGAAAACTCTTTTTTTGCCGGGCTGTCCGGTAGATTTTCTATTTCTTTTCTTGCCCGGGCGGTAAAGCTCCGCGCAACCTCTTTTGCTTTGCCCAAGGCTTGGGAATCTACGACCCTCCGCACTACCGCGTCGATACGCTCGTCGTCCAAGCCGGATTTTCCTGCTGGGACGAGAAGAACCTTGAGTTCCGGGTCCCGATCTATGGCAAAGATGAGGGGTAGGGTGCAGAGCCCTTCTCTTAAGTCGTTTCCCACCGGTTTCTTGAGCGTGGTGTCGTTTGATTCGTAGTCCAGGATGTCGTCGATGATTTGGAAGGCCATGCCGATGTTGTACCCGGCCCGCCTCAGGGTTTGGGTCACATAGAGGTCGCAGCCTGCCTCGAAGGCTCCTACGTGGAGGGCCAGGGAAAATAGAGCTGCGGTCTTGCCGGCGATGATCCGCAAGTACTCTCGCCGGGAGGTGGAAAAGGAGAACTTTCCTATGTCCTGGTTGATTTCCGCTGAGCACACCTGGCCGACGAACCGGGCCAGGATTCGGGCGCTCCGCTGGTCCGCCCACTCCGCCACAAGGCGAAAGCTTTTTGAGAAGAGCCAGTCGCCGGCGAGGATTGCGTTGACCGTTCCAAACTTTGTGTGGAGTGTAGGTTTGCTGCGGCGGAACTCTGCGTTGTCGAGCACATCATCGTGGACGAGGGTGGCGGTATGGAGGAGTTCCAGGGCCGCGGCGATGTAGGGGATCTTTTTCACCGCTCCCTTGGCCTTCCACCCTGGTCCGAACTGGGATCCCAGGATCACGAAGGCTGGCCTCAGCATCTTGCCCCCGGAGAGTACGAGGTCTTTTGTTTGGCTTTGGAGCGGATAGGTTGAATCGGTGAGCGCATCGAGCAGGATCGCCTCAACTTCCGCGAGCCTGCCCGCCATGAGGGGACTCTCTTTCCAGAAATCAGTCATGTAGCCTCGGAACGTCAACATGTGGGGTCAGACCCCACATGTTGACCGGTTGAAGGATTATTTAGTGGGGTCGTCGCCGTAGAAATGCCATTTACGGGCGAATTTCGTTCCGTTCCACCAGCGTTTGACAAAGGGAACAATCCAATAGTCGCATCCAAAGGCCCTGCCAGCACCGCCCATCATCACGATGGCGGCGAACACGAACCAAAGCTGATTCCAGGCGAACATTCCCGACATGGTGAAGATGACGCACATCCCTATGCTTGCCACTGCGGCGAGCCAGGTGAAGCATCCGCCGAAGAGGGCAAGGCCGATAGCGATCTCCACGAAGACGATCATGATCTGGAAGAGGTTAAAGGGCAGATAGGCGAAGATTCCGTCCATGAAGGTGGTGCGGAACCAGGTCACCAAACCGGAATCGTAGGCAAGGATAGGCTTGGTGAGGTCCCAGATGGCCTTGAGCGCCGTGCCTGCTGCCTCGGCTCCGCCTTCCCATGCGCCGGTAGCGGCGGTAACTGCTTCGGCGGCGACTTCAGCCGCTCCAGTGGCCGCAGCGGTAGCTTCGGCTCCGCCTTCCCAGGCGGCGCTTGCGGCTGATCCTGCGTCGGCCGCGGCCTGGACGCCCTTCTGCACGACGCCTGAGGAGAACATCCAGCCGGATTTCGACCCTAAGTCGAACTTAAGCCAGCCTTCACCCACCTTGTTGAGCCCCTCGAAAATCCACATGAGACCCAGCCACATGCGCAGGAGCAGGGGCCAGTAGCTTCGAACCCTATAGGAGATGAATTCTCCGATGAAGGAACGGCGGTTTTTAATTTCCAGGAACTCGTGTTTGAAGTACTCCCACACCTGGTTGAAGCCCGCGATGTTGAAGAGGTAGTACTTGTTGATGAGGTGCTTGAAGAAGAGGGCCACGAAGCCCGAGGACTTAATGCCGCCGGCGTTGGCCACGCCGTAGCGCCCGCCGATGGAGACCATGAAGCCGTGGTAGTTCGGCTTGAACACATGGCGTTCGCCGCCTTCGATGTCCGAGATGATATTGTGGGCCGCCGCCTCAGCCGAGAAATGGGCGGATTCGACTATCTGGGCCATGGGCTTTCCGTCCAGTATGAGCCCGGCGTTGTCGCCTACCACATAGACGAAGGGGTACTTGGTGGACCGCATGCCGTTGTCGCATTCGATCCTGTTGCGCTTGCCCATGGGAAGGGGTAGGGAGCCGGCGAAGCTGGATCCCTTGACGCCGCAGGTCCAGATGAAGGTTTCGGTCTCGACAATGGTGCCTGACTTGAGGATGACCTTTCCAGGTTCGGCGCCGACGATGGCTTGGCCGAGCATGACCTCGCAGCCCATCTTGGCCAGGTACTTTTCCGCCTTGGCACGCAGGGGCTCCTCGAGGATGGGGAGGATTGAAGGAAGGGCTTCAATGTTGATGACCCGGGTTTCCTTGGGATCGATGAAATGCTTCTTGCACATCACATCCCGGTATTCCAGGAGTTCGCCAAGCATCTCGATGCCCGTGAAGCCTGCGCCGGCCACGACGAAGGTGAGCATCTTCTTGCGCTTTTCGATGTCCGTTTCCTTGGAAGCCTCGTAGAACACTTGTTCCACGTGGTTGCGGATTTTCATGGCGTCTTCAAAGGCCCAAAGGGTGAAGCTGTTCTCCTGCACCCCGGGGATGCCGAAGAATTCTGGCTCGGCGCCCACGCCGATTACGATATAGTCGAAGGCATAGTCGCCCTTCTGCCCAAAGGCTTTCTTGGCTTCGAAATCAACCTTGGTCACCTTGTCCAGGACGACATTGATGCGCTTGGCGCCAAAAATTTTTTTGAAGCTGACCTGGACCGACTCGGGTTCAGTCCTCCAGCCCGCGACCTCGTGCAATTCAGTCATCAAGGTGTGGAAAGGACGCATGTCGACAAGGGTAATCTCGACGTTTGGCGACTTCCGGAAATGCTTTTCCAGGATCTTGCCTGCCCATACGCCACCGTATCCTCCGCCGAGGACTAGGATTTTTTTCGAATCGCTCATTAAAGGACTCCCGATTATTATGGTAGGATTTTTGGTAACGACGTCAGTATACATGAGGTTTCTATAAATTACTATATACTTAATTATATAGATTTATTTTTATTTTAAGAGGGGCTTTCGACATCACCTGCGCCCTTCGGGCATCCCAAGCGCCTAGGTTCACTTTTCCCCCGGTTTAGGCTATTATTAGCCCTTTGCGAACGAAACCCAGTCATGTAGGAAGAATTATGGATATTTCGCGTTTTTCGATTGATCCGGCCCTGGCGGTGGCGGCCGACGCCGACGACAGCTTCAAATCCGCCTTCTACGACAAGATCCTCTCCAGCCTTTTTGAAAACGATGAGAACGTGTACGTCAAGACCGATCTCTCCCGGGACCGGAACCTCGTTTTCATATTTCCGGCCTTGTATTGGTTGACATCCCGCGCGAAGCCCACCGGGAAATCCAGGGCTTTGTACCTTTGCGACGACGATGATGCCGCCAAGGCCTTAGGCCAGGCCGCGGAAGCCTTGATCTCCAAGGTACCGGGCCTGTCCAAGCCTGCCATCCTTTTGGGAGCCGAGGCTTCCTCCCTCGTGGCCCAAGCCTTGGATTCGGCCTTCGTAGTGGCAAGCATGGATGGCCTCAAGGCCGCGATAGCCGACGAATCCATAAGAACCGTGCTGTCGCTCCGGAGCTTCGGCTTCGTCATCGCCGATCAGGCGGAAAAAATCGCCGAACGCCCTGGGGAAGAACAGCGGAAAACCTTTGGCTACCTTCTGCCCTCCTGGGAGAGGAAAACCTTGGTTGTCGCCGCGAAAGCCAGCCCAAAAGCGAAAAACTTCGCCTGGGATTTCGCCGACAATCCCAAGGAAATCAAGCTTGGTGAATCCATAGGCAAGGCGGTCACCATGCCTACCCTGTCCTTCCAGGCCCAGGAGGGCGAAAAGATCCGCTTTGTCCTCAAGCTGCTCGCGGAAGGAAAAAGAACCCATATCTGCGTTTTCTGCAACCTCAAGTCCAGCGCGGCCGAGCTCTCCATGCGCTTCACCATGAACGGAGTTGCCTCGGACTACATCGCCGGGAACCTCAACGTGGAAAGAAAAAAGCAGATCGTGGCCAAGGCCCTGACCCATCCAAGCCCCTTTGTCCTGGTGCTCACGGACGATGGAGCCAAGGGGATCGAGAAGCCAGGCTTTTCTACCCTCGTCAACTACGACATCCCCTTGGAGCCGGAATTCTATTTCGACCGGATA
>VKGY01000132.1:0-4365 GCA_008080685.1 Spirochaetota bacterium
CTCTCGTCTGATTACAGCTACGAACGCTTTGTCGAGGACTACAAGACCATTATCAAGCCCAACCCCGACGGAGAAGCGGGGCTCGTCCAAGCGAAAAAACTCGGGGCTAGGACCTTTATCCTCTCCAACACCTCATGGATCCATGGCTGCACCATCTATGACAACGAAATCCTGGCCACCGTGCCTGAGCTCCATATCCTTTCGTTTAAAGTGAGCATCATGAAGCCCGACCCCCGGATATGGGAAATCCTCCTGGATTACGCCCACCTCCAAGCCCGGGAGTGCATCTACGTGGACGACGCGCCCAAGAACTGCGAAGCCTCGGAAAAATTGGGATTCGCCACCGTTCTCTATGATAAAAACAAGGATAACCTCGCGCAAATCGTTAGGAATATGTTAAAATAGAAAGGTACTGAGAAAAACCGTAGGAGGTTTCAATGAAACGCATATTCGCAGTTTTGTTCTGCGTGGCACTCCTGGGCTCGGCCTGGGCCGCGAACGAAGTCGTGGTCTACACCGCCCACGAAGAATCCATCATCAACGCCCTGGTCCCCATGTTCGAGAAAGAAACGGGAATCAAGGTGAATTACGTAAAGCTGGGTTCCGGAGACGTCATCAAGAGAGCCAAGGCCGAATTAAGCAATCCCCAGGCGGACGTGATCTGGAGCATCGGCGGTGAGCAGCTCGAGGCGGAGAATCAGATCCTCCAGGCCTACACCCCCAAGGATTGGGACAAGATCGCCCCGGTGTATAAGGTCGGAACCAACTGGCTTCCCTACACAGGCATCATGAACGTCTTTATCGTCAACACCAAGATGCTCAAGGCTGACCAATATCCCAGGAAGTGGACCGATCTCACCGCCGCCAGGTTCAAGAAGCTCATCTCCTCCGCCAGGGCGGACAAGTCAGGCTCCTCCTATATGCAACTGGCCAACGTCGTCTCCATCTATGGCGACAAGGGCTGGGACGTCTACACCGGCATCATGAAGAACATGGTCATATCCGCCTCCTCCGGCGCGGTATCCAAGTTCGTGAACGACGGCGAGCAGGCCGTCGGCCTCACCCTTGAAGACAACGCCTTCCGGTACTTCTCAGGCGGCGGCCCCGTGGCCATAGTCTATCCCGAGGACGGCACCGTAGCAGCGCCGGACGGAATCGCCCTCCTCAAGGGAGCCCCAAACCTAGGAAACGCCAAGAAATTCATCGACTGGTGCCTCTCTAAGCCGGTCCAGGAATATCTGGTCGATGCCATGGCCCGCAGGCCTGTGCGCACCGACACCAAGGATCCGAAAGGACTTCCGGCCCTCTCCACCATCAAGACCGTTCCCTACGACTTCGGCTGGGCGGCCAAGAACAAAGACGCTTTCGTCAAGAAATTCGTGAACATCGCCATGGATCTCGGCCTGTAACCTGGTTTCGCATCCCTTTGGCCCGGAAGTACCTAGCGGGATTTCCGGGCTTTTCTTACAATGAAGAGATACTTTCCAATTTTCCCCTCTGGAGCGGCTCATGACATCCATAAAAATCAACGGCGTTGAAAAGCGGTTCGGCGAACTAGCCGCCCTTTCAGACATCAACCTGGAAATTGAAAAAGGGGAATTCTTCACCCTCCTCGGCCCCTCGGGCTGTGGAAAAACCACCCTCCTGCGCACCATAGCCGGCTTTTACCGCCAGGACAAAGGCGACATCTATCTAGGCGACGAACTCATCAACGATGTTCCCGCCTACAGACGCAACACCGGCATGGTATTTCAGAACTACGCCGTGTTTCCCCATATGACAGTCTTCGAGAACGTGGCCTATGGGCTCAAGGTAAGAAAACTCCCCCAGGCTGAGATAGATAAGCGGGTAGCGGCCTCCTTGAAGAACGTCCACCTCACAGGCTACGAAGCCCGCACTCCGGATAAGCTTTCGGGAGGCCAGCAGCAGCGGGTTGGGCTAGCCCGGGCCATGGCCATCGAGCCTCGGGTACTGCTCTTCGACGAACCCCTGTCCAACCTGGACGCCAAGCTTCGGGTGGAGATGAGGGACGAGATCAGGTCGGTCCAAAAGGCCTTGGGCATCACCGCCGTCTATGTCACCCATGACCAGGAAGAAGCCCTTGTCATCTCTGACAGGATAGCAGTGGTCAACTTCGGCAGGATCCAGCAGGTGGGCGTGCCCTGGGAGATCTACAAGAATCCTGTGAATCTCTTCGTGGCCACCTTTGTGGGCAAGATCAACACCATGGAAGTAAGCCTAGGCGAGTCCCGCGCCGGGGGCATGCGCATGGCTAAGAACGGCTCGGTGGACTTCCTCGTGCCCGAGGCCGGGACCGAAGACCTTTCCAAAGCTGTCCTTGCATTCCGGCCTGAAGATGTAGTGGAGGTGGATGAAGGAGCCCAGGTCGCCGCAACCCTCTCCGGCACGCTTAAAATCGCTTCTTTCCTGGGAACCGTGGCGAGCCTTGAGATGGACGTCCAGGGAACTACGATCGTGATCGAACGGCACAGGCCCAGGCGATCCGATATCCCCGACATTGGGCAAAAGGTCGAGTTCTCCGTGCCTCCCGAGGCATGCCTGCTCTTCGACGCCGCCACGGGAGCCCGCCTGGGCAGGGGGAAAGCCTGATGGGCGCGGGCAGGAAAAAAGCGGATATCTGGGCCCTGGTGATATTCGCGGGCTTTGCCATCGTAGTCGTGTTTCTCATTTATCCGCTTTTCGACGTGTTCAAGTACTCCTTCGCGGACAAGGAAACCGGGCAGGCCTCTTTCGCGAACTGGAAGGAGTTTTTCGGGAGAGCCTATTATCTCAGGGCCTTTGGGCACTCGATCTCCGTAGCCTTGCTCACTACCGTCTTTTCCTCACTCCTCGGCATTCCCCTGGCATTTTTCACCTCCCGATACAAGATCAAGGGATCGAATCTCCTGTCCACCCTCTCTGTGCTCGCCCTCCTTTCGCCTCCCTTCATCGGCGCCTATTCCTGGATCACTATGCTGGGAAGGAATGGCTTCCTGAGGAATCTCTTCCTATCTGTAGGCATCAGGCTCCCGCAGATCTACGGACTTTTCGGCATCGTTTTGGCCGACACCCTCCAGTATTATCCCTTCATCTCCCTTATGCTGGCCGGCTCGCTGATGACCATAGACCGTTCCCTGGAGGAGGCTTCGGAAAACCTCGGAGCCCGGTCCCTGCGCACCTTCTTTTCCGTCACCATGCCCCTGGTTCTCCCCTCCCTCACAGGCGGCGCCCTGATCGTCTTCATGATGTCCCTGTCGAATTTCGGCACTCCAATGATCATCGGAGGCAACTACCTCGTCCTTCCCACCCTGGCCTACAATCTCTACACCAGCGAAATCGCCGAAAGCCCCGGGATGGCCTCCACCGTATCCATCATCCTCATGCTCTGCGCCTCCGTCATCATCGTTCTCCAGCAGTGGCTGTCATCGCGGAGAAAATACGCCTCCATGCTGGTGAACAGGCCGGTGGTCAAGAAGCTCAAGGGAGCGAAATCCTTTTTCGCCCACCTGCTCTGCTACCTCATCGTAGGGCTTTCCACCCTGCCTTTGGCGGTGATCGTATTCTACTCCTTCAGGAATACCTCAGGCCCCGTGTTCACCACGGGCTTCGGCCTCACCAGCTATAAGCAAATATTCTTCGACGTGCCCAAGACTGTGGCCAATTCCTTCATCTACTCCTTCATAGCCGTGGTTCTCATCGCGGGAATCGGCACCCTCATCGGCTTCACCATAGCCAGGAAGCGGAACCTGGCGGTCAGGATCCTGGATCCCCTTCTCATGATTCCCTACATCGTGCCGGGAACCGTCCTTGGCATTGGCTTCATCGTGGCCTTCAACCGAAAACCCCTCTACCTCGCAGGCACGGCGGCCATCATCATCATGACCTATTTTATCCGCCGCCTTCCGTACTCGGTGCGGTCAGCCGCCTCGATCCTGAAGCAGATCGACCCAGCCCTGGAGGAGGCGGGTATAAACCTCGGCTCCCCTCCGGGACGGACCTTCCGCACAGTCACCTTGCCCCTCATGCAGTCCGGCATCATCTCCGGCGCCATCATGAGCTGGGTCACTTCCATGAACGAGCTTTCGGCCTCCATCCTGCTATATGTTGGCAGGACCATGACCATGCCGATAAAGATCTATCTCTCCGTGTTGGACGGGTATTTCGGCACCGCCAGCGCCATGTCCACCATCCTTCTGGTAGTGACCGGCGTGGCCATGTTCGTCGTCAACCGCTACTTCAACCGCGGATCGGAGACCTTCATCGCCACCTGAACGCATGGCTGCGAGCTGCGGCGTCCCGTCTTGCAACGTCCCGTCTTGCGACGTCCCGTCTTGCGACGTCCCGTCTTGCGACGTCCCGTCTTGC
>VKGY01000132.1:4465-14797 GCA_008080685.1 Spirochaetota bacterium
CCCGTCTTGCGACGTCCCGTCTTGCGACGTCCCGTCTTGCGACGTCCCGTCTTGCGACGGGGCGTTTTTTTTTCGTATAGTCAGCCCATGTACCCCCGAATCAACCTAGAGGCGCTGGACGCCGAGTCCGCGGCGGCAGCCGCAGTCGCAGATTTAGGCGCGGCGAATTGTAGCGCGGCGGACGGAGCCTTCTTCGCTTCGGTTCCAAAGACTACAACCATCTATATCCTTCGCCATGGCCAGAGCGTGGGCAATGCCGCGATGACCTTCCAAGGGAGGCTCGACTACCCTCTGGACGAAAAAGGGAATAGCCAAGCCGCTATCGTCGCCGCATGGTTCAAGGACAAGTCGGTGGACGCTGTCGTCGCAAGCCCCCTATCCCGGGCGGCAACCACGGCGGCGACGATAGTCCAAGCCTGCGGCCTCGAAGTTCAGTCCTGCGATGCCTTGGCCGAGGTGGACGTGGGCCTATTTTCCGGCATGAGCGTCGACCAGGCCTGCGCCCAATACCCTGAGATATATGGGAGATTCACCTACACCAGCTGGGATGCGGTTCCCGGAGCCGAGCATTCGTCGAGGATGTACTACCGGGCTATGCGGTCCTGGGCGAGGATGCGGACCCTGGCTGAACAAGGCGCGAGGAGCATCGTGTGCGTGAGCCACGGAGGATTGATCCAATTCCTTATTCGTTCGACCTTTGGGGCGAGAACCTGGCTGCCCCTCTTTCCTACAGGGAATTGCGGGATATCCGCCTTTGAGATCGAGCCGACCCAGGCGGGCAAGCCCGCGTTCGTGCAGTGGAAAACCTTGAACTTCCAGGTCCCGGTGCCTTGAAATAATTCTGGCAAAATGACTGCGACATAGTGAAATAGTGAAGCGCGGCGCCTCCTTCCGAGCGTAGTAAGGATAGGAGGTGAAGCATGGAAATATTTCGTCTCGGATCTGCGCGCCGGCAGGGATTCGGCGCCGCGCTTTTCTGCATTTATATGGTTCTTTGCATCCTTCCCGGCTTTGCTAAAAGCTGGGAGCCTGGAGCTGGGGTAGGCGGCCCAAGCCTCCCCCCGCTCCAGGAAAGGTTTCCTTTTTTTGCCATCCCTTTGAGCCAATCCGTATGTGCAGGGGTTCTTGGCGGGGATGTTCGTATGGAA
Source organism: Spirochaetota bacterium (assembly GCA_008080685.1). Taxonomy (GTDB): domain Bacteria; phylum Spirochaetota; class Spirochaetia; order Treponematales; family Rectinemataceae; genus VKGY01. The sequence goes on from VKGY01000132.1 coordinate 5,614, forward strand.
TTGGACGCTAATGGGTCAAGGCTCAAGGTCAGCGTCATAGACAATGAATACGAGGCCAGGCTCAACAGGTACCCGCCTCGGGAAGTCTATGAAATCCCTGCTCACAATCGCATCGTCGACACGACGGATGCGCCCTTCATGCCAACAAAGGCATCGGCCGCCCAAACCGCCTGGGCTGAGGGCTTGGTTTCCCGTCCAGTGCTTTTCCCTGAAGGCTTATGGAATATCACGGCGGTCAAGCCGCGGGCAGACAAATACGGCCCCTTCATGGTTTCCACCAACGCGCGAGGTTCTGTGGAGGTTTACATGAAGGTTCCAGAATCGGTGGGCAAACTCTATATCGGCACCTTTGCCGATACAGGGTATGGAATCCACTCAAATACCATTCATTCAAAAACCTTTGGCTGCGTCGTGACTAAGCAGGAGGATCTGGCGCGGCTCGCCAAGACCCTCGCGGAGGATAAGAAGGACGATCCTGCTTCCTCCCAGACTATATGGGTGAACCGGTCGAGAAGGAATCAGGATAGATAGGCTAGGAATTATGGCGAGGTAATTTAAACTAGGGCGCCGGGCTTATGACCCGGCGCTCATCCAATGGAGCAGGGCGATGAATAGAATGGTCTGTGTACGCCGCAAGGTCGGCATCGGCGCGTTTGTTTCAGCCGCTCTTTTTGCGGCTGTCCTTATTATTGGCTGCGATGGGAAAAAAGTATCGGCACATGCGCTCCCTGACGGAGCATTGGATAAAAGCGGCCAGTCCCGGACGGCGGTGCCGGCGGTCCCGGCGGCACCAATAGTCCCGGCGGCACCAATAGTCCCGGCGGCTGATTTTGTCATTGAGTATCGCCACACCGGTTTTTCCTACGCCGAGGTCTTTGGCTTTGATACCTATGCCTACCGCTTTGCCTCACTTCCCGACGGGAGCCTTGAATCAGCGGTTCTTTTTGGGAGAATGGCTGACGGGGAGGCGGAGATTTCGCGTTTTTCCTTTGTCCGCGCCGGGAATGAGATTCAAATTTTGGAAAGTCCCAAGCCGAAGAATCCAAATGACGGAGCGATTCCAACCAGAGTGCGGGCTACTTTGGTTCCTTCGCCTCAGGGGGAGGCAGTGAGGGGCATTTTCGAGGGGGTGGTTGAGAAGACCGCCGAGGGATTTCTTTCGTTCAGGACCCCTGGGGGCGAGGCTAGGGAGGAATACCGATTGGGTACCGGGGCGGAGGTCGGGGTTTCCCGCCGGGTCCTGGGCGGCGCGGTAGTGGCTGAAGGGGGTTATCTACGAGAGGGGAGAGGGGCGCTGGTGTATAGGGAACGGAAGGTTGGGGATAGGCAAGGAGCGGAGGATGTGTCGGTAACCTTCGAAGAGGATGTCCGGAACCTCCTTAGTTTCAGGACCGAAGGTGTCGTGCCGATCAATGAGGTGAGGATTTCAAGCGGGAATGGGTGCCTGGGAGGAAATCTTCTTAATCTTGCCATCGTGGATAGCGTCCTGGGGCCGGACAGGAGGATCAGGCCGGCTCTGTCGTATTTATATCTCCGATGAGGAGGGGCGCTGATGTCAAACCCTCTTCCAGCACTTGCCAGAGGGTTTCGTCCTTTGGTATCGGGGCTGAGAAGCTCATGGGATGTCCGGTTCCCGGGTGGGTGAAGCCAATCCTCCAAGCGTGCAGCATGATCCTTCCCGATAGGCAGCTCCTGCGAGCTCCGTATTTCAAGTCTCCTTTGATGGGACAACCCAAGGCAGCGAATTGAGCCCTGATCTGGTGATGCCTTCCGGTTTTGGGCGCCACCTCCACGAAGAAATACCGATCCGTGCGCAGAAGGAGCCTGTACTTCAGCGCGGCGTGCTTGAATTTTCCTCTCCCGGATTCAGACGAAGCCTCCGGCCTGGCCAGTGTAAGGTTTCTCCGCTGGTCGTGCACGATTCTGTGGACTAATTCTCCTTCAGAGGGGATGGGTTCTTTTTCCAAGCAGGCCAGATAGGTCTTTTCAATCTTGCGGTCCTGGAAATCTCTTTCCAACTGGGCTAAGGCAAATTTGGTCCGGGCGAACAGAACGAGGCCCGAGGTTCTTCGATCTATCCTGTGGCTGGCTTCGAGGAACCCGGCGGGGGAGGGGAAATCCTGGGAAAGGATGCTCTGCAGATCCTGGTCTCCAGATTTGTCCTTCTGGACCGACAAGGCCCCCATTTTATTCACAAGGAGGATGTCTTCGTCGGCATATATGATCTCATAAGGTTTTCCCATCCTCATCCTCCCCGCAATGGGCGGACTTGAAATCCCGTCCGCTCCTTGGTGTATACTCTAGCATCGTGTAAACAAAATGAGGAGGGTAAGCATGAGTATCCACATCGCGGCGAAACCAGGGGAGATAGCGGAAAGAATCTTGCTTCCTGGGGATCCCCTCCGGGCAAAATTCATCGCCCAGACGATGCTCGACGGCGCCACCTGCTTCAATGAAGTCCGAAATATTCTGGGGTATACAGGAACCTACAAGGGAGTCCCTGTTTCCGTCATGGGCACGGGCATGGGAATTCCAAGCATTTCTATTTACGTCAACGAATTGATTCGTGATTATAAAGTCAGGAAACTCATACGGGTAGGCACCTGCGGCGCCATGCGGCAGGAAGTAAAGATCCGGGACGTTATCCTGGCCATGAGCGCCTCAACCGACTCGGGGGTAAACAAAATTCGCTTCAAGGGTATGGATTACGCGCCGACCGCCTCCTTTCCCCTCCTCATGAACGTATACAACGCTGCACAGGCTGGGGGCGTCAATGCTTTTGTCGGCTCTGTCCTTTCTTCGGATTCTTTCTACTCCGAGGATCCCGAGCAATGGAAGCTTTGGGCGAAATTCGGGGTCATTGGGGTGGAGATGGAGACATCGGAGCTGTATACCTTGGCGGCCAAATATGGAGTGCAGGCCTTGGCAATCCTCACGACCTCCGACCACCTGGTAACCGGAGAAGTAACAACCGCCGAAGAGAGGCAAAGCACCTTTACCTCGATGATCAAAATCGCCATGGAAGGGATAATCCGATAGGCCAGGGTCTTTTAGGAGGGCTGAGCTTCCGAGGAGTCGAGTTCGGCCTCCTGGATCCGCCCTTTAAGCCCTTCCTCAAGGGCGTCGAGATCCGAAGCCAATTTTGCGAGATGGACGTACATTTCATCCCGGGCTCTCAGAAGGCTGGCCTTGAACTCCCTCTGGTTGGCCGCTTCTTCCTCAAGCCGCCGCGCCTTGGCTTCCTCGGTAACCCGGTTAAGGGTGTTCTGCAGTTCGGAGAGCCAGGCGTCCAGCTTTTTAAAACTTTCCACCTTCTTGGCAACTAAAGAACCTGACAGTCCTTCTTCGAACTTCTCCAAGTTTCCCTTGAGCCTCTGGAAGGTCAGGGTTTCCATTTCCTCCACCTTCGACCTGAGCGAGCCAAGGCGATTTTCAAGGGTAGAGGTTTCCTCGGCGAAATTCTCTTCGAACCTCGTCCGGTGCCCCTCGAATGCCTGGCCGAAGGCGGCAAACTCGTCCTCGATACGATTTTTCGTCGCTTCCAGCCTTTCGTCCAAGCCAGAGTCCAGGGCTTTTATCTTTTCCAGGTTTTCCGCCAACTCCCTCTTGGAAGTGTCCGCCGTGGAGGCGAGGGAATATTCTGTGGCCTTCGCCTTATCAAAAGATGTCTCGAGGAGGTCGGCGATCTCAGTGGCTTTCGCGGCGAAGATAGATTCCAATTCCTGGAGTTTGGCAGCCATATCCTTCATCATCGCCTGAGACTCATCCCTCCAGCTCTGGCGCAGGGAATCCATGGCTTTCCGCAGCTCTCCTGTCATGGTTGCGACTTCCTGGCCTAGATCCGCAAGCTTTGTTTCCAAGCTTGAGGAGAAAGCCTGACGCCTTTCTTCCATATTTTGGATGAGGAGGGTGAAAGCCCTGTCTTCAATATCTCCCGCCCTTTGGGTGGCGAGATTCAGCGCCGTCTCAAACCGCTTTTCAACCGTCTGGCTTGCGGTCCTGGCTTCCTCCAAGGCCGAGAAGGCCTCGTCCCTGGCTGCCTTAAGCTCCGTCGCCGTATTGGCCAAGCCATCTTGGAGCTCGTCCAGGATTTCTTCCTTAAAGGAAAACCTCATCCTCGTGGATTTGGGCGAGATTCTTATCCACCTTCGCCGTCATATCCATGAGCTTGGCGAGGACGGAATCATATTCCTTAAAACGGTCAGCGATGGCTCCGATAGCCTCGGATTTTTCCCCGATCGTCGCCTGGGCGGCTTGGAGCTTGTCCAGGGCGATCCGGGCAGCCTTTTGCTGGACATCGAGATCGATGCCGAAATGCTTCAATTCTTCGGCGCGGGATTCCACATAGGAAGAAAGGTCTCCTTGGAGCTTTTCTGCAAACTTCTTGACCTTTTCCAAAGAGCGGTTGTTTGCCGTGAGCTTGTGATAGATAAAGAAAAACGCCAGCACGATAACCAAAGTGATCGCGTTGCCGATGGAAAAAAGCATCGATTACTCCTAGGTGTCCAAATGAGTCAAGTAAGTATAAAATAGAAGCTATTCTTGTGAAAGGCCTGCTATGGCATACACGATGGAGGACTATTGCCGCGATCCCGGAATTTTCGACTCACGACAACCGCAATTCTCCTTGGGATATTGATATTTCCCGGCCTCTTCCTGGGCGCCCAGGAAGAGGCCGGAATCTATCTGCTCCATGCTCCGGAAAGCGCCGAACAGGGAGATCCCCTGTTCGCGTGGATAGAGAGCCCGATTCCCTTGGGAGATCTCAGCCTTGGGCTTTTAGGCAAGGATGGAAAGCTCCTTTCCAAGGGAGGTGGATTTTTCCTTTCCTCCTCCGTCGAGCCCGCCTTCTACCAATACGGCTTCCTCCTTCCGGTTCCCATGGACTCAAAGGGAGGCCGGGGGAGGCTGGAACTCACCGCACAAATCCCCAGCAATAGTGAAACGCTCAAGGTTGCCAAGGACTTCGAAATAACAACCAAGAAATTCCTCCAAGAGGAAATTCCCTTGGATAGAACCAACAGCCTAATCCGGACCGCCCCCGACCCGGCCAAGACAGCACAGGCCATTTCCTTCGCGGCCCTATTCGGCCAAAGAGACCTTACAGCCCTCCATTTTCCGGGAGTCTTGAGTCGTCCCCTAAAAGGCGAGTGGAGGCAAACCTCCTTCTTCGGCGACCGACGCACCTATCTCTATTCAGGAGGAGGTTCCGACACCTCGATCCACCAGGGAATCGACCTGGGGGCCCGGGCGGGAACCCCAGTTTTCGCCTGCGCCCCAGGGAAGGTAGTCTTCGCGGATTTAAGGATCGTGACTGGAAACACCATTGTCCTTGAACACCTGCCCGGATTCTTTTCCATCTACATGCACCTCTCTGGAATGCGCGTAGCGGCCGGAGATAGGGTAGCCCAGGATCAAGAGATCGGGACAGTAGGATCGACGGGACTTTCCACAGGTCCCCATCTCCATTGGGAACTCAGGATAGGCAATGTACCGGTAAATCCGCATTATTGGCTTGAACGACCGGTACTTGACAAAGATCCCGTTTCCGGTAGAATCAAGCCTCCGGCAGAAGGGAGGTGATGATCATCCGGCAAATAACGGTAGAAGACGGCGAACCCCTCGAGAAAGCAATCAAGCGTTTTAAGCGCATGGTAGAGAAAGAGGGAATCATTCGCGAATGGAAAAAGAGGGAATATTTCGAAAAGCCCTCCACCATCAAGAATCGCAAACAGAAAGCCCTTGCCCGCAAGCTGATGAAGAAAACCAGAAAGACCCACGACTCTAAGGGCGGGTACTAAGCGCCTCCTTCCGGAAGCGTTGCTTTGCACAATTGTGGGGTTGTCTTGGAAGTTCCAAGACAACCCCTTTTCTTTGCGCGCCGGCGAGTTTTCAGCATCGCCCCTTCTGTGGTAGAATTTGGCCTATGAAACAGGTATTCGGCCTTCCCCTTTTCCTCGTCCTTGCGGCGGGCTTGGTTCTTGCAGTCTTGGCCTCATGCTCCTCAAAAGAAGCAAACCCATCCATGGACAAGCCAAACCCGACCCTCCCCACCCTTACCCTCACATCAGGATCGGTGAAAGTGGAAGTCGAGGTGGCCGACGAAGAATTGGAGCGCAACCGCGGCCTCATGTTCCGGAAAACCTTGGAGGACGGAAAGGGCATGCTTTTTGTCTTCGACAAAGACGAGAGAGTCGCGTTCTGGATGAAAAACACCTCCTTGCCCCTCTCCATCGCCTACCTGGGCGCGGACGGCACCATATACCAGATCCTGGACCTTGTCCCCTTCTCGGAGGAAGCCCGCCCATCGGAAAGGAGCGTGCGCTACGCCCTTGAGGTTCCCCAAGGCTGGTTCTGCAGGGTGGGCCTTGGAGTCGGATCGAAGTTCGAGATGCCGCTGAAGCGGTAAAATCAGTATATTAGAGGACCTATGATGGATATTGTCACCTACGGCGACCCAGTGTTGGAAAAAAAGGCGCTGCCGGTAACCGAATTCGACGAGAACCTGAAACTCCTTGTCGCTGAAATGTTCGATGCGATGCACCACGACCGGGGCATCGGCCTTGCGGCTCCCCAGGTTGGCGTTTCCTTGAGGGTTTTTGTCACCGAAACCGAAGGAGACGGACAGAGAGTCTTCGTCAACCCGGAAATCATCATGACCTCTCCGGAATTGGCGGAATATGAGGAAGGCTGCCTTTCCTTCCCCGGGCTGTATTTCACGGTGAAGCGGCCCGCCACAGTCAAGGTCCAGGCCTTCAACGAAAAAGGCAAGGCCTTTACTCTCGAGGCGGAAGACCTCCTTGCCCGGGTCATACTCCATGAATTCGACCACCTTGAAGGCAAGCTTTTCATAGACCGAATCAGCCCTTTCAAGCGGGGTAGAGCCCTCCTTCATTTTCAAAAACTCATAAAAATGTGAGCCTAGGATGAAAATCCTCTTCGCCGGGAGTCCGGCCATCGCAATTCCCGCCCTTCTCGCTGTGGCGGAACGGCACGAAATCGTGGGCATCCTGACAAATCCTCCCTCGCCCGCCGGGCGAGGGAAGGCCATCCGCCGGACCGAGGTGGCCGAGGCCGCGGAAGCTCGGTTTGGCAAAACGGTTCCCATATTCGAATTCGAACGCCTTGGCGCCGCGGAGCGGGAGCAAATCGCCCTTCGCGAGCCTGACCTCCTTTTGGTTTTTGCCTATGGAAAGATCTTCGGACCAAAATTCCTAGCCCTTTTTCCCTGCAGCGGACTCAACATCCATCCCAGCATCCTGCCCCGGCACCGGGGGTCTTCACCCATTCCCCAGGCCATCCTGGACAGGGACGAGGAAACAGGCGTATCAATCCAGGGACTTGCCGCGGAAATGGATTGTGGGGACATCTACGCAATGGAAAAAATTCCATTGCGGGGCAGAGAAGGGGCAAGGGGCTGCCGCTCTCTCCGAGACCTGCGCGGCGGTAGCCGCTGGCCTGGCGGTGATGGTACTCGACCAAATCGCTCGCGGAGTCGCCCAGCCCCGTCCTCAGGAAGGCCAGGCAACCTACTGCGCCAAGATAGCCAAGGAAGACGGTTGCATAGACTGGACACGCGACAGCGGCGCGATCGACGCCCAGATCAGGGCCTTTGAAACATGGCCCCAAGCTTACAGCCACATGGACGGGCTAAGGCTCGCCATCCTCGAAGCCCAACCCTGGACGCCGTCCTCAGACCAGCTAGATCCAAGCCTCCTGGACGCATTGCCTGCCAAGGCTCCCGGGACTATACTCGGCATGGATAGGAAATGCGGCATCATAGTTAAAACCGGATCTGGCTTCCTGGCCTTGCGTAGACTTCAGCTGGCGGGGAAAAAAGCCCTATCCTACAAGGAATTCGCCAACGGCGTGCGCAATCTCCAAGGCAAATTGCTGACCCGACAAGGAACTTACGAAGTATGAAAACAAGGATATTCGATTTTTCTTCCTGGACTGCGGCGCAGAAAAGGACCCTGACCCTTTTCGCCATGATGCTCATCGCATTCCTTGCCCTGGCCTTCGCCGCTGGCTTTTTCATTTTCTTGCGCGGCGCCGAGAAAGTGATGGTCCCGGACGTGAGAAATATGGATTTGGCCGACGCCCTCGTGGATCTGCAGGAGAGAGAACTCTATCCCCGTGTCAACGTGCGGTTTACCAACAATCCCCAGGACAAGAACACCATCCTGGAACAAAGCCCGGCGCCTGGGAGCATAGTCAAGGCAGGCCGGCGGGTGAAGCTTACCGTGAGCAAGGGGGCGGTCCTGGATAGGATAGAAGATTACGTCGGACAGGACATCGAAAAGGTCAAGCTTCGCCTCCTGACCCTTTTTTCCGCCTCACGCCCCTTGCTGAGCGTGCGGGAGCCCCCCATGTACCGCTTTGACGACTCCCCGGCGGGAACAATCCTTGAACAGAAACCCACGCCCAAGACAGAGATCTCCGCTCCCACAGTGCTGGAATTCATAGTATCCAAGGGGCCCGAGAGCACCAAAGCCCCCGCCCCGGACTTCTTTGGCCAAACCATGGCCGCCGCGATCGCCCTGGCGGAAAAATCGGCAATACCCGTCTCCTATTCCATGCGCCAAGCCCAAGCAGGCGAGGCGGCGGGCCGGGTGGTGGAGCAAAAACCTGCCCCCAACGTCGAAATGCGCCTCAAGGACAGGCTCGAAGTGACCATCGCCGCTCCCGCCGCCTCGGAAGGGATGATAAACGGGGTCTTTGTCTACAAGCTAATCGAATATCCCTACCCCGTTCCTGTCAAACTCGAGGCCTTCCTCCCCAAAGGCCAAAAACAAACCCTGACTTCCCTGCGGCACCCGGGAGGGAATTTCAGCCTGCCCTTCTCCCTTCCCGCCGGGAGCACCCTTGTGCTCACCGTGTTGGATAAGGAAATTTCCCGGACCGAGGTAGGAAACAAATGAGCGAACCAGATGGGCGGGAAGAGCTGAGTTCCGAGATAGTGCATCTCTACGTCTACGACATCGGCAGATCCGTGGATTTGAAAAAGGCCGCGTCCCTCATCCCCGCCTATCCGGATATTGGATTCGCCAAGCGGAGGGGAACCCCACCCTCCCTGACCCTTCCCAAGCCCCTGATCCTCTCCTTGAGCACCTCGGAATGCGATTCCGCAAAATTCGAGCGTTTTTCCGCCCAAGCGAAAATCTACGATGATGGCGCCCTCACC
>VKGY01000132.1:14857-16493 GCA_008080685.1 Spirochaetota bacterium
AGTGAACCTCCCAGTGCGGGATACGAGCAACAGCGAAACGATAGAGCAGTTCGCCGATTCTAGCTTCCAGATGATCGTCAACGCCATCAAGGAATCGGTGACAGGCCTTAAAAAAGACTGGACTTTCGACCGGGAGATCTATACCGCCTTCTGCGTCCTTGAATATCCGGACGAAAGCCCCGAGGCATTCCTGGCCCGGAATAGGGAAGTGGCGGCAGGGCTCTTGGCGGGCGAGGCTCCCTTGGTTCTCCACGAGTCCCAAATCCACCAGACCCTGGACAAGCCCCTGAGCTATCGGAAAAATGATATCGCCGTATTCGACCTGGATCGATGCCTGATAGTCGACCCATCCCGGGACTACGAAGACATCCTCATCATGGCTGAACACGCAAATTATCGGCTCATCGAGCTTCGGGCCCTGGATGGTCTTTTGGATACCTGGCTTGACGAGGCTGAAAAGGATATACGAAAGCTCTACCTGGCGGGCGGAAAGACCAAATTCAGCCAGAGGGGGGTCAAGCTCAAGCTGGGCCGCCTCCAGACCCTGCGGTTCGACGCCCTTTTCACCCTTGAAAACCTGGACAATTCGTCCAAGATCATCGGCGATTATTTCCTAGGCCTCATCTACGAGAGGCTCTGCGCGCTTTTCAACACTGAAGGATGGAAGATTTCCGTCGAACGGCGCCTGGACGCATTGCAGAACGTCTACGAACTCCTGAAAAACGATACGGCGGAGCGGCGCATGCTCACCTTGGAACTCGTCTTCATCGTGGTATGCATCGTGTTCCCGGTTCTGCAGATAGTCCAGGTGATGATGTCTCCATGAGGACTCGGATTCCCTTCAGCGCCGGATGGCGGTTCAACCTCGAAGGCGCCGAACTGGTTGATCTTCCCCATACCCTAGTCCCCTTGCCGGAAAATCATTTCGACGAGGGCAGGCTCTTCGTCCAGGCCCATTATTTCAAAGAATTCGACAGCCCCGAGCATCAGCCCGGCGGCCGCGTCTTTCTCGATTTCGACGGTGTCGCCGTCTCCTGTTCCCTATGGCTCAACGGCAAGGCCTTGGGCGGGCACCGGGGACCCTATACGCCTTTTTCCTTCGACATCACGGATTTCCTCCAACCAGGCCGGCCCAATCTGCTGAAGATCCTGGTCTCAGGCCGGGAGGATCCTGACATTCCGCCTTTCGGCGGCGTAGTCGACTACCTCGTGCCCGGGGGAATCTACCGAGGCGTATGGATTCGGGTCCAGGACAGGTTTTGGCTTGAGGAACTCTTCGCCCGCCCCAGGGTGGTTGAAGTTCCCCGGGGCAAGGCCGAGCTTGAGGTTGAAGCCTGTGTCCGGGGCGGCGATTCCCCAATCCCAGGCGACACGGTGGTGGAAGCGAGGCTGGGAAAAGACGGCGTATCGGTAGCTGGTGCCTCGGCGCCGGCAAAGGAATGCGTCGATGAGTCCGGGCGACTTAGGCTCAAGTTCCCTGCCTTGAGCGGCGTGGAGCTGTGGGATTGCGATTCGCCCAACCTTTATTCCCTAAGCCTTACACTTGGGGAATTCGACAGGCTTTCTGCTCGGATAGGGTTTCGAACCGCCCGGTTTACGGACAAGGGTTTTTTCCTCAACGGAGAACGAGTATTCC
>VKGY01000133.1:0-3394 GCA_008080685.1 Spirochaetota bacterium
GGGTTAAGATTGCATAGATCTTTTGTCTCTTTTTCATGAGGTTCCTCCAAAGGCTCTTATATACTTTTACTTGCCATTCGCATATTCGGTTGCGCTAAATGAACAAATTCACTCCCGCCTCCGAGGCGGCTTCGTAGTAGGTGGCGACTCCGCCGATCTCCACGCCGTCCATGATCTCTTCCTTGGCCACGCCCATGATGTCCATGGACATTTGGCAGGCCACGAGGCGGACTCCCGCGGCAATGGCCTGGGCTATCATGGATTCCACCATGTCCACATTCTTGGCCTTCATCCTAGCCTTCATCATGACAGGGCCGGCGCCGGCGAAGTTCATCTTCGAGAGGGCGAGCTTCCCGGAATGCCTAGGGAGCATGAGGCCGAACATTTTTCCCATGAAATCCTTGGACGCCGATACAGGCTCGTGGCGCTTGATCACCGAGAGGCCCCAGAAGGTGAAGAACATGGTCACTTTCTTGCCTGTGGCAAGGGCTCCATTGGCGAGGACAAAGCTAGCGAGGGCCTTGTCCAGGTCGTCGGAGAAGACGATCAGGGTGGCTCCGTCAGACCCAGCCCGGCTGGAATTGCCGGCACCATGCACGGCGGCGCCAAGCATGGCGGCCTGGGCGACGGTCTTTTCCACCACGGCGGTGTAGATGCCCTTGGATTCCTCCAGGGACACCAGGAGGTTTTTGGTCACCTTGCACCACGACGCCACATCCCGGGCGAAGCCTGGGTCGGTGGCGCTCACCACGACCCTTCCGCCCTCGGGCAATTTGTCCACCTCGGACTTGAGGCGCATGATGGGGCCGGGGCATTGCAAGCCGCAGGCATCCACTCTGACCACGGTTTCACGACGGGAGGCCAGATCCTGAGGCATGCCCGAGCCTTCGGCGTACGCGGCGTGGACAAGGGCGGGACCCGAGCCTCCATGGGCCTGTCCGCCCATTCCCCTAGGCTGCATGCCACCCATGCCGCGATGGTATACGCCGGTGTTGCTCTGCCGTTCCGAGGCGATCTCCCAGGTCTTATACCCGCCGGAAAGATTGGCCACGGCGGTCCAGCCGCGTTGGCGGAGGATTCGTTCCGCCAGGTAGCCCCTGAGGCCAACGCCGCAATAGGCTAGGACAAAGCGGTCCTTGGGAATTTCGGCGAGGCGGCTCCGCAGTTCGTCCAGGGGGATGTTGACAGCCCCGGGCAGGGCGCCCAAGGAAAACTCGTCCGTCGTCCTCACATCGAGGAAATAGGCTCCTTCTTCCTTCAAGGCCTTCACTTCGTCCCAGGATACCATGGAAGTAAGGCCCCTGGCCAGGTTTTCCGCCGCCATGCCGGCTATGTTCACCGGGTCCTTGGCGCTGGAGAAGGGCGGGGCGTAGGCGTGCTCGATTTCCGCCAACTCATAGACGCTCGCCTTCCTTCGGATCTGCTCCGCAAGAAGGTCGATGCGCTTGTCCACTCCGTCGTAGCCCACCACTTGGGCGCCTAAAAGCCTGCCGTCCTCGGGCGAGAAGATGGTCTTGATGGTGAGGGGAAGGGCCCCGGGGTAATAGCTTGCGTGGTTCGAGCCGTGGGTGACCACAACCTTGTGGGCGATCTTGTTCTTTTTGAGGAGTTTCTCCGCCACTCCCGCCGCGGCGGCGGTGATGTCGAAGACCTTGGCGATGGAGGTGCCGATCGCTCCCCGCCAGACCCTGGCATAGGCTGCACTGCCGCCTGACGCAATGTTGTCCGCGACAACCCGGGCCTGCTTGTTCGCTGGGCCAGCCAGGGGCACGGGCATGGCCATACCCAGGATGGGGTGGGGGAAGGCGGCGGCGTCGCCCAAGGCGAAGATCCTCTCGTCCTTGGTCCTCATGCCTTCGTCCACCAGAATGGCCCCGTTCGGGGAGGTGTCCAGGCCTGCCGCCTTGGCGAGGCTTCCTTCGGGCTTCACGCCGATGGAAAGGACAATCATGTCCGCATCGAGTTCGATCCCTCCGGCCAGGAAGGCCACGATCCTCGAGCCACGTCGTTCAAAGCGCTCCACCGCCTGGCCAAGATAGAGCTCAACGTTCTTGCTTTTCAAGTGCTGGTGGACCATGGCAGCCATCTCAAAGTCCAGAGGATTCATCACCTGATCCAGGGCTTCCACAATGGTGACAAAGGCTCCGCGGGCATGGAGGTTTTCCGCCATTTCTAGGCCTATGAAGCCGCCGCCCACCACGATGGCTCGCTCGGGACGCCTCATGGCGATGTAGTCCACGATTTTATCTATGTCGCTGACCGACCGGAGGGTGAAGATGCCTTCTTCCCGGATTCCGGGGATGGGCGGGACGATGGGGTCGGCGCCGGGGGACAGGACCAGGTAATCGTAGGGTTCCTCATACTCCCTACCCGAGCTCAGGTCCTTAGCCCTTACCTTCCGGCCTTCCCGGTCTATGGCAAGCACTTCTGTGAGAACTCGGACGTCCACGTCCAGCCAACCTTTGAATTTTTCGGGCGTCATGACAAAGAGCCGCTCCCGCTCCGCTATGGTTCCCCCGGCGTAATAGGGCAGGCCGCAGTTGGCGTAGCTTATGTGGGAGCCCCTCTCGAAGAGGATGATTTTCGCCCTCTCATCCAAGCTGACGCCTAAGGTTGTCGTTTTGATAGGAGCAATTATATATAAAAATATTTATATACACAAGTACGAGAATCCCATGGCGTGAGGGGGCTGCCCCGAGGCTTGAAGGAAGGGTGAAAAAGAGACTATTATCACCCGACTGCACGCCTGGAATCAGGCTGCGGGCTGAAATGCGGACAGACAAGCGGAGCTAAGCACATGGCACGATATCCTTTCGAAAGAATCGAGAAAAAATGGCAGAAAAAATGGGAAGACGAAAAGACCTTCAGGGCGATCGAGGATCCCTCCTACCCGAAACATAAGAGAAGGTATGTCCTGGACATGTTCCCCTATCCCTCGGGGGCGGGGCTCCATGTCGGGCATCCGGAAGGCTACACCGCCACGGACATTTACTGCCGTTTCCTGCGCATGAACGGATACAACGTCCTCCATCCCATGGGGTTCGACGCCTTCGGCCTCCCCGCGGAAAACTATGCCATCCAAACCGGAACCCACCCCGAGGTGACCACGATGAACAACGTGGAACGCTTCAGGACCCAGATAAAAACCTTGGGATTTTCCTACGATTGGGATAGGGAAGTCTCCACCTGCACCCCGGACTACTACAAATGGACCCAATGGATTTTTCTCCAGCTTTTCAAACAGGGTCTCGCCTACGAGTCGGAGATGCCCATCAACTGGTGCCCTTCCTGCAAGACCGGCCTGGCCAACGAAGAGGTCAAGGACGGGGAATGCGACCGCTGCCACACCAAGGTGACCCGCAAGCGCATACGCCAGTGGGTGCTCAAGATCACC
>VKGY01000133.1:3496-4880 GCA_008080685.1 Spirochaetota bacterium
CTACACCACCAGGCCCGACACCCTCTTCGGCGCCACCTACATGGTTCTGGCGCCTGAGCATGAGTTGGTGTCCAAGATCGCCACCCCGGACAGGAAGGCGGAAGTTAACGCCTACGTGGAGGCCGCGGCCCGCAAGAGCGACCTTGAGCGCACCGACCTGGCCAAGGGAAAAACCGGCATATTCACTGGAGCCTATGCGGTCAACCCGGTCAACGAGGCCAAGATTCCCATCTGGATCTCCGATTACGTTCTCATCTCCTACGGCACTGGTGCCATCATGGCGGTTCCCGCCCACGACGAGCGGGACTGGGATTTCGCCAAGACCTTTGGCCTGCCCATAATCCAAGTCGTCGCCTCCCCGGGGGAGGAAGGTCCCTTCGACAGGGAGCCTGCGGCCTGCACCACCGCGGACGGATTCGCCGTGAACTCAGGAGAATTTTCCGGCCTGCCTACCTCGGAGTTCATTCCCAAGATCACCTCCTGGCTCGAAGCCAAGGGTATAGGCAAGAAAGCGGTGAACTACAAGCTGAGGGATTGGCTTTTCTCCCGCCAGCGGTACTGGGGAGAACCAATTCCCGTGGTCCACTGCGCTTCCTGCGGCATCGTGCCCTTGGATGAAAAGGACCTTCCCCTCCTCTTGCCCCAGGTGACTAGCTATACTCCCACCGGCACGGGTGAATCGCCCTTGGCGAACATCCCCGAGTGGGTGAACACCACCTGCCCCCATTGCGGCGGAAAGGCCAAGCGCGAAACCAACACCATGCCCCAATGGGCCGGTTCCTGCTGGTATTATCTGCGCTACCTGGACCCCAATAACGACAAGGCTTTTGCCGATCCCAAGGCGATCGATTACTGGATGCCCGTGGATCTTTACGTGGGCGGGGCTGAGCACGCTGTCCTCCACCTTTTATATTCCAGGTTCTGGCACAAGGTCCTCTTCGACATCGGCGTGGTGACCACCGACGAGCCCTTCCTCCGCCTAGTGAACCAGGGAATGATCCTGGGCGAGGACAATCAGAAGATGTCCAAGAGCCGGGGCAATGTCATCAACCCCGACGATATCATCAAGGAATTCGGTGCCGATTCCATGCGGGTCTACGAGATGTTCATGGGTCCCTTGGAAGTGTCAAAGCCCTGGTCCACCGCGGGCCTTGTGGGTGTGTCACGGTTCCTGGAGCGCGCCTGGGTTACCTCCGACAAACCTATGGACGACTCCGTCCCGGGAGCGGAGCTTACCAAGCTTCTGCATAAGACGATAAAAAAGGTTACCCGCGACACGGACAGCCTCAACTTCAACACCGCCATATCCCAGATGATGATTTTCCTGAACGAGGTCTCGAAGCTCGAGACAGTGCCCCTGGCCCTCTGGAAGCCCTTCGTCCTC
>VKGY01000133.1:4964-15989 GCA_008080685.1 Spirochaetota bacterium
AATTTTGCCGCCGGTAATTTTGCCGCCGGTAGCATCTCCAAGGTATCCTGGCCTGCCTATGACGAAGCCCTCACCCTGGACGAGGAAAAGGAAATAGTAGTTCAGGTGAACGGGAAGATCAGAGAGCGCTTCGTGGTTCCCGCGGGTACCGGGGACCAAATCCTCAAGAACCGAGCCCAGGCTTTGCCCAAGGTCCAGGAATGGATTGTTGGAAAAGAGGTGGCCAAGGTTGTGGTGGTGAAGGATAAATTGGTAAATATCGTCCTAAGGCACCAAGAAAGCCGCGAAGCCCGCGGCAGCGACACAGATCGCTAGGATGAGGTAGCCCGCCCGAGCTTTTGGCGCCGATGCGAAGCTGGGGCAGCCAGCCTGGGCCCGGGCCGAGTCTGTGTTCAGGTTTTCCCACACCTCGGTCATCATGGCATCCGCGTCCCTGGAAAGGGTGGCCGCCTTTATCCTGCCCTTGTACTCAAAGATCCTGTCGTAATAGAGGAAGGATGAGGACGAGCATGAGGCCTTCGAAGGTGAGGGCTTTGATTATCCCTTCCGTCAGGGCTAATTCAGTGACCACAAGGGGACCAAGCCGGGCTAGGACCCTCCCTGACGGCACCAGAAGGTTGGCGAGGACTATGCCCGAGGAAATGGCAAGCATGGCGAGGAAGGAGAATTTCTTGCCTGCGAAAAGCACCGCGATGATAAAAAAGACAAAGAGCGCCGACTTGACGGCCAAACTCCGTTCGAAGAGGAAAATCAGCGCCAAGGCGGAGCCGCCTAACGCGGCGGTCCAAGGGCTGAAGTAGGCCTCGAACCTTTGCCGGCGCCGAATCCGCGCTTCGGCGCCGGCTTTCTTTGCCAAAGGAACCTCTGTTTTTTTCATGAACGGTTTCCCGTCGGCCTCCGGCGCGCGGCACGGCCTGCCCAGGGCCATGGTGTACCATCTGGAACGAAAGGCGAAATGTTCCGCGAAGATTCCCAGCCCAGTCCCGGTTGCCAGCCCCATGACGAGGAAGAGGGGAGCTATGAGCCAAGCCGCCTGGCCGAAAACTAAGTAACGGGCGATGAGGATCTGCGCGGCGTTGGAAGTCAAGGCGCCCAGGATGGAGACGCCGATCTGGCTGATATGCCTGCCTGCAGCTTTTCTCGCCGCCCACATGACTAAGGCGGCGGTGAGGGTTCCTATCAATGAAAATAGGGCGATGAAGGAGAAGAGGGATCCGGAGATTACGCTCATCCCCACAACCTTTACCAACACGAGGACGAGGAACCAAGAAAATGGCAGGATGTCCACGGCCAACAATATTGGGAGATTGGCGATGCCAAGACGCATGAAGGGCATGGGTTTGGGCAGCATATATTCAACGGCGGAGAGAAAGAGGCAGAAAGCGCCAAGAAGGGCTGTCACATCCGCCTTGTCGGCGAATCGGTTTTCAGTAGGTTGCCGCGTCAATGGTATCCTCGCTAGAAGTGCGGCCGGCGATGCGCACGAAAACGTTGTTGGGGAGGCAGGCCACCCACTGGTGCTTGAGCCGAATCGTGCCCATTCCAATACAAAGCTTGTTGTCGCAGGGCGAATCGGATATGGACACGCCGCCGTCTTCTATGTGCACATAGGTGGGGCCGAGGGGGCCGGGCACCTCGACTTCCGTATTCGCGTCAAGTGCTTCTATCCATTCCCCGCTTTCGCCGTTGATGTGGACATAGAGGATGTTGCCTGAATCGGAATAGACTCTCAAGGACACGAAAATCACCGTGGCCAGGGCTACGGCGAAAATCGCTAGGTCGAGGAGCTTAGGCTTGAACCGAAACCGGTCAATGGCAGCAGCCGTTTTCGCAACCCTCGTCTTCGCAGCTGCAGTCGTCGCCGCATCCGCAGCCGCTAGCGTGCACATGGCCGTGGTTTAGCTCTTCCTCGGTGGCTTCGCGAACCCCCACTACCTTGACGTCGAAATGAAGTTTCTCGCCCGCCAAGGGGTGGTTGGCGTCGATAGTGACTTCGTCGCCCGCGATGTCCACTACCGTGACGATTTGTGAACCGTCTTCGCCGTGGGCTTCAAACTGCATCCCGGGGGAAATTTCGGCGTTATCGCCGAAATCCTTGCGAGAGACCTTGAATACGAGACTCTCGTCTCTTTCCCCGTAGGCTTCAGCCGCGGGAACCACGCAGGAAACCTCCTGTCCCGCCTGCTTTCCTTCCAGGTGCTTCTCGAGGCCGGGAATGATGTTGTCGTTTCCGTGGAGATACACCAGGGGTTGGGCTTCGTCCGAAGAGTCGATAAGTTTACCCGCCGCGTCGCGGAGATTGTAATCGATCGTGACAACCCTGTCTTTCTTGATATCCATACGTTTCCCTTTCGGAACCGAAATCGCTTCTCCGGTTCGAGTCTGTGTTTGATAGGGTTATACTATAATCAAATGTACTTAGTCGAGGCAATCGCGCCGATTCCCTAAAAGAAGCAATCGGAGTAGAATGGCCCAAAACTGAATCTGGAGGAAACAATGGACCCAATTCAGGCTATCGTGCTTGGGCTTATCCAGGGCGTTGCGGAATTTTTGCCCATATCATCCTCTGGCCACTTTCGATGTCCTTCTCCATGTCGCCACCCTCATCGTGGTGGTGACAGTCTTCAAGAAGCGTCTCTTGGCCATAGTCCTGGCGCTCTGGGTTTTTGTCTTCCATAAAAAGAACAAGGACGAAACCAACCGGGAAAATCTCTCCTATGTGGTTCCCCTTCTTATCGCCACGGCGATAACCGGCGTCATCGGCATCGCCATTGAAAAGTTTGTTCCCTCCGGCGGCCCCAAGGAGGTCTCCGCCAGGATGCTGGTCACCGCGGCCATTCTCCTTTCCACGCTGTGGAGAAAGCCGGGAACCCTGGGGATCGGAACCATGGGCAAGGGTAGGGCGGCGATTGTCGGAATCGCCCAGGGCATAGGAGTCTTTTCCGGCATAAGCCGATCAGGCATAAGCATTTCGGCGGGGCTTTTCGCGGGGCTTTCCCGGGAAGCCGCAGGAGAATTTTCCTTCATCCTCTCCATACCCGCCATCCTTGGCGCCCTTCTCCTCACTCTGGGCGACTTGGGGGAGATGTCCGCCGCCGTATCCTTGGGCTCCCTCTCCTTAGCCTTTTTCGCCGCCATGGTCTCGGGATTCCTTTCCCTCAAGGTGCTGCTCAAGATAGTTAAGGGCGGTAAATTGTATTTGTTCGCGCCGTATCTGGTAGCAGTGGGAATCCTGGGCTTGCTCTTCGCATAGGACGCTGAAATGCATCCATTGCATCTTCATACCTGCCGATAATCTACGAGAGCGCTTGGCGCGGATTGGAGATTGAATGGCATCAGATTCCCAGAAAAACACAGACTCTAAGCCCCAGGCCAAGCCCAAGGCTTCGATAGTCGTCGCCTCCCCGCGGACGCAAAGCCCCAAGGACACATCGAAAGCCAAGCGCCGCATAGGAAGATTTTTCTCCACTCCCGGGGGAATCGCGTCAGCTTTCAGCCTATTCCTCGCCTTCTATCTTTCCCTTACCCTCTGGTTGGCTTCGATTTGGCCAGAAGGATGGGCCTTTCTCGTCCGTCCCGGCATACTCCTAAAATCCAGCTTCGCCTGGGCTTCGTGGTTCTTGCCCCTATGGATTCTCTGCGCGGGTATCATGGCTGCCTTGCCCAAGGCCCATCCCCGCTTCGCCTATATCCTGGCTGCTTCCGCCCTTCCTTTCCTGGTGCTGGCGGGTTTTGCCAGGATCTCAACCGAGCCGGGACCATTTTTTGAAAACCAACCCATCTTTGCCGCCGTGGGGCTTTCTTCGCTCTACGCGGGATTCGGTTTTCTCTTCGCCCTGGCTGTAGGATTGGTGGGCTTTGGATTCTTCCGCCTTACGCTCTGGATGCGGGCTACGGGCAAATTGTCTGACAAGAAGGCAGTGAAGTCCGCCAAAGGCGGCACGACAGGACCGAAGGGAAAAAAGCTCCTGCCCTGGGTTGTGCTCGGCAACAGGATTTCCGCCTGGAACAAGGCGAGGAAGGAGAAAAAATCCCAGGCTGAGCGGAGGCTTGATTCAGCCCAAGCCATCGCCGCCAAACCCTTCGACTTCGAAGTGCCCAGGCTTCCGACCCTCGGCGAGCTTAGGTCGCAAGAAAACGCCCCCGAACCCGAACATTCCCTTGATCCTGCGCCAGCAGCCTTGAGAGTCACCTCCCCCGCTTCCGAAAAGCCCATTGAATTCATCTCCGTGCCGCCCCAGACCGTCACCGGCGAAAGCGGGGCGATAAAGGACGAAGAAAAGAGCGCCTTGATCCAGCGAATTTTGGATCGCAAGAAGGAGAAGCCCTACACCGTGCCCGTGGATGGCATCCTCAACACCTATCCGGATGGGAAATACTGGGTTATCGACGACAAAACCCGCCTGAACGCCGAGGTGCTGACTGAAACTCTTGCGGAGTTCAAGATCGAGGCCGAGGTGACGGGGATCAGCAAGGGACCTGTCATCACCATGTACGAAATCCTCCCCGCCCACGGGGTGAAGATTTCCAAGATCACCAACCTGGCGGACAACATAGCCCTGCGCCTGGCGGCCTCTTCGGTGCGCATCGTGGCGCCCATACCGGGAAAGCACGCCGTGGGCATCGAAGTTCCCAACGCCCACAGGTCCGTGGTGTCCTTGCGGGAAATAATAGAGCACGAGCAGTTTCGAACCGCCAAGATGGCCATTCCCATAGCCTTGGGCAAGGACATCCAGGGAGTGGTGCAGTTCACGGACCTCAACCAGATGCCCCACCTCCTGATCGCCGGGGCGACGGGCTCGGGAAAGTCGGTCTGCGTCAACGCCCTCATCCTTTCCATTCTGTACCGCCGGAGCCCCGAGGAAGTGAAGCTCATCCTCATCGATCCCAAGATCGTGGAACTCAAGCTTTACAATGGCATCCCCCATCTCCTCACTCCTGTGATCACCGAACCAAAGAAGGCCTTCCAAGCCCTCCAATATTGCATTTTCGAAATGCAGCGGCGGTATTCGATGCTTTCCAAGCTGGATGTGCGGGATATCAGCACCTACAACAAGAAAATCAAGGACCAAAGCCTCGCCCAGGAGAAATTGCCCTTCCTGGTCGTGGTGATAGACGAATTCGCCAGCCTCATGGCGAACTCAGGCAAAGAGCTTGAGGACACCCTCCACAAGATCTCCGCCTTGGCCCGGGCGGTGGGAATCCACCTTGTCCTCGCCACCCAAAGGCCTTCGGTGGATGTGATCACCGGGCTCATCAAGGCGAACATCCCCGCCCGGATAGCCTTCATGGTATCCAGCAAATTCGACAGCAGAGTCATCATCGATATGGTGGGGGCCGAAAAACTCCTGGGCAAGGGCGACATGCTCTATTCCGGTTCGACGAATCCCTTCCCCATCCGCATGCAGTGCGCCTTTGTATCCGAGGAAGAGGTGGAGCGCGCGGTGGCCCATGTGAAGACTCTTGGCGAGCCTGAGTACATCGACGATGAAATTTTCTACGATGAAGAGGAGGAGGAGCTTGAGCCGAGCCTCTTTGACGACGGGGAAGGAGATCCGCTGTTCGAAAAGGCTCTGGAAATCGTACTCCAGCAGGGCAAGGCCAGCGCCTCCTATATCCAAAGACGCCTGAAAATCGGCTACAACCGTTCTGCGAGGCTTGTGGAGCTCATGGAAGAGCGGGGAATCGTGGGTCCGGCCCAAGGATCCAAGCCCCGAGACGTGATCCAGAATCCCGACCACATCCCCCGAGGCCTAAGCAAGGAAGGATGAGGCCTTGATCCTTGTCAAGGCAAGGATCGGGCGAAATCCTCTATAGCATCCCAGTTCCTGATGTCCAGGGGAAGATCCTTGGGGGTGCCGAACATGAACCGGACGAATCCAGGAAAGGCCGCATCGATCTTGCCGCCGAAAATCCGCCAGGAAGCGGCGCCGCTCTTGGCGGCGAGGCCTTCCACGCCTTTGCGGATGGCTTTTTTCCACATGGCCCTGCCGTTTTCAAAAAGATAGGATACGGCAAAGAGGTCGAAGGGTTTTCCCGAAGCAGGCGCCTTGGTTTCCGCGAAGGCCTGCAAATCCGGATGGGGTTTCATGCCGTTGATGGGTCCGCCGATGACGAGCCTGTCATAGGCTGATAGGTCGGAGACCTCGCCGAAGTCTTTCACCGCCACATCGTTGCCTTTTTCCTCGAGCACTTTCGCGATGCGCGACGCAAAATCCCTGGTGGTGCCGGTCTTGGTCACATAGGCTACCAAATATTTCACGATTCCCTCCTGTACTCAAATATCCAAACCGAAGCATTGTACACCGTTTACCCCGATTGTGAAATCGTTGTGTGTCTTCGCCGCGGCGATCCGGGATATGGCCTCGCTGCTGGCTTCCAGGGTCGGCGCTGGTTCGACAGTCGCCAGGGTGGGGGGCGATGAGTTCCTGATCATCGCCCGGTCCATGGATGCAAGATCAGCCCAAGTCCTTGAGGAAGGCCTGGCAGAAGACGGGCGAACTTTTTCCGCAAGAAAATCGCCGAATTAGGACGGCTTGAATTTTCCGTTGGATGGGCCGTCAGAGAGGAAGGCGAGGCCATCGCCGCAACCCTCAAACGGGCGGACGACGCCATGTACGCCCAAAAACGTTCCAGGCAGGGCGTAAGAACACCTTAAGTCCAACCCTACTACTTCAGGCTCTTGTCGTGCACGCCCCGGACTGCCCGGCCGGAAGGATCGGCAAGGCTTGCCCAGGCCGCGTCCCAGCGAATAGCCGTGGGAGTGGAGCAGGCTATGCTGGGGCCGTCGGGCACCAGCGCGGCGCAGGAGGGGTTCTTGAAGTGCTCCTCGAAGATGGACCTGTAAAGATAGGCTTCCTTGGTCTGGGGAGTCTTTAAGGGGAAGCCATGGCCGAGTCCGAGACTTCCTTTTCAGCGTAGGCTTTCAATGAGTCGATCCAGGAATAGCCGACGCCGTCGGAGAACTGCTCCTTCTGCCGCCAGAGGATTTCGTCGGGGATCCAGCCGTCGAAGGCCTTGCGGAGGATGTGCTTTTCCATCCGTCCTTCCCTGGGATCCTGGCCTGGGGCTGCGCGGCGGATCATCTTGTCCGCGGGGTTTATGTTCATGGCCACCTGGAGGAACTCGGGATCCAGGAAGGGAACCCGGGCTTCAACTCCCCAGGCCGCAGTCACCTTGTTAGCCCTGAGGCAGTCGTAGAGGTGGAGCATGGACAGCTTCCTGACCAGTTCCTCGTGGAACTCTACCCTGTCGGGCGCCTTGTGGAAGTAGAGGTAGCCGCCGAAGATTTCGTCCGAGCCTTCCCCGGATAGGATCATCTTGATGCCCATGGCCTTGATCTTCCTAGTCATGAGGTACATGGGGGTGCCGGCCCTGATGGTGGTCACATCGAAGGTTTCCAGGTGGTAGATGACGTCGGGCAGGGCGTCTATGGCTTCCTGGATGGTGAAGGTGATCTCGTGGTGCTGGCAGCCTATGTACTCAGCCACTTTCTTGGCGTACTTGGTGTCGGGGGCGTCGGGCAGGCCTATGGAGAAGGAATGGATCCTGGGCCACCAGGCCTGCTCGGCTCCGTCGGTCTCCACCCGGCGCTCGGCGTGCCTGGCCGCCACGGCGGCGATGATGGAGGAATCCACTCCGCCTGAGATGAGGAGGCCGTAGGGAACGTCGCACATGAGCTGGCGCTTTACCGCCGCGATCAAGGCTTCCCTGAGGGCGTCCAGATCGGCGGGTTTTTCGGGGATGAAGCCAGGCTCGGCCCAGTTGGGCTTGTACCATTGGACGAGCTTTCCTTCGCTTCCCTTGTAGTAATGCCCTGGAGGAAATACTTCCACCTTGGTGCAGATATCATGGAGGGCCTTCATTTCCGAGGCGACGTAGAGGTTTCCCTCTCCGTCCCTGCCCCAGTACAGGGGGTTTATGCCTATGTGGTCCCGGGCGATGAAGTAGTCCCCGTCCTTGGGATCGTAGATCACAAAGGCGAAGATGCCGTTGAGGTCGTTGAGGAAATCGGGGCCGTATTCGTCGTAGAGGTAGAGGAGGGGTTCGCAGTCCGAGTCGGTATTGAACTCGTGGGGCTTTTTCAGCTTTTCGGAACGGAGGGCGCGGTGATTATATATCTCGCCGTTGACGGCGAGGACTCTCCCTGTAAGCGAATCTATGAGGGGCTGGGCTCCGTGGTTTATGTCCACTATGGCGAGCCTTTCGTGGCAGATGACGGCCTTGGAGTCGGAATATACGCCGCTCCAGTCCGGTCCTCTATGCCTCAGCCTTTTGACATGCGAAATTGCGCGCTTTCGCAGCTTCGACGCGTCTCCTTTGATCTCCGTGATGGTGAAAATCCCGCACATTGGCGTTCCTCCCGATAGTATCGGATGAATGTATCCGAGGGGTAGGCCAGGGTCAATCCCGCGATTCGATATTTATGCAGGAAATTAGACAGGACGAACAGGATAAAGACAGGATCTACAGGAGCCGGGCGCCGCTTGACCCTAAGCCCGCGGCTTGGTAGAGTCCGCGACAAGATCCCCATCGTTCCGCGGGCTATGCCAGGCCTTTCCCAGGGCCATCCCGGCCGCGCGCCAGGAGTAGCCATGCAGACCGGCCCCGCCGTCTTGCCCGGCATCGCAGCCTTAGCGCTCTACGCCCTTTTCCTCCTCCTCATCGGATTCCGCCGCGGCTCGCACGGCACTGAGGGCGACCGCGGCTCCCTGCGCGCCCCGAGCCTCGAGGAATTCTTTCTCCGGGGCAGAAGCCTCTCCTGGCTGCCCCTTTTCCTCACCCTCGCAGCGACCAACTTTTCGGCCTTCACTGTCTTGGGCTTGGCGGGGGCGGGGTACAGGATGGGCTACGCCTTCTACCCCGCCATGGCCTTCGGGACCGGCTTCATGGCCCTGGGCATGTATCTTGTGGGCTCGCCCTTGCGGGAAGAAGGCGTGGCCCGGGGTTGGCTCAGCGCCGTGGACGCGGTCAGGGATCGATTGGGGTCGGCGGCGGCGGCTAGGGTCTTCGCTTTTTTTCTCATTGTGTTCACCCTGCCGTATTTGGCCCTCCAGCCCATCGCCGCGGGATACCTCCTTGAAACTGCCTTCGGAGTGCCGTATAGGGCTGGAGCCTTGGGAGTAGCCGTCCTCATCGCCCTCTATACCGCCAGAGGGGGGCTCAAGTCCCTTGCCAAGACAGACGCCTTCAATGGAATCATCCTTTTCGGCATCGCCTTGGCTGCATGGATCCTTGTGCGACGCGCTGCCCCTGCCTCGGGTGGTCATTCCCAGGCCGGGGCGGCGGGAAGCATGCCTCCTTTCGAGCTCTTGGGATATTACCTGCTGTGGTTCATGGCGGACCCTATGTTTCCCCAATTGGGACAGCGGTTCCTCGCCGCTTCGGGCAAGGGCGCCCTGGAGAGGAGCGCAGCCGCCTATCCTTTGGTTACCACGAGCCTCTTTTTCCTCACCATCGCCGTGGGAGTCCTAGGACGAGGTCTTATGCCGGGGCTATCCGGCGCCGAAGCTGACAAGGTCTGGCTCCTGGCTGCGGCAAAGGCGGCCGGCCCTGCGCTTTCAGGGATATTCGTCCTCGCTCCCCTGGCCGCCCTGGTTTCCACCATGGATTCACAGCTCCTCGCCCTGGCATCCATCATCGTCAAGGAGACAAAGATGCCAGCCGCCCGCGCCGCGCCCTTGGTTTTTTCCATCGCAGCCATAAGCGCGGTTCTCGCCCTCTTTCCCCCGACGGATATCCTCTCCTTTCTCAACAAGGCGAGCTTTCTTGGCTACGCAGCCTTGTTTCCAACCTTGTTCGGAGTTTTATATTCGAAGAAGGCGCGGGCGGCAGGTGCCTTGTCCTCCATGATTGCCGGGGAAGCCGCGGTGTTCCTCCTGGGTTCCGGGCTTTGGTCCGCGGGAATGGTTCCGGCGATTTTTTTTCCGGATTCGAGGCGCGCAGGCTGGGGGAGGTTCTACCCTTGCGATGGGCTTTCCTATTCGCCGCGATTCTGTCCAGCACTATTTTGGCAGGCGTTATTCCGGGGGGCTATCCGCTGTGGTTGCCATGGAGCGCTGGCGCGGGCATCGCCCTCTCCCTATCCTTCGTTCTCTATTTTCGGCGTAGGAAGGCTTGAAAAAGGCTGGGAGTTGACAAAGAAATGGGTTTTGGCTTAATTTACGATTAAACGCTTGCTTAATTGATTGAGCATTTAAAGGATTGCCAGAATGAACGAGGATATCTGCAGCAATTTCGGGATAAGCTGCCAGGAGAGGGCTCCGGAGCTCAGGGCGAGCCTCCTGGACGTGGCGGGCCTTTCCGAGCTTTTCAAGGCCATGGCAGACGAGTCGAGAGTCAAAATCCTCCAGCTCCTGTCCATGTCGGAGCTCTGCGTCTGCGATCTGGCCTATCTTCTGGAGACCACCCTACCTGCGGTTTCCCACCACCTGCGCATTCTTAAGATCTTGAATTTGGTCAAAACGCGCCGGGATGGCAAACAGGTTTTTTATTCCTTGTCCGACGCCCACGTGGTGGACCTCCTGGACATCGCCAAGGCCCACTACCAAGAAAAGCTATGAAATCCAAGTATGGACTCGAAGGCCCGGACTGCGCGAATTGCGCTGCCAAGAGCGAAAGCGAGCTTCGAAAGCACAAGAAATTCTGCTTCGCCGCGGTGAATTTGGCCACCAAAATCCTGGTGTCCAAGGCTGAGGACGGTAGAGCCGGCGCCCTAGGCGCCGCTGGCACCTTAGGCGCCGCTGGCACCTTAGGCGCCGCTGGCACCTTATCAAGCCAGCTGTACCGGATAGGCCTTTCCTCCAGCCTCTTCGTCCTGGGGCTTGTCTTCGCCCAAGGACTCTCCGCCCGTTTCGGGGTTTGGGCCGAATGGGCGATCTTCGGCGCCGCCTACCTCCTCGTTGGCTTCGAGGTCCTGGCTGCCGCGGCAAAGGACGCTTTAAGGGGCAGGATTTTCAACGAAATGTTCCTCATGGCCATAGCCACCATCGGGGCAATAGCCCTGAAGCAGTTGCCCGAGGCGGT
>VKGY01000134.1 GCA_008080685.1 Spirochaetota bacterium
ACCTTCCGCAATCGAAGCCCATAGCCTATGTTATCTTTTCCGCTGAGGTGGTCGAACAAGGCCAGGTCCTGGAATACAAACCCGATGTCCCTGCGCTCCGGAGGCAGGCCCGATATTTCACGGCCCGCCAAGGAGATTGACCCTGCGTCCATGGACTCAAGCCCAGCGATGCATCGCAGGAAGCTTGTCTTCCCACAGCCTGAAGGTCCCAGCATCACCGCGGTTTCGCCCTTCTCCAACCGAATGTTGGCCTCAAGGGAGAAACCCGGCCTGGCGAAACGAAGATCCCTTATTTCAAGGTAGGTCATCAAGGTTCTCTTTCATGAAAAATGCTACACTCGTAAGGAGGGCGAGCACAATGCCAACCGCGCAGGCTTCGTTGAAACGATAGGAGGAGGAAAGGCGATACAGCAACAGGGGCAGGGTTTCCCAGGTTCCGCCGCCCAGGACGAGAGGGATGTTGACATCCCCTGCGACGATGGAAAATGCGAATGCGGCGGTGGATGCGACGGAAGGTAAAATGGCGGGAATTTCTATGGATAGGACGGAAACCAATCCCGTAGCCCCAAGGGTTCTTGCCGCTTCTCGCTTGCTCAGCTCCAAGGCGCTAAGGGAAGATTCCAGGGATTTTGCAACAAAGGGCCACACCAAGGCTGTCTCCGCCGCGGCGATGATGAGAAAAATCGATTTCCCCTGCAGGATGCTAGACCATCCGGCCGATACTATCGCCGGGGAAACAGCCAAGGGAAGGCTGAGAAAAAGACTTTTGGCCAGTTCGGAACCCTTGCCTCCTCCTGCGGAGGATCGCTTTTTCCCTGTCAAGGCTAGGGCGGCCAAAAATCCCACCACTAAGGCAGCAGCCGTGGCGACAAGGCCTATGGAGAGGCTGTTGATCAAGGCGGTGACAAGAGGCCTCCGGAGACCGACGACCAAGGAGGCGAAATTCCCAAATCCAAACCTAGCCGCTCCAAGCCTAGAATCGCGGAGAGTGAAGGCTTCCACCGCAAGGGAAGCCAAGGGGCCTAGGAAAAATACAAGGATGAAGCCCATGTAGATAAGAATGGAAAATCCAGCGGCTAAACCCGGCCGCCCCCTCTCCTGCGGGGCTCCGAAGCCCTTTGATTTATTAAAGCTTCGGATGGAAAAAAAAGCGAAGGACCCCACGCAGGCCAAGGCGACGAAGGTCTGGAGGATCGCCAAGGCAAGGGCGGTGGATCTGTCGTTTGAAAAACGCAAGGCGCGGTAGATTCCCACTTCCAGGGTAGATCCAGCAAGTCCTCCAAAAACAAGGACGATAGTGAAACTGAAAAAGCAAAAAAGAAAAATCAGGCTCGCGGATTGAAGCAGGGCGGGGAGGAGATAGGGGAGGGTGCCCACAAAAAAAGCCTTTACTGGACTCGCTCCCATGGTCCGGGCTGCGGAAACGCGGCTTGAGGGAAGCCGCGACCAAAGGGAGCCGAGATTCTGGATGACAAGGGGAAAGTTGTAGAAGGCATGGACGAGTACTAGCCCCCAGAAGGTATACAGGATGCCTGAGTATTCTAGCTTGGGGATTCCCAGGATGGTTGAGAGGGAGGAAAACCATCCCGTTTTTCCGTAGTAGAGGATAAAGGCGAGGACGACAAGGAGTGGAGGCAGGCAAAACGGCACCGCGGCCAAGGATAAGAACAATTTTCTTCCCGGGAAAGAAAATTTAGCTACCAAGTAGGCGCCGGGGAGCCCCAGCAAAAGGGCGAACAGCGTGCTGAACCCGGCCTGAGCCAGGGTAAACCGTAGGGTTTTTGCTGTCGATTCTGACAGGAGAGCGGATTTCAGGGTGGCCCAAAGGGCTTCAGGTTGCGCAGACCCGGTTGCCCCGACTGCCTCGGCTACCCCGTCGACGGACCCAAGGGTTTTGAATCCAAAAGCCGCCAAAGGCAGGAGGCTTAAGGCCACGAGGGAAGCCAGGAATACCCAAGAGGCTTCCCTCTGAAAATTACTTGAGCGCATCGACCAAGATAGTCGCCGCGGTTTCTGGATCGGCCAAGGGATTTTCTATCTTAGCGGCGAGGGTATTTATCCCGGGAGGCACCACGGAGAAGGATTCCGGAAGGCTGGTGTTGGAATTCGCAGGATACATCCACTGGGTTTCTGGAAGGAGCGCCTGGGCCTCGGGAGAAAGAAGGAAGTTGATAAATTTTTCCGAATCCTTTTTCCTTTTCCCCTGGGCGAGGATGCCCGCAAGTTCGATCTGCGCCGTATGGCCCTGCTCGAACACCAGGGTCTCATATCGCTCCGTGGCCTCATAGGCCTTATGGTAGGCGGGACTTGTGCTGTAGCTTAAGACCAGAGGCGCCTCTCCCTTGGTGAATAGTCCATAGCCCGTATCCCAGCCTGGGGTCATCACGAGGATCGAGGGAGCCAAGCGTCTCCAATAATCCTTCCACTCCGCTCCATAGATGGCTTGGGTCCATGCTAGGAATCCCAACCCCGGAGTGGATGTCCTGGGATCCATGAGGATAAGCTTTTTACGATAGGCCGGAAGGGTTAGGTCTTCCAGGCTCTTGGGAGGAGGTATATCGGATTCGCTATCCCAGATGAGGGCAAAATTGCCGTAGTCGAAGGGCACAAGCCGGTTTTTCTCGTCTACCTTCCACGTCGAGGCTATATTTTCCATGTTAGAGGGTTGCATGACCGCAAATAGCCCACTGTCCAGGGCTCTCTGGGCCAGGCGGTCGTCCAATCCCACAACGATGTCCGCATCAGCCTCCTTGCCATGGGAGAGGAGGACCCCAAGCAAGGCTCCCCCATCACCCTTGGAGACAAACTCCAGGTCCAATCCTGTTTTTTCCTTGAATAGCTGGGACAGTTTTGCCGCCGGGCCCCATTCGGAGACGAAGGAATCGTAGGTCCAGACAATCAGGGGCTTGCTATCCTGCCCTGCGCATGCGCCGAATCCCAGGATGATTAAAATCATCCAAACGAGGATCGCTGAAAGGCGAAGCAACCTTGGCTGGCGCTTCCCAAAATGGTGGGTGATGTGCATATCTCCCTCCGCCGGTATTACCCGGATCAGGTTCATCGGGTCTTATCTCAGGCTCCTCTCCTTCGACGAAGGAAGGGGAACCACCCCGGTGTTTCAAAAATTAGGCTGTTTTTTTACCTCTTTCGACTATGCAAGGGATTTTCCCTTCTACCACATCCCGATTGATCACAACCCGCTTCGCGCCCTGTTCGCTCGGGAGGTCGAACATGACATCCATCATCATGGATTCAACGATGGATCGCAAGCCCCGGGCTCCGGTTTTCTGGGAGATTGCCTTGTCAGCGATAGCCTCCACCGCTTCATCCTCGAAAACCAACTCCACTTCGTCGAGTTTCAAGGAAGCCTTGTACTGCCGCAATACGGAATTCTTGGGTTCCGTGATGATGCGGCGCAGGTCGTTTTTAGTGAGATCGTCCAAGGCTACATAGATGGGAAGCCGGCCGATGAACTCAGGTATCATGCCGAATTTGATAAGATCGTCGGGATGGAGGCGGTTGAAAAGCTCGCGAAGGTTTTTTTCACCCCTAGGTTTTATGTCGGCGCCAAAGCCCAAGGGATGGCTCGAGACTCGGGATTCGATTATTTTTTCCAATCCGACGAAGGCACCACCGCAAATGAACAGAATATTGGTTGTGTCGATTTTCAGGTATTCTTGGTTGGGGTGTTTCCTTCCTCCCTGAGGGGGTACTGAGGCCACCGTGCCTTCTATTATTTTCAAAAGCGCCTGTTGTACGCCTTCGCCTGAAACATCGCGGGTGATGGAGGCGTTTTCTCCCTTGCGGGCGATCTTGTCGATCTCGTCGATATAGATGATGCCCCGCTCAGCCGGTCGGCGATAGCGAAGGGGACTTTAAGCTTCTTGGCGAGGGTCTTGGCCAAGAGGGTTTTCCCCGTCCCCGTAGGACCTATGAGAAGGACATTGGCCTTCTCTATTTCCGTGTCCGAGTTGGAACCGGAATTCTGCTTATGCTGGATTCTTTTATAATGATTGTAGACCGCCACGGAGAGCACGCGCTTGGGATAATCCTGGCCTATGACATAGGAATCCAAGTAATCCTTGATGGTCTTCGGCTTGGGCACATCGTTAAGGAAGCCGGCGGAAATGGTCTGTTCCTCTTCCCTGAGGATTTGTTCGCAGATCACCACGCACTCGTCACAAATATTTACACCCGGCCCTGCAATCATTTTTTTTGAGAAATTGGAACTGCGGCCGCAGAATGAGCAAAAGGCTTCCGCTTGGGGCTGCTCAGGCTTTTTTGTCTTGGCCATCAGTCCTCCGCTCCATGATCTTGTCCGCGAGCCCATAGGCCACCGCATCCTGGGCACTCATGAAAAAATCCCTTTCCATATCCAGGGAAACAGCCTCGGCGCTTTTGCCGGTGTGGCGGGCGAAGTATTCAATGGTAAGCCGCTTCAACCTCAGGAGTTCCTTCGCCTGAAGGCTGATGTCGCTGGATTGTCCTGAAGCGTTGCCCCAAGGCTGGTGGATGAGGATCCTGGAGGAAGGCAGGACAAACCGCTTACCCTTGGTGCCACAGGCAAAGAGGAGGGCGGCCATGGAGGAAGCCTGGCCTACGCAGATGGTCTGGACATCAAGGCTCATGTATTGGATCGTATCGTAGATGGCCAAGCCCGCGGTGACTGAGCCGCCGGGGCTGTTTATATAAATGGAAATATCTTTCGCCGGGTCCTGAGACTGGAGAAAAAGTAGTTGGGCTATCACAAGGTCGGCGGTGACATCGTTTATTTCGCCATCTATAAAGACGATCCTATCTTTGAGAAGCCGGGAGTAAATGTCGTAGGACCTCTCTCCGATCCCGGTCTGTTCAATGACTATGGGAACGAGGCTGTTCATCTGTTCGCGCATGCGGTGTTTCCTGGCTCCCGGGTTGGTCTGGAGGGTTTTAGGGGCCTTCGGTCCAGGGAGCAGATATAAATTACTGATTCCTTCTCAAGACGTCCACGAGGGCTTTCTTCTCCCCTTGGGCGACCGAGACGATAGTGAGAGCCTGGTCGAAGAATTTGCGCTCCAGGACCCTCTCCTTGAGGTACTCCACGGACTGACGTTTTTCGTATTCCGCCTTGATCTCCGCGGCGGACATGGAACCGCCTTCTGCTTGGCGCGCGTACTCGGCTTCCAATTCCTCATCCCCCACAGAGAGTCCGCTCTTGGCCAGAAGGGAGTCTAAAAGGAGCCGGCCGGCTAAGGCTTTCTCCACCCCAGGCTTCCACTCCTCGTATAATCCTTCCCTGGTCTTTCCCGAATACACCATGAGGGACTCCATCTTCTGATCCGAATCCATGCCCATCTCCCGCTTTAGGGATTCCCAACGCATGGAAAGCTCAGCCGCGGCCATGGAACGAGGAATCGCGATATTGGCCTTTTCAAGGAGTGCGGCGAGGATGGCATCCTCCTTCATTCCACGGAGCGTCGCATCGAGGGACTTCTCTAGGTTTTCCCTCACCGAGGCCTTGAGGTCGTCGAGGGTCTTGTACTTTTCAGAAATATCTTGGGCAAGCTCATCATCCAGGGTAGGCAGATCTTTGTGCTTGACCTTAGTAACTTTTACCGCAACCGTCACGGTCTTTCCCGCGAGATCCTTGTATTCGAAATCATCGCTGTAGGTTTTACTGAAAGTCTTTTCTCCGCCGGCGGCAAGGCCGACGATCTCCTCGTCGAACTTGTAGAGATTGAGGCCTTTGCCCACTTCAAAGGTAAAATCCTCCCGCGCAGAGCCGGGAACATCTTCGCCCGAATCGTCCACTTCTTTAAAAGAGAGGGTGACGATGTCGCCGGTTTCGCAGGGACCGGTCTTTTCGACCACTATGGCGTTCCTTTCCCTGAGTTGTTCCAATTCTTTCGCGACATCATCGTCGGATACCGCCGCGGTGGGCACCGTCACGCTGAGGCCTTCAAGCGAGGGGGTTTCGAAGCTGGGGGAGACATCATAGCTGACTGTGAAGGAAAAATCCTTGTCCAAGGAAAAATCCGGCTCGCCTTCAAGTTCTGGGGCTTCAAATCCCAAGGGCTTCTGATCCAAATCCTCAAGGGCGGCTTCCATGGCCTTTTCAAGGACGCGGCTCATGGCATCCAGTCTCAAGGTCTCGCCAAACTTGCGCTCCAAAACACTGGGAGGAACATGGCCAACCCGAAAACCGTCGATCTTCACGGTTTTGGTGTATTCCCTCATCATCTCGTCGTAGATCTTGCGGACCTCGTTGGATTTAACCATAGCGGTCATCTTGTTTCTTGACTGATCGAGTCTTTCGATCTTCTTTTCGGAGATCACCATAGATTCCTCTCGGAAGCGAAATATCGTCCAGCCTTAGAGGCGGACGCGAAGGTCGCGGTTCATAGTGTAAACGTTCGCGACACAAAAAAAAAGGCGATTCGGCAGGTTCCGAATCGCCACAATGTTGAAGCGGGAAACGGGAGTCGGACCCGCGACATCGACCTTGGCAAGGTCGCGCTCTACCACTGAGCTATTCCCGCGTTTACGCTCTCTCGCATAAAATCCCTCATGCGAGAGAAGGGACTTGAACCCTCACGCCCTAAGGCACTAGATCCTAAGTCTAGCGTGTCTGCCATTCCACCACTCTCGCGCACGAGGCGCATCCTAGCGGAATGGCCGCTTTCCTGTCAAGGGAGAGGAATATCTTCCGTCTTACCCTATGAGCCGCGCAGGCATCGAACCTGCGACCCGCAGATTAAGAGTCTGCTGCTCTGCCAGCTGAGCTAGCGGCCCATGAACAAAAAGCGATTGTGCGTCCGGCAGGAGTCGAACCTGCGACCTACGGATTCGAAGTCCGTCGCTCTATCCAGCTGAGCTACGAACGCATCGCGTGGTGCAGACCCGATCCCATTCACTTTGGCACAGGTTTCGGGCTCAGGGTGGGTGATGGGGTTTGAACCCACGACAACCAGATCCACAGTCTGGCACTCTACCACCTGAGCTACACCCACCATGCAATCGGCGAGTGTTACAATGCCGAAAACCCCGAATTGTGTCAAGTGGATCTTTTTAGAAATTTGCCCGCCCCTGGGACTCAAGCCCTGGGAGGCTGCATCAGGCGTGGATTATAAGGTTCTTGAGCCATCTGCCCGCAGGCCTGGCGAGGTTCCTGACCTGCGATGCGTCGAGGGCCGGCAGGTTCCAGCGATAGTCGGGATGATATGAGGTTATATGCAGAGGAATGGATGGGTCTATGATGGATAGTATTCTTCCTATAAGATCGAAATCCTCCTCACTATCCAGGATTCCTGGAACTGCCAGGGCTGTGACCTCGAGATGGCAATAGGATGAGGCCAACTGTATGAAATTAATTACAGTTTCAAGGCTTCCTCCCAGTACCTTGACATACTTTTCCGCCGAGGAACTCTTCAAGTCTACGTTAGCCGCGTCGGTTAGGGCAAGAATATCCCGGGCAGCGGGTACCTGGATGCATCCATTGGTGACAAGGACGGTTTTCAAACCCCGCGTCTTTGCCAAGGACATGCACTCCAGCAAGTATTCCGCATGGAGGCAAGGTTCGGAGTAGGTAAAGCTTATGGAAGGAGTTCCCGCGGCGAGGGCCTGCGTTATCAATTCCGAGGCTTCAATGCTGCGGGGAAAGACATGGCGGGGTTTAGGGTGGGCGATCTCCCAGTTCTGGCAGAAGGGGCAGTCCATGGTGCAATGCC
Source organism: Spirochaetota bacterium (assembly GCA_008080685.1). GTDB lineage: Bacteria > Spirochaetota > Spirochaetia > Treponematales > Rectinemataceae > VKGY01. The sequence continues at coordinate 7,707 of VKGY01000134.1, forward strand.
AAAAACCCACGGAAAAACTGTAGGTGCCGGGTAAATACCGCGCCAAAGGTTTTTTTTCTATCGGGTCGACGGCGAGGGATGAGACCATGGCGTAAAATGGAATTTCCATGCGACCGTGGAAATTTGTCCTTGCGCCGCAATGCCCGCTTTGGCCATTTTCGATAGCGCATCTGCGGGGGCAAAGCAGGCACTGGATGGTGTCATCAGAAAGAGCCCTCCAATAAAGGGCTGGCGGCCGGGTCATCGAGGACCGCTTTTGACGGTTATCCTTGAAAGCTTTTCCCGCAGGGCGGGGGATTCCTTGGGTCCCAGTGGATGATCGCCTACCTCGAAAGGTTCGTAGCGCAGGGCGATGGCGCCTCGGCGAACCCAAATACGCACGTTTGTCCTAGCCTGGCCC
>VKGY01000135.1 GCA_008080685.1 Spirochaetota bacterium
CTCGTCCTGGTTGTGGCCGTGGCGTCCTTTTTTATCGGCGCCCAACGCGCTGTATCAAGAGGCGAAAGATCGGCTAGCGCGGAGTTTTCCATCCTAAGGAACAGCCTCCTCAACCTCCAGAGAAGGGAAGATCTCTATGATCCCCTGCTGAGAAAGCGACTCGTGGCCCTCTACAACGGATCAGAAAGGCTCCTCGCCGCCCAAATCCTGGACAGCGCAGGCATGGTCGTATGGAAGGTTCCCGCTGATTCACCTTATTTTGCCCTTCCCAACGATCCGGGCGCGATCGGGGGCTTTGCCGCTCCCAAAGGCAACACATCCCCATATTCCTCGCCCCTCGGCGGAGGGATGAAGCTCTCCGCTCTTTACTTCACCTTGAAGCGTGCGGACATCGCCGCAGCGGCGGTACTGCCCATCGCCCTATCATTCTCCTGGGCGGCAATCTCCCTTTTCTTGCTCTTCAATCCATTCAAAAAGCCCCGGCAGCGGGTTGAGGCCAAGGATGAGGCAACTGGTCAGGCTTCTGTGGAATCCGCAGAATCCCCCGTTGAAACCCCTGAGGATGCTCCGATTTCCGTCCCTGCTTCCGCTCCCGCCCAGTCTGCCGTCCTCGAAGCGGAAGCTGAGGAAATATCCTTGGCGGACGCGGAAATCGACGCCATTCTGGATGAGGAGGAAGTGGAAGAAGAAATAGTTGAAGCTCCAAAACCAAGCTTCGACGAAAGCCTCTCCCGCCTTGAAAAAGAAATAGCCCTCTGGACAGCAAAGCGGCAAGATTTCGCCAAGGAATCGCAGGATGCGAAGCCAGAACAAGCTTTGCCGGACCTTGTTCCACCTGAGCCTACAACGCCTCCTTTTGCGCCTCCTGCTGCTCCGCCTAAAGAAATACTGGATGTCGCAAGTTTTCCCATGCCCCTCTCCATCCAAAGCCCCAACCTGGAATCCAAGCTTAGCGAGGAACTGTCCCGCCCTTTGTCCGATATCGCCTTGATGCTCATACACTGCTCCCTGGCGAGCCCCGGCGATCCTGCGGCGGTGGCCTTGGCGGTTACCATAAAGGATTACATAGGCTCAAAGGATTTGGTATTCGAACTGTACAAGGGAGGATTCGCGGTCGCCCTGCCCTCGGTGGATCTCGGCGGAGCCTTGAAGATGTCCGAAGACCTGGCCGATGTCCTTGCGACCACCCTTGGGCTTTATAAGGAACTGGAAGACAGCGCGCCCATCTACATAGGAATCTCTGCCGCGGCGGGAAGAAAGGTCGATTCCTACAAGCTGTTCCGGGAGGCTTCGACGGCAATACACAAAGCAGTCTCGGGGGGCAAATCGAAGATCCTCGCCTTCAGGCCGAAAGCCTAAGGCTTCTTTCCCAAGGCTCTCAGTCCAGGTATTCCAAGGGAAACTGCATGCGGTCCCGAGTCAGGAAGGTATCTGCGAATTCCTCCCGCGCTTGGGCAAGAAGGATTTTAAGCTCCTTGTCGGCGTATCGCGGACTGTAATGGATGAGGCCCAGCTTTTTCACTCCCCCTGCCTGGCGAGCGATGAGCCCTGCCTGCCGGGCTGTCATGTGACGCTTCTCCAAGGCCGATTCAAGTAGCGCATCCTCGAACATGCCTTCGCAAATAAGGAGATCTGAATTTGAAACCTCCCCGGCAACCTCTGGGAAATAAAGGGTATCGGTAACATAGGAAAATTTCCTCCCTACCCTCTCCGGCCCTAGCACATCAGCTGGCCTGATTGTTCGGCCATCCGCCAGGACGACTTCCCGCCCCGACTGCAACGTAGACCACATAGGCCCGCGGGGAACTCCCAGGGCGAGGGCCTGGTCGGGATGGAAGGCCCCGGGCCTTTTCCCTTCTTCCAAAGCGTATCCATAGCATTGCTTGGTGTGGCGCAGGGGAAAGGACCGTATAGTGAAGTCCTCTTCCTCCCATAGCGCGCCGGCATCGGAAAACTCCCGCACAATGATCTCGTAGTTGATGTACATATCCAGGGATTTCCTGGTGAGGGCGATGAATTCAGCGAGCTTGGGCGGGCCGAAAATATAGAGCGGCTCGCTTCGGTCAACTTGGCTGTTGAGCATGAGGATGCCCGGAAGCCCTGTCACATGGTCGGCGTGCATATGGGATATGAAGATGGCAGTGATCTTTTTCCACCGCAGGTTCAAGCGGCGGATGGAGATCTGGGTCGCCTCGCCGGCGTCGAAGAGGAAGAGGTCCCCCTCGCGGCGCACAAGAACGCTGGTGAGGTGCCGATATGGGAGGGGCATCATGCCGCCGCAGCCAAGGATAAAAGCTTCAAGGTTCATCGGAAGGAGACTATAGCGAAGAAAGAAGCCCCGCTTCAATACTCCCGAAGGGCGCAACTAGGCAAAGTACGGACAATGTGCAAGTATGGAGTCATGAACAATGAATTCGTCCCAGGATTGGCTCCCGAAATCTCCGACGCCCTCCAATCCATGGGGTATGAATCTCCCACCTATGTGCAAACCATGGCCATTCCCCCCTTGCTGGCGGGCGAAGATCTATTCATGCAATCGGAAACCGGAACGGGAAAAACCTTCGCCTACCTTGCCCCCGCGATTTCCCAGATACGGGAGGCAAGATCTGAATCAGGCCCCCTTGTCCTCGTGCTTTGCCCTACCCAGGAACTCGCGGTCCAGGTCGCCCGGCAAGCGGAACTCCTTATTTCGGCGGCAGGGCTTCCCCTTACCGTGGCGTCCCTTCTGGGCGGAAGCCCCCTTTCCCGCCAGGAAGCTACGCTCAAGAAAAAACCCCACCTCGCCATAGGAACTCCCGGCAGGATAGGAGACCTTGTCCAAATGCGGAGCCTTAAGCTGGGCAACCTGCGCTACCTCATCCTTGACGAAGGGGATCGTCTTTTCTCCCGGGAATATAGGGAATCGGTGGTCTCCATCTTAGCCAAGAAGCCCACGTCCGCCTGCATCGCTTTGGCCTCAGCCACCTTGCTGGAATCCACCAGGAAATCCGCAGCTCCCTACATGAGAAATCCGCGTTTCCTGGATCTCTACGACGCCAAGGTTCTCGCTGGGGATATCGAGCACTGGATCTTTTACGTGGAGCATAGGAAAAAAATCGATTTCATACGTAAGCTTGAAAACGCCCTCAAGCCTAAAAGGTGCCTTGTCTTCGCTTCCTCCACGGACCGGGTGGGAAAAATCGTCGAGCGCCTTTCGAGGGAGGATCTCCCTGTCGACTCCCTCCTCTCCAGGCAGGAAAAAGAACATAGGCGTGTAGCCCTCGAGCGGTTCGAAACTGGCAGGCTCAGGTACCTAGTGACTACAGACCTGGGGGCTCGGGGATTGGATATTTCTGACATCGACCATGTCATAAGCATAGACCTTCCGGAAGAGAGCTCCTGGTATATCCACAGGGCTGGACGAACAGCCCGCGCGGGAAAGCATGGCGTTTCCATCGTCCTTGCCGACGGGGTGGAACTGAATCGGGCCTCAAAAGTCGCGGTGGAGCGCGGATTTGTATTCCGGACAAAGCTGCTCTCGGAAGGAATTATCTACGAACCGCCTGTCCAGGAATTCTTCGCTATGGTGGAAGAAGGCGAGAAGGAAAGGCGGGATTTCCTCCGCCAGCGAGGGACATGAGCCTTTCTTGCTTCGAGGACCTGCCGCTCCTGGGACCGGAAATCCGCAGAATGGAAAATCCCTCCTGGGCTGAGGCGGATTTTCGCTGCCTGATCGTCCGGCTTTCCCCCTTTCGAGACGTGGAGCAATCCACATCCCACCTTGTTCTCTTCGACGAAGTGAGAAAGGAGAACCTCGGCGCCTACATAGATTTCGCCTTCCTCCCTCGGACCCAAGAAAGGAAGGCCTTGTCCAAGGTCGGAACAAGCTGGTTTTCCGGAAGGATTTCCGGCCGAAATCCCGGCGATTTCGATATACTCCTTGTGTCCAATGCCTTCGCCCTGGAACTGGTGAACCTTCCCTACCTCTTTGAAAACTCCCCCATCCCCCCCCTGGCGTCCGTAAGAGAGCAGGCTGAAAAAGCCCCCTTCGTCATTCTCGGTGGGTCGAACGCCTCCGCCGCGGGATCCATCGTCAAGGAATCCCCACAGCCCGGCGAGGCGGCCCTGGATTCCTTGGCGGACGGAATTTTCTTCGGCGAGGGAGAAAATTCCATTGGCAGGATAGCCCGGACGCTTTGCGGTTCTGAGGCATCGCAGGCAGGAAGGAAGGATAGGCTGTTCCAGGCAGGAAAGGAAATTCCTGGCTTTTGGCCTTGCCGACACTCAGGCGGAACCCATAGGGTTGGGAACCGTCAGGTTGGCTTTAAGTTCAGGCTGCATGGGGTATTGCTCCTTCTGCCTGGAGGGTTGGGATAGAAGCCCCTATGCGGAAGCGGAATTCGACGCCCTGATCGCCAAAGCAAAGGAACTCAAGCGAAACAGCGGAGCCAGCGACCTGGACATCCTCAGCTTCAATTTCAACACCCATAGCCGAATATTTGATCTCCTCCTGGAACTCAACAAGATTTTCCGCCGGGTTTCCTTCATGAGCCAGCGCCTTGATATCTTAGCTGGCACGGAAGGACTCATGGAAGCGGAACTCGCAGGGGGCAAGAGATCTTTCACCCTTGGAATCGAAGGAATTTCCAAGGGTCTTCGCTCATACTATCGCAAGGGTCTGGATGAGGAAGATTTGGGGAAATGCCTCGATTTTTGCCTGAGGAGGGGAGTGCGGGAACTCAAGCTTTTCTTCATAATCTCAGGCAGGGAAAGCCCAGAAGACCTGGAGGAATTCGATTCCCTCATGAAAGGAATCGAAGGGAGAAAAGCAGCCTCGGGATCGGGCACCAATGTCCTCGTGTCCGCAGGTTTCCTAGTCCGCCTTCCATTTACCCCCTTGCAATACGAAGCCCCTTCCTTCGATGCCGGCCGCCTTGTAGGCATCGCGGATCGCATGCGGGATTCCTGCACCGCAACCGGGGCGGAATTTCGTTTGGCGGGCAGTCCCGAAGAATGCTTCGCTGACCAAACGCTTTCGCTCTTCGGCGGCAGCCTCATGCCCTACCTTTTGCGAATTCCCTCCTTGGGCTTTGTATATGACGGCTCCCTTTCCCGAAAAGCATGGGAAAGCCTTGAAAGGTATATCTCCGCCCTTCCCGATCTCCCCATGCTCTTGGGGGCCAAGACGAGGGATTTCAGGCCCCCCCTGGCCTTTATAGTAAACGAAGATCGCCATGCGGCGCTTTGGAGCCATTATGAGGCAGCAATCGGCTTTAAGGATAGGGCAAGCTGTTTTGGCGGCCGCTGCTCCGCCTGCGGCGCCTGCGTGGATGGAAAAGAACGAGAAGGAATGACAGGTCATCGCATAGCAAGCCCCAGGCAAAGGTCTGGATACCTAAGGGATCTTGCGGCCGTCATCCTCGAGAAAGGAAGGTTCGCATCTATTTCTATAGAGGCGGCGATCCCTGAGGAACTTGCCTTCGCCGAGCCGGCCTACAGGGTTTCATGGCTATCCCGGAGAATTTTTGCCGCCTACGAGGCTGCATCCTTCATGGTTTTTGAAATCAAGGAATCGATATTCGTCCCCGGCTCTGTCTTCGGTACGACAATTCCCCACGGAACAGGCCGGTTTGGCATATCGCGGTTCTCGGTCTTCGGCCCTTCAAGGGAGCGCCTCGCCGCCCTCCTATCCCGCCTTGGAGCCCAAATCCCAGGGCTGAAGGTCCTTGAAGCCCCTGCCCCCCTGGAGGTCGATTTGGGAATCCGCCTCCAGGGCATAAACCTGGAATCCTTGGGAAAAGTCCTAGGCTCCTGGCTGGAAGCCAACCGGGTAGCTTTCACGATAGGTGCGTCGCGCGCATCAAGGGAGGCCAAAGAATGGAACTAGGCTCCCTTATGCAATGCCTGAGTCCTCAGGAAACCTGCATCGTCGAAGTGCTGGGACTCCTCCCGCCCTAGGCCCTCGAATACCTGGCCATGGAGCTGTCGGTCTCGAAAACCTCCACAGCGGAAAGGGGCAGGTCCGGATGGGCGGCGTTGATGAAATTGAAAATATAGGCGGCGATCCGTTCCGCGCTGGGATCATCGTGGAATTCTGGTATTTCATTCAAGTCTGAGTGATCCAGGATTTCGAATACCTCGCCCAGAGCACGCTTCATGATTCCAAAATCCACGAGCATACCGCCTTCGCCAAGTTTTTCGCCCCGAGCCCATACCCTGACCTTGTAATTATGCCCATGGAACCTTTCGCATTTGCCATGGTAATGGGTAAGCCTGTGGGCTGCGGCGAAGCTTCCTTCTATTCGTGTCTCGTACATGCCCAGACGATATCCGGAAACAGAGAGGAAAAACAAGATTCCTCTCTATAAAGCTTGTATTTGGCGATTTTAGCATTACATTGCATTTAGGAGGTCCAAATGTCAAAACGCATAGCAATCATTGGACTAGCCCTTGTATTAGTCCTGCCCTCGGCTTTCGCCGATTTCCGCTTTGAAATTGGAGTTAATTCCCCTGTTTTGGCCGGTATAGCATCCCTCTCGGACATGGAAGCCGTAGGCGTGGATCTAGGTGAAGAACTCAGCGGAATACTGCCCATCCTTAACCTAGGGCTCCTTCTGCAATCCGACCTCGGGCCGCTCAAGCTCGGCATAGGTATAAAGGCGCACAGCTTCCTGGTCGCCACCCTCGCCTACCCTGCCGCCCAGGCCTCCCTTGAACTGGGGCCCCTCATCGCCGAAGCCAGCGCCGGCGGATATTTCTATGGATTTCTCGCACTAGGGGGAGTCCAAGGAGTAACCAGCTATCCGCTCTACCTGGGCGACCTGTCCCTGTGGCTTGGCTTAGGGAAAAACAAGGCCTTCAGGATTGGCGCCGGAGCCGTGGGAGCCTTCGGGCCCGATCTGGATATTTCCACAACCCCCTTCATCGCCTATGCGGGATTGAAAGTAGTCTTGGACTGAGAAACCCGATTGAAGGACCCAGGGGGAGCGTGATATTCTCCCATTGCGATGAACGTTCCCCTCTCTTCCCTTGTCTCAGCGCTTGAGTGCCTCCAAATACGCGGCCTTGCTGGCCAGAGCGTAGGTTCCCTAGAATACGATTCCAGAAAAGTCCGCAAGGGTTCTTTGTTCTTCGCCTTCCCGGGTCTCCACGCTGATGGCTATGATTTCATAGAAACCGCGGTGCTCAAGGGCGCCTGCGCGGTGGTGCATGAAAAGCCCCCTGCCTCCTACATCGAAGGGATATGTTACTTGCAGGTCAAGGATGCGAGGCTTTCCATGGGCCCCGCGGCGGCAGCCTTCTACGGCCACCCATCCCGAAACCTCAGAGTCATCGGAGTCACGGGGACGGAAGGGAAGAGCACCACTGTTTCCCTCGTCTACCAGCTGCTTACCCTCGCCCAGGATAAGACTGGATTTTTCTCCACCGTCAATTCGGACGACGGTTCGGGTGAAAAGCCCAATCCAGAGCACCAAACTACCCCGGAAGCCACGGCGGTGCAGCGCCTTTTGGCAACCATGCGGGACTCTGGGTGCAGGAACGCGGTGGTCGAATCCTCAAGCCATGGACTCAGTCCTCGGACTGGGCGACTCGCCCAGGTCGAGTTCGACGTGGCGATCTTCACCAACGTGACCCACGAGCATCTCGAATTCCACGGCACCTGGGAGCAATACCGTCTCGACAAATCGAGACTCTTCGAATCCCTGGACAAGTCTGGCCATCGCAAATCCATTGGAGGATTGGTCCAGGAGGTGCCTAGTTTCGGAGTGGCGAACGCGGACGATCCCAGCGCAGGATTTTTCGTATCCAAGACCCGCAAAGAGGTGTTCACCTTCTCGGCCAAAGGCCAAGAAGCCCATCTTTCGGCCAAGGGCATCGCTTCCGACAGCGAGGGATCGAGTTTTACGATTCTTGGCAACCTCAATGGCTGTGAGGCAATTAAAGAAGCGCGGATCAATCTTCCCGGAGAGTTCAACATCGGAAACGTCCTAGCAGCCCTCATCGCCGTGAGCGTCCTGCTTTCCAAGCCCTGGACTGAACTACTTCCCTCCCTGCCGTTTCTTATTCCGGTGAAAGGCAGGATGACCAAGATTGACCGCGGCCAACCTTTCGAGCTCATCGTGGATTACGCGCATACCCCTTCGTCCTTCGAGGCGATCCTGCCTCCCTTGAGATCCCGCATCAAGGGCAAAATCATCTGCCTCTTCGGCTCCGGCGGGGAAAGAGATAGCCAGAAGCGCCCTTTGCAAGGCAGGGTGGCCGAACGCTACTGCGATACCCTCGTGCTCGCCGACGAAGACCCAAGGGGAGAAAAACCCATGGACATTCTAGAGGATATCGCCCTAGGCTGCGCTAAACTCCGCCGAGGGGAGAATCTTTTCTTGATCCCCGACAGGAAAGAGGCAATCCGCACAGCCTTTTCCTTGGCCCGCTCCGGCGACCTAGTCCTTCTCCTGGGCAAAGGCCATGAAAATTCCATTATTTACTCCGACCGCGTCATGCCCTACGACGAAATAGCCGAATCCCTCAAGGCTCTTGAGGAAATCGGGTACGCTAAGGAAACAAGGTAAGGTGCAGCCATGAAAAACATAGCGATCCTCTTTGGAGGCAGGTCGGGAGAGCACGAGGTCTCCCTCATTTCCGCCGCCTCGATCCTCGCGAGCATCGACCGAGGAAAGTATGCTCCCATCCTTGTTGGCATAGACAGGGATGGCGCATGGCGTCTCCAAGAAGAACCGCTCTCCCTGGGTGCTAGGGAAGAATCAGGCGGTCTCAAGAGTTTGCCCCCAGTCGGTGAAGGACAAAGGATTCTCGTAGCTCCAGGAGAAGGACTCTATGTCCAGACAGCTTCCGGGATTGCGCGACCATTGCCCTGCGATGCGGTGATTCCCGTGCTCCACGGAACCTTTGGCGAGGACGGAACGATCCAAGGACTGTTGGAATGCGCAAACCTCCCCTATGTGGGATCTCCAGTCCTGGGCTCGGCCATAGGCATGGACAAGCACATCGCCAAGGAATTGTGGATCCAAAACAATCTTCCGGTGGTGGATTTCATCGCCGTCAGGGCGGAGGATAGAAGAAGGCCGAATTTTTTCCCCTCCTTGGAGAGAAAGATTGAAGGGCGTTTCGGATGGCCTTGTTTCATCAAGCCCGCCGGCAATTCATCCCCGCCCGGGAAATAGAGTGCGCCGTGCTGGGGAACGAGAATCTCTCGATATTCGCTCCTGGTGAGATCATCCCCACCCACGAGTTCTACGATTACGATGCGAAATACCGGGATCCCGAGGGAGCCTTGCTTAAAATACCATCCGTCCTGACCGCCGATCAGGAAACCCAGGTCAAAGACTTGGCCTTGCAGGCATACAAGACCTTGGAGCTTTGCGGAATGGCCCGAGTCGATTTCTTCATCGACAAAAGGACGGGCAAACTCTACTTGAACGAGGTCAACACAATTCCAGGCTTTACCGCCATATCTATGTACCCTCGAATGTGCCAGGCAGGGGGCCTTTCCTACCCCGATCTCATCGATTCGCTCATAGGCTTGGCGATGCAGCGCTATGCCTCAAGGAATTCCTTGAAATACAATTACTCCGGGGAGTAGCGAGGCCGCAGACTTGCATCAATATACAGCACAATGTAAATAAATATAGATATTAAAAAGAATTAGTATTTTTTAGCTGGCGCGTTCAAGAAAGAGGAAGTATACTGGCCTCGTCCCTTACCCTAGGGGCGAGGAGGCTTTCCCATGAAATCCCAGGACTACATCGCCCTGGATGAGAAGTTCGGCGCCCACAACTACCACCCGCTTCCTGTCGTGCTCTCAGAAGCCCAGAGGTGCATAGTTCGCGACCCGGAAGGAAAGGAATACTTCGATTTCCTATCCGCCTATTCGGCGGTCAACCAAGGCCATCTCCATCCCTGGATTGTCCAAGCGGCCATATCCCAACTAGGAAGACTCACCTTGAGCTCCCGGGCATTCCATAACGACATCATGGGCAAATTCCTCAAGAAACTTTGCGAATACACAGGCTATGAATCCGCCCTTCCCATGAATACCGGCGCCGAGGCGGTGGAGACGGCAATCAAGGCGGCGCGGCGCTGGGGAGCGGTAAAAAAACAAATTCCCAACGGAAAGCAGGAAATCCTCTGCGCCAGCGGCAATTTCCATGGCAGAACCATCGCTGCCATCTCCATGTCCACTGATCCGGATTCCTATGGAAATTACGGCCCCTATACGCCGGGATTTGTGAAAGTCCCCTTCGGGGATGCCCAGGGTATGGAAGAAGCGGCGAACGACAACACCGTCGCCATTCTCGTCGAGCCAATCCAGGGCGAAGCGGGCGTGGTGGTTCCTCCTGACGGGTATCTCGCCGCGCTCCGCACACTCTGCGATAAGAAAGGCATCCTTCTCATATTCGATGAG
>VKGY01000136.1 GCA_008080685.1 Spirochaetota bacterium
AAGCCTTTGAACTAAAGCTCCTATACGGAGAGCTGGCCGCGGGCTGCAAGTTCGACAACCACGTCAACCACGGCAGGGTCGTACAACCGCCCGCGTTCTTTTTTTATTTCCGCCACCGCATCGTCGTGGGTCCATGCGTTACGGTAGGGTCTGTCGCTGGTGAGGGAGTCGAGGACATCGGCAACCATGAATATCCTGGCCGAAAGAGGGATGAGCTCCCCCTTCAGCCCTCGGGGGTAGCCTGAGCCGTCCCATCGCTCATGGTGGCAATAGGGAATTTCCAGGGCTGGCTCCAAGTACTTGATCTTCGAGAGCATTTCATGGGCATAGGATGGATGGCGCCTCATGATCGCCGATTCTTCCTCGCTCAAGGCCCCTGGCTTGAGAAGGATCGAATCCGGTATGCCCATTTTACCTACGTCATGGATCATGGCACCGCGGCGGAGCTGTACTATCTGATCTTCCTCAAGGCCCATGGTTTTTGCGATTTTTACGGCCAATTCGGTCACCCGCTTGCTATGCCAGGTAGTTTCCTTGTCCTTGAGGTCCAGGGCGAAAGAAAGGGCTTCTATGGTCTCGTCGTAGGCCCTGACCACCTCGATCTTCGATTTGTTGATGCGCAGGATCCGCCGCCTCAGTAGGACGAAGAGGAGGAGGGATGTTACGACCACGTAGCCCCAACCTTTGTACATCGCTAGGGTGGTGAAATCCTCTGGCGTCTTCGCCAGGATGGCGGCAAGGCTGTCGCTAAAATATATCCAAAGGGCGCCAAGGACTGCATACAAGGCGGCAACCTTGGACGCTTCTTTGTCATGCTCTTTCATGGGTTTCTCGATGATACATTCCAAATGCCGCCTAAGGAAGCCCGAAATCCCGGTTCCGGGCTAAATTGACAACCGGATATTGGGTAACTATAGTTAAACCTGGGTTGGCAGTTTTTTGAAATGGAGCGAAGATGGAATCAATCCGCAATAGATATAAGGCTATTCTAGGGAGAATGCTCTCAGGCGCCCGGGAACAGAAGCCTGTTTCCGAGGAGAGCGTCTATCAAGTCGGAAAAGTGGAATTGTTGCCCTTTATCGACAAGATTCTTGAGGAGCATCTCCTTCCCGGTTCAGGAATCGATGGGCATGAGCATATCGAGGACCTTCTGGCGCGATCCGACCGGGGCGAGTCTTGCCTCCTCCTGATGGAGCATTATTCAAATTTTGACCTTCCCGCCTTTCATTACCTGTTGCGGAAGGCCGGATCGCTGGGCCTCAAGCTTGCGAATTCAGTGGTGGCTATCGCAGGAATTAAGCTTAACGAGTCCAATCCCATCGTATCTGCATTCGCTGACGCCTACACGCGGATCATTATTTACCCAAGCCGGTCCCTGGAGATCATCAAACAAAATTTTAAGGATCCGAACAAGCTCTACCACGAAATGCGCAGATCCATGTCCATAAACCGCGCAGCGATGAAAGCCCTGGGAAAGGTCAAGAACTCAGGGAAGATCATCCTTGTGTTTCCCTCAGGGACCCGCTATAGGCCGGGAAATCCCGCTTCGAAGCGGGGCGTGAGGGAAATCGCCTCATATATTAAGAGCTTCGACAATTACATTCCCGTTGCGGTGAACGGCAATATCCTGAGGATCAACCCATCCGGTGAAATGGAAGACGACATTCTCCACTCCGATACCGTAGTCTACAGCTTCGGGCCAGTGCAAAAATGTTCCGATCTCCTCGCCCACGTCAAGGAAGATCATCATTTCAGGGAAGATAAAAAGCAGGAGACGGTGGACCACATCATGGAAAAACTCGAAAAGATTCATGCCCAGGCGGAAGAAAAGAGAGTCCACTCCAAGCCTATCTCCTAAAAAGCCGATTCCACGGGTTAATGCCAAACCTCACCAGAAAGTAGAGCCAGGCCACGGCAAAGCCCGCCAAATGGGTAAGATGGGCTACGGAGGATCGAAAGCTGAACATCTGGGAGAGAAGTTCTATGCCGGCGTAGCCTAGGACAAGGTAGGGAGCCCGCACGGGGATGATCCCATAGATATAGATCATGGCCTTGGGGTCGAGGATGGCGAAGGCCAATAGGACGGCGAACACAGCCCCTGAGGCACCTAGGAGGACAGTGTACCAGGCTGAGGTGGCGGCGAAGATCACCAAGGATGCCACTCCTGCGAGAATGCCTGAGAGGGTGTAGAAGAGGATGAATTCTCTGCTTCCTAGGTTTCGTTCCACATGGGTTCCGAAAAAGAACAAGCCCAGCATGTTGACCGCGAGATGTGACAGATCGGCATGGGCGAACATGTACGTAAATATTTGCCAGACATAGCCTGAAACCACTGCCCTTGGGTTGAGGGCCATGAGGAGTTTGGATTGCGGAAACGCATAGCCTAGGGCGAAAAGCCCTACATTCACCGCTATTAAGTAGAGCGTTGCGTTGAAGTATTGGTAGCGAAAAGGTTTTTTCAAGATCGACTGATTCGGCATAGGATTAAAATACCGGATTTGCCACCCTTCGGATAGTAAGGCCCTGGACTTCAGGAATTCCTAACAAGGTTTTTGGCCAGGCTTTCGAAAAGTTGCTTGGAAGTGAAGGGCTTAGCCAACACATCGTCCATGCCCGCGGCCTTGCAGGTTTCCAATTCCCTTGGTCCCACCCTTGCGCTCATCCCAATGATTTTCGTGCTTCGCCTGAGACCTTCCTCCCTAAGCAGCACGCTCGTCTTATATCCATCCATGCCCGGCATGAAGCAATCCAGGAAGATCAGGTCGTAGGTACCTTCCCGGCATCGGGCGAGGGCAGCGGAACCTGAATCCGCGAATTCTGTCGAATAGCCCTTGAGGCTCAACATGCGCCCAACCAAATCACGGTTTACCTCAGAATCGTCCACAACCAGGATGGAAGCTCGTTCCTCATGGAAGAGTGGTCCCAAAACAAGGGCTAGCGCAGGCGTCGCGGAGGGCTTCTCCTCCGCGGCAGCTTGCTTGATGGGAAGTTCAACCATCTCGGCTTCAGCGGGTGCTGGCGAAGATTCANGGGTGCTGGCGAAGATTCAGGCGATTCGACAGCAATAGGCTTTGCGTTTCCCTTCTCAGGCATGTACAGCTCTCCCTTCACGCTCGGGCCACGGAAACGTAGTTTTCTGCCTTTCTTTTTCGCCATTTCCTCAAAATCCAAAAAATCGCCAAGACTTTCAGCTTCAGGTTCTGCCTCGAGCTCGGTATTGCCCTCCCCCTTCGATACTTCTTTCGGCGCCCGAGCTTGGGCTTCCATTTTGGCGGGTTGCGGGGCAGTCGCATCTACCTTTTCTTTTTTATTCCTGGCAGAGGTAATGTACAGCGCAATAAGGGCAAAGGAAGAAATGAGGGCCATGGCAAAGAGGACGATCAGGGAAAAATCCAAATACCCCCATCCCGACCGCGGGGCAAGGACAAGGACCCAGGACAGACCGTACGCTGCGATGGGACTTTGTGCATGCCTTAAAACCCCTCTCCCATCGTCTCCCGCGATTTTATAGGCCGCCGTACCGTTCTCACTCATGAAAAGGCCGATCCCAAGGTCGGGGAAATCTTGCGCCAAGCCCAACGAATCATAAAACGCAGCAAAGTCAAAGGTGATGCTGGCAAATCCCCAGAGTTTTCCGCCTGAATATATTGGATAGCGGATAAACCCAATCTGGTTCCCCTCCACGGTTTCATAAGGGCCTGCGATGATAGCTCCTCTGGCTTCCGCAGCCTTTACCAGGCTGTCCCTTCTCTCCGGATTGGAAAGAAGGTCGTGCCCAATGAGGGCTTCGCCCTGGGAGGGGGGAAAGTGCAATTTCACTATTGCTCCAGGCGCTATGATTACGCTTGTGATGGTGGAATCCGATCCCATGATCGCGGAGGCGATGGCCGACTGCTGCGCCTCGGAGAGCGATGGGTTCGCCTCCAAGGCTGATGCGAGACGCTGGCCTAAGGCTACTTTTGACGCCAGGAGGGATTCGATTTCTTTGGAAATTCGGGCTGCGAGGCTTGCGCCAAGGGCGTTTTTCACTTGAGTGAAGCCGGAAAGATGGATTATGAAGGCTGCAAGGGCGACAACGACGCACAACGCACCCAAAATACCCAATCCTTGTCCTAGTTGGATGACCCTGGATTTCAGCCCTTTCATCGGCGTACCGCTCCTCGCTGTCTGATTCGCGTCATGGTAAATGAAAAAGGCTATCCGAGAAAGCCTCGCGGATAGCCTGTGGTTCGAGGCGCCGATCGGAATCGAACCGATGCATAAAGGTTTTGCAGACCTCTCCCTTACCGCTTGGGTACGGCGCCTTGGAGGGACTCACTATACTCCGCAAGCCCCGATTATGTAAAGGGCCGTCGTTAGGCGACCCTAAATGGAACCTCTCTTAAGCCTCTCCCTCGGTTGGAGCGATCTTCGGCGCCTTGTCCTTGAAGTTGCCTTTCGCAACCTTTCTCTGCCACCACTCCACAAAGCCCGAGGCTATGAAAATAGTCGAATAGGTGCCGGATATCATGCCAACGAAGAGGGCAAGGGCGAAATCCTTCATGCTGCCGGTGGTGAAGAAGAAGAGGGCCAGCACCGCCAGCATGGTGGTGACGGTGGTTATGATCGTTCTCCACAGCGTGTGGGTGAGGGCGGAATCGACGACATCGACGAACGTATCCGTGGGTCGGAGTTTTCTTTCTTCCCTTATCCTGTCGAATTGGACGATCGTGTCGTTGATCGAGTAGCCGAGGATGGTGAGGATTGCCGCAATGGTGGTTGCATTAAATTCCATCCTCGTCCAGACGATGAAGGCCACCATGATGAGGGCGTCGTGGGCTATGGCAATGACGGCTCCGAGAGCGTACTGGATCTTAAACCGGATCGCCGAATACAAAAGGATGAGAAAGAGGGTTGCGGTAACCAGGAAAGCGGCGCTCTTGGAGAGGGCTTCGGAATACCGGGCGCCGACGAAATCTGTCTTCAGGACCACGACGCGCTTCTGCCCGAACTTTTCCTCCAACAGCTTGGTAAGGGTGGAGCGGACGGTCTCGGTGAAATGCGGGTCTGTGCCTTCATCCCGGACGCGGATCAAGAATCGCTGGCTTTCCGTGGGGCGTATGCTCTGGACGGATACCTGGCCGAGGAAGGAAACGGCCTCGCGGACAAGGTCAATGCTGGCGAATCGTTCCGCTTCATTGGCCGGGACCCTATGCAAGGTAAGCGTTCCCCGGGATAGGAGTGTGTTGCCCTGAGAAGTGGGCACAAGAAGGGTTGAAGCCAATGTATCCTGGTTCGCCTGAAGGCTAACCTCTACTCCCATTTCCGCAGACAGGGCCTTGGCTACGTCGGCGATGGTGGGATTTGAGGCAAAGGCTATGGTGGTGGTTTTCTGTTCCACCTCAGCACCGGAGAATATCAAGACCACCGCCTCGTCGGAAATTCTCATCTCCGCGTTGCCTTTCCCCGTGTAGGAAACCTCTCCCACCGGAATGGCGAGCTGGACTGTCTGATTGACGCCGGCCTGGAAATCTACTCCAAGGTTGAAGCCTTTGCTTACCAAACCCACCAAGCCCAGGACTATCAGAACAAGGGAAAGGATTGCGGCGGGCAGGAAATATTTGCTGAATCGGACGATGCGCTTCATTTATTTGATCCTCCAGCTGATGGAGACGCTCTTCTTATTCAGTGTTTCGGTACCGAAATCGAAGATGAGTCTGGAAACGAAGAGGGAGGTGAAGAGGCTCGTCATGTTTCCTATGGCGAGCGAGATGGCGAAGCCCTGGATGGGTCCGCTTCCTAGCTGGGCGAGGAAGAGCGCGGCTATGATGGTGGTGATGTTGGAGTCCATGACAGCCCAGAATGCCTTGTGGAACCCTGCGTCTATGGCGGCCTTCCTGGATTTTCCTACCCTGAGTTCTTCCTTGATTCTCTCGAAAATGATGACATTCGCGTCCACCGCCATGCCTACCGTAAGGACGAATCCCGCGATGGATGGCAGGGTAAGGGTGAGCTTGAAGGCTGTGAGGATCGAGAGCATGATGTAGAGGTTGATCACCTGCGCCAGGGTGGCGTTGATGCCTGCTCCCCTGTAGTAGGCGAACATGAACACGAATACCGCCAGTAGGCCGACCATGATAGCCCGCTGACCTTGGATGATGGTGTCTTCGCCCAGGGAAGCTCCGATCGCCTGCTGATTGGCCACGGAAAGCGATAGGGGCAAAGCCGCGGTTCTAAGGAGGGTGGCGAGGGTTTGGGCTTCGTCGGCGTCAAATCCCGAGATCCGCACCGATTCGCGGATGGGCTCTTGGATCCTGGCGTAGGACTTGACCCTGTCGTCCAGGACAACAGCCATGGTTTTACCCACGTTGGCGTTGGTGAGTTCGTAGAAGAGCTCGCCGCCTTCCTTGTCAAGGACAAAATTGGTCTCCGGCTTGCCGGTGATCTGATCCGAAGAAACCGTCGCGCTCTGCACATGGCTGCCGTCCAATCCAGGCTTGGCTTCCATGACAAGGTATTCGCCGGTGAATTCATCCAGTCCGTAGTTGTCTTTTTCGTATACCTTCCGGATAATCTTGCCCGGGGGCACGATGCCCGGCTGGGCCACGGTCATCGACCTCTCGTCGACGCCC
This sequence comes from Spirochaetota bacterium, assembly GCA_008080685.1. Taxonomy (GTDB): domain Bacteria; phylum Spirochaetota; class Spirochaetia; order Treponematales; family Rectinemataceae; genus VKGY01. Next base: position 6,612 of record VKGY01000136.1, read on the forward strand.
AGGGGATTGGTGCTGAGATAGGAGTTGAGGGCGGAGGTGGCTTCGGAATCCACGATATAGAAGCCTAGGTTGCCCTTGCCCATAATTATCGAGTTGATGCGCTCGGGATCGGCGGTACCGGGAATCTCCACGTAAATCTGGTCTTCCCCTTGGCGCCGTATGACCGGCTCGGTGAGCCCGAACTGGTCGATTCTATTGTTAAGGACCTCTATAGCCCGCACCATGGCGTCTTCCCTCTCCGAGACAGAAAGGTTGTGCCCGACTTTCTCCGCCAAGGCATCCAAGTCCGCCTGGATGATGACAGACATTCCGCCAGCGAGGTCCAAGCCTAGCTGGATCGCGTTTCCATGGAGTTTCTTGAGGTTCAAGACCTTTTCGCGATATTTGGCCTCAACGGCTTCGAACATGACGCGTTCGCTGGAGAAGGCGGCGAGAAGGCCTGCGGCGTTCAAATCCGATGGAACGGCGCGCTTAGTGTCTTTATATGCCTTTTTCGCCACCTGGGCGACCACGGGATAGGTGTTCGCCAAGTCGGCGCCGTCGCCCGAGAGGGCCTTCGCCTTTATATCCACCAGGGCGGCGTAGGCCATCCTACGCGAATAATCCCTGATTTGCTCCCGAGTTCCGACCGCAGTAGCCTGATCTTCCTTCGGGGTCAGAAAATACCATTCGATTGTATAGGAAGGAAAACGCGATGGCGAACACCGCGAGCACGATCAACAGACGACGGATTTTACTCATTCCGGTAACTCCACAATAGGTATCTCGGCAAGAGCCTCCCTCCGCCCTTTCCAGGGTTGGACGAGGGAGAAAGAAGGTTCTTGAAGGTTATTTCTTCTCTTCTTCGATTTTTTCGGCGGGAGCTTCCGAGGATTTTTCCTCGGCCTTGGCCACGGCCACGGAGGCGATCGCGGATTTGGAGAACTCTATCCTGCAATCCTCATCTACCCTCACCACTACGGTAGTGTCCTTGACCGCGTGCACGGTGCCATGGATTCCGCCGATGGTGACGATCTTGTCGCCTTTCTTGACCGCTGAGATCATTTTCTGCATGTCTTTCTGCTTCTTATTCTGGGGGCGGATGATCAGGAAGTAGAATACGACAAACACGAGGCCGAAGGTGACGATGGTCGAGAGCATCTGGCCGGTGGGGTTGGCCGCGGCGCCCTGCAGGAGGACGAGACCCTTTGCTATAGCATTCATATACAATCCTTTGCGTAAAGATTCGGAAAAAACTAGCACGGAACCTTGAGACTCGTCAAGGCAAATACCCTAGGCGGTAATAACCGTTCCCGCCTTCCCGTCCACGGCGAGGGTGGCGTTCTCCATGGTGGTGATGATTACCTTCTCTCCGCCGCGCTTCACAAAATCGCAGGCCGCTTCTATCTTGGGTCCCATGGAACCCTTGGGAAACTGCCCCTGCGCGAGGTATGCTTCGCATTCTACCACGGTCAGCCTGTCGAAAAACCTCATGTCGGGCTTTTTATAATTGATCGCGACCCTGTCAACCCCGGTGAGTATGATCAATTCGTCGGCGGCGATGAGGTTGGCGAGGAGAGCCGAGGCCCTGTCCTTGTCGATGACTGCGTCAACGCCTTGGAGGCAGCCCTCGCTGTCCTTTCGAACCGGCACACCTCCGCCGCCTACTGCGATGACAATCTTGCCGTCGTCGATCAGGTCCTTGATGATGTCCTTTTCCACCACATCCAGGGGAAGGGGGCTGGGCACCACTCTCCGGAAACCCCTGCCCGGATCTTCTTTTATGATCCAACCCCGCTGGCGCAGAGCCTCCACCTGCTCCACCTTGTAGAAAGGGCCAACGTACTTGGTTGGGTTCTTCATGGAGGGATCCTCGGGATCCACCTCCACCTGGGTGACCACCGTGACCACGTCCTTTTTCACTCCGTCCTTGAGCAATGCGTTGGAGAGGCATTGGGCTATCATGTAGCCCATGGAGCCCTGGGTGTCCGCGACGATGACGCCCAGTGGCGAAGGCGGCACTTGCTGGCTGGCGGCTTCGTTGCGGATGAGGTGCACCCCCGCCTGGGGCCCGTTCCCATGGGTGAGGACAACCTTGTGCCCTTCGCGGATCATGCCCACTATGGCGGCCAGGCTCTTCCTGGTGTTCGCGAACTGCTGCTCGATGGTACCCTCGGTACCTTCCTCTATTATAGCGTTGCCTCCCAAGGCTACGACAATGGTTTTCCGGTTTGTCATGGTTTCTCCTTCCCGCGGAGGAAGTATATCATTTATTGCAATATCGGCAAGATGGTTTTCCAGATATTGTCATATTATATAATTATTTATATTGGACGCATAAATATACTCGAGCCTCATTTCCAGCGCCCCTGCGGCGCGGTGCTCATGCGGCGCTGTTGGCAAAAAGGGAAAGCGAAGCTAGTATAAGGCCATGGTCGTATCCAGAGCCGAAGTCCTCGGCATGTGCATGGGGGTCAGAAGGGCTGAGACCCTGGCTCGCAAAGCGGCGCAGGACGGATCATGTGGACAGAGGCCCGTATTCACCTATGGCCCCCTCATTCATAATCCCCAAGCCGTCGCAGCCCTCGAGGCCGAAGGTGTGCGAGTCCTGGATCCCTCGAGCGTCGATTCGCCCGACTGGGCGGATCGGCTTCGCAATGCCATAGTCGTCATCCGCGCCCACGGGGCACCACCAGAGGTATTCTCCCGGCTCGACACACTGGGCACTCTTGTCGTGGACGCCACCTGCCCTAGGGTTATAAAAAGCCAGAGAAAAGCGGCCGACCTGGTCCGCCAGGGGTATCAGGTTGTGATAGCCGGCGACAGGTCGCATGGAGAGGTGATGGGTATCCTTGGCTACGCTCCTGGCGCCGTGGTGGCGGAATCCTCCGCCGAAGCCGTGGCCACAGCCAAGCGCTTCTCCAGGCTTCCCGTGGCGCTCATAGCCCAGCTCTGCCCCGCCACGTCGGAACGACAAAACTCCCTTGATTCCCTGGCCGCCCGGGTATCGGCGATCGTCGTGGTGGGGGGCAAGAATTCGGCGAATACCCAGAGGCTCTTCCTCGCGGCCAAAGCCTCGGGCAAACCGTCCTGGCATATCGAGAGGGCGGGCGAACTCCCCAAGGAGATCTTCAGCTTCGCGAGCGTCGGCCTAACCGCCGGGGCCTCGACTCCGGATTCTATGGTGGACGAGGTTGAGTCCTATCTGTTAGGCTTGAATCCATGACGCCTACAACGGTAATCGGCATCTGCGGCGGATCCGGGTCCGGAAAGACAACCATCGTACGCAAGATTTCCGAACTCGTGAAGGATTTCGTTTTCATCCCCCAGGACAATTACTACAAATCCGCGGAATATATCTCCAACGCAAACATAACCGCCTTCAATTTCGACCACCCCGAGGCTTTCGACAACGACCTTATCATCCGCCACTTAGAAGCGTTACGGAGGGGCGAAGTCATAGAAATGCCCACCTACGATTTCGTGCACCACCGGCGCCGCCAGGAAACGATCACCATGGCTTCCCGCAAGATCATCATTTTCGAAGGCATCATGGTGTTTACCAACAAGGAAGTGAGGGATCTCATAGACTTGAAGATTTTCGTCGATACACCCGACGATATCCGTTTCATCCGGCGCTTGATCAGGGACATCAAGGAGCGGGGACGGACGGTGGATTCGGTGGTTGAACAATACCTGAACGTTGTCCGTCCCGGGCATTATCAATTCATCGAACCTACAAAGGCGTACGCGGACATCATCATCCCCGAAGGCGGGGCGAACGAAAGGGCGCTGAATGTCCTGGTCACCTTCATCAAGTCGGTGGTCGGGGACTGATCCGGCGCCTTTGGCATCATCCTGCTATATGGCTACTTTCCGGCCGCGGCAAGCAAGTCTTGCAACTTGGTTTTCAATTCCGAGAATGTCAGCCCGCGGGCGGAAGCCCAATCTTTTACGATATCTCCATCCTTTCCAATTTTGCCGTCCGTGGCGGATTTGATCTTAGCCTCGTCCAAGCCCCAATCCTTGAGGTCCTTGAAGCTTGTCTTGCCCGTCACCGCCCCGACCATCGGCGCGTGGGCGACATCGGCGGCGGCCGGGGCGCTTGCGGCAGGAGCCGTTGGTGCGGGCGCTACAACTGGCGCTGGCTCAGCCTTCGGAGTGGCGGCGGGAGCGGAGGAGCCTGCAGCCTCAGGCGCCGGCGCGGCGGCGGGAGCCGCAGCTTGGCCAGGCCGGAACGCCTTGGCTTCCAACGCGTCGATCAGCGCAGGATCAGCCTTTGAATGCTCCCTCAGGACAGGAATCGCCGTAATGGGGAAGATGTTGTCGGCTTCGGCCTCCAGAGGAATTCCTGTGATAAGGCTCACGAAATAGCGGACAGACCCGGTGCCGATTTCAGTGCCCAGCGGCAGAAGGGTCTTGGAGTAAACAGTCTCCAGCGTGTTGAGCTTGCTCGCGGGATCCGTCACGCCGAAGGCTGTCATCGCCCAAGCCGGATCGAACTTGAAGGCTTTTCCCAAATCCTCCCAGGTATAGGAACCCCTGATATCGGCGGGATTGGGCAAGCCGGCGAATTCACCTTCCTTTATCGCCACGGGAGTCTTCGATCCTTCCATTTTCCAATATCCAACGATTTGGGAAACCCCGATTCCTACCACGAAGGTAGCCACTATCGCCAAGGCCATCGATTTAGCATTGATTTTCATATGACTCTCCTTATTTGCCGGACGCTTTTTTCTCGGCATAGCTGTCCTTGGCCTGGCCAGCGAAGCTCATCACCTCGACGGTGGCGGGAACGGGACAGGCCACTTCGCTGGTGCACTCAAGGCAGGAGATGCACTGATGGTCCCGGACTACTTTCGCGCTGGCCACGTCGATGTTCATCAAGCAGGCCTTGTTGCATGCGTTGCAGGAAATGCAGGTGGGGGCGTTCCGCCTGATCCCGAAAACCCTGAAAAGATTGGTGATCCCCAAGAAGGCTCCGTAGGGGCAGGCGTATTTGCAGAAGGGCCGTTCCACAAAGAGCGAGAGGACAACTACGGCGCCGAGGGCGATAAAACCGGTCAGAGCGACTTCGCCGGTCCAAAATTTGAAAAGGGCGAAGTAGGGGTCGTAGGCTTCGAAAATGAGCTTGCCGGAAACGACTGTCATATAGCTGACCCAGGCGAAAACCAAGTACCGCAGATAGCGGAGGACGCGGTCGATCTTCTTGGGTATGAAATTGTTGTATTTCTTGCCGAAGAGCTTTTTGCCGATTTTCGCGATGAATTCCTGGAAGCTGCCGAAGGGGCAGATCCATCCGCAGATCACGGGTCCGAAGAGTATCGCCAGGAACAAACCAATGACGCCCAGGACTACGGAAGACTCATGCACTTTTTTCACCAAGGTGCCTAGGTTGAGCAAGTTCCAGAACGAGACTACTCCGCCGAAGGGGCATATCGCATGCAGGGACCCCGAAGGGAGTATCGGAATCTTGATTCCCGCCTCGCCTAATTTTTCCATTGTGACGGTGACGGCGACCAATACGAAAAATGCCGCCTGGATGATGTGCCTAAGATTCCGGACATTCTTAGCCTGCAACTTCTTGTTCACGACAGCCATGATTTCCTCCTTGAGAGTGGCGAATACCTTAACGCAAAATCCATGCCAAAGTTAAAAATCACTAAAAGACGGAAAAACGAGGAAAATGCCAGAAAAAAATCGTCGCCGACCCCGAGGGTTCCTCCTAGCCTTGGGAAAAAAATTCCCTCGCATAGGAATGCTATACCCGCTTTTCCCTATCGTAGGGCTTTCCCAACTCCGCAGGACCCCGGATCGTGGAATTCTTCGACAGGGAGAGCACAAGGATGACGAGGACATAGGGCAGCATGACGGCGAACTCGTAGGGGAAATCGATCCCCAGCACCTGGATGGCGAGTTGGAAGGATTGGGCGATGCTGAATAGAAGGCTGCCGCCCAGGATCCACAGCGGATGCCAGCGGCCGAAGTAGACCAGGGCCACGGCGATGAAACCCCGCCCTGCGACAATGTCGTCGGCGAACATTTTGGCCTGTCCCAAGGAAAGATAGGCTCCCGCGAGCCCGGCCAAGGCTCCCCCCAGGGCTAGCGCCTGATATCGGGTGCGGATGACCGGCACTCCCATGGTGTCCGCGGCCCGAGGATGGGTTCCCGCCGCCCTCACCTTCAGCCCCCAGGGGGTCCTGAATAGGATGTATATGGAGGCGGGCACGAAAAGGAAGGCCCCGTAGGCCATGGCATTCATGTTGAAGACCAGAGGCCCCAGAAGCGGAATTTTTGACAGGAAGGGAATAGGGATATTGGGCAGACCCGGTACTCCGGTGACTCCANNAGACCCGGTACTCCGGTGACTCCACCAACAAAAAATCGGAACAAAGTTCCCGCGACGCCCCAGCCAAGGAGATGGAGGCCAATGCCGGCGATGCCTTGGGGCGTCTTGAAGGAAACGGTTGCCAGGGCGAATAGAAGTCCCATGGCCGCGCCTATGGCCGCCGCAGCACCGATGCCGATGAAATTCGCCCATGCCGCGAGCCCCGTGTTTTGGAGGTAATAGGCGGGGATGAAGGCAAGGAAGGCCCCCATGGCCATGATGCCCTCGCAGCCCAGGTTGAATACTCCCGCTCTCTGGTTGAACATCTCGCCCAAAGCCGCAAGGAGGAAGGCCACGGAAAAGGGAATTCCCAAGGAGAGGATGTTGAGCGCAAGATCAATGAGGTTCATTGCCCCTCCTGGACACAAAACGGTAAAACCTATCCCGGGCATAAGGGTCGTTGATAAACATCTTGGCGGATATGATGCTCAGGATCACCGCTCCCTGCAGGACCAGCACCATGTTGGCGGGCACCGACATAGCCCGCTGGGTCATGTCGGCGCCTATCAGGAGAAGCCCCAGGAACAGCGCCGAAGGGATGATCCCCGCGGGGTGGAGGCCGCCGAAAAGCGCCACCACGATGCCCGAAAAACCATACCCCGAGGATATCCCCTCTATGGCGCGCCTATGGACGGCGGTGACCTCCACCGCCCCGGCAAGGCCTGCGAATGCTCCGGCAAGGATCATGGCGGAAAGAATGCAGCGTTCCACCTTTATGCCCCCATACCGGGCAGCCTTGGGCTCCGCGCCCGCGGCTCTCAGCTTGAAGCCCCAGGTTGTCCTCCATAGCAGGAGATAGACCAATACCGCCAATACCAAAGCGATGACGATGCCGTAATGGAGCCTCATGCCGGGAATGATCCGGTCTATCCAGACCGCCTTCGGTAGTCTGACCGACTGAGGGGTTCCCGAGCCCATCTGGATTTCCGCCGGGTCAATCATAGGACCGCGCAGAAGGAATCCGTAGAGCTGGGCGGCAATATAGTTGAGCATCAAGGTGGAAAGAATCTCGTTTACCCCAAGCCTGGCCTTGAGGGCCCCGGCTATGGATGCCCAGAGGGCGCCTCCCAGGGCGCCGGCAAGGAGACTTAAAGGTAGGAGGATGTATTTGGGCAATGTCGGCAGGGCTATCGCCACAGCCGCGGCGGCGATGATGCCCATTTGCATCTGCCCTTCCGCGCCGATGTTAAGGATGCCCGATCGGAAAGCGATGGCGATGCCCAGGGCGACGAGGATGAGGGGCACAGCCCTCACCAATATCTCAGTGATACCGAAAAGATCCTTGAGAGGTTCGGTGAGGATTACTCTGTAGACAGTGACCACGTCGGCGCCCAGGATGAGAAGAACGAAAGCCCCGATCCCCACCGCCGCCAGGATCGCAGCCAAGGAGACGAGGAACACATAGATCACCGCAAGGGATTTCCTCATGCCGCGCCTCCTTCAGCCCCATCAACCAAGCCTGCCATGCGAAGGCCCAAGCCTTTCAGGGTGGCGTCGCATCCTCGGACCGTATCGATGATTCTTCCCTTGAAAATGACGGCGATCCGATCCGAGAGGTTCATGAGTTCCTCGAGTTCCTCCGAAATCAAAAGGATGGGTGCTCCCCCCTCCCTCAGTTCCAGCAGGCGGGTATGGATGAATTCCTCTGCACCCATGTCCAGCCCGCGGGTGGGATAGACGGCTACCAGGACCTTGGGCTTGCGGGCCAACTCCCGCGCCAGGATGACCTTTTGGATGTTGCCGCCGGATAAGGATCCGGCTTGAGTTTTAATCGAGGGGCTTCGGATATCGTATCGTTCCTTCAGGGCTTGGGCGTATTTGTCCGCCCGGGCCAAGGATAGAAAGGGTCCTTGGGAGAATTCAGGGGAGGCGAAATCCTTGAGGATCAGGTTTTCCTTGATCGAAAATGAGGGCACGATCCCTTCATGGTTCCTGTCTTCTGGAATGTAGCCGAAACCGTTTGATATGATTTCCTGAGGGCTCAGGTTCGTGATGTTTCGTCCTTCAAGGTCGATGACGCCTGATTCCACGGGACGCAAGCCCGCCAAGGCATCGGCCAATTCCTTCTGCCCGTTTCCCGAAACTCCCGCTAATCCAAGGATTTCTCCCGAATGGATGGCGAGATCGAGGCCGTCCACCGCGAGAAAGCCCCGGTCCGAGCGCACCTTCAGGCCTTTGATGCTGAGCATCCGCAGCCCTCCCTCCTCCGGACATTCGTTCTTCGGAAGATTCACCTCGTGCCCCGTCATCAGGGCCGCGAGTTTGGCCGGAGACTGGGCCGAAGTAGGTCCCGTGAATACCATTTTCCCGTGGCGCAGGATTCCCACCTGATCCGAGAGGCTTGTCACCTCCTGGAGCTTGTGGCTGATGAAAATGATGGACATGTCCTCGGACATCCTACGGAGGAGGTCGAGCAATTCCTCAGTTTCCTGGGGGGTGAGGGCGGAAGTGGGTTCGTCCAGGATCAGGAACCGGGCTCCAAAGCAGAGGGTCTTTATCAACTCCACCCTCTGCTGTTCACCCACCGAGAGTTGCCAAATATAGCTTTCCGGCTGGACAGGCAGGTTGTACCGCGCCGAGATATCCTTGATCCTCTTCTTGGCTCCCCCGAGATCGAGCCGTCCCAGAGAATGGAACTCCCTCGCGCCAAGGGCTACGTTCTCCGCCACGGTCATGTTGGGCACCAGCATGAAATGCTGGTGAACCATGCCGATCCCGGCGGCGAAGGCTTCCGCCGGAGTATGGAATTGGACCTTCCGGTCGTTGATGCGGATTTCGCCCTCGTCGGGCTGGTAAAGCCCCATGAGCATGTTCATGAGGGTGGTTTTCCCCGCGCCGTTCTCGCCCACCAAGGCGAATACTTGGTTTTCTCCAACCTCCAAGTCGATTGCGTCACAGGCGAGCACCCCTGGGAATCGCTTGGTGATGCCCATTATTTTAAGATTCTGTATTTTTTCGTCCATTGACACCTAACTCCCAACGACCTGAGGAAAGCAGTACATGGATTGATATAAAAATGGCGGAGCCCAGGGACTCCGCCTTTGGGGAAATTATTTTACCTCTTTCCAGGGGACCATGAGCTTCCTGGAGGTGATGTCAGCCTTGGCTTTCTCCGCCGCAGCCTTGACCGCTGCGGTAAGCACCGGGCCTACCTTGTCGTTGAACTGGTAGATAAAGCCGCCGTTGTTGAAATTGAGGGGAATGGATTCTCCGCCCAGGACGCCCGACTGGCGTTTTTCGATCAAGGCCTCCACTACTGCCTGGTAGGCGTAGCTGGCGGCGGCGATGACCTTGTAGCTTTCGGGAATGCCCAGTTGGGCCGTGTCCTGGCCTACCCACCAAATATTCCTGTCCTTATATTCAGCCACCGCTCTCAAGGCGCCGAGGGCTTGCTGGGCTGATCCGGTGAGGACATCGGCGCCGGCTTTCACCTGGGTGTGGGCGAGTTCGGCGGCCTTGACGAAGTCGCCGAAGCTACCGGTGTAGGCCACCTGGACCTGGGCCTTGGGATTTGATGCCCTCACACCCAGGTGATGTTGGCCTTGGTGACCAATCCGGCGATCACGCCGTTGATATAGCCTGTTTCCTCGCTCTCGGGCATGTAGGTGAAAACGTTCTTTGGTCCGATCTCTCCTGAGGTGCCAAAGGCGAAGGTGGTCTTGGGATACTCTTCCGCCATTTCGAGGATGAGGTTCTTATACTGGGCACCGTGGCCGATGACGATGTCGAAGCCTTTGGCGACATATTGGCGCGCCGCCGAGCCGGCGTCCACGGGCTTCATTTTTTCGCTGTAGTTGTACTCCACCAAGGAGGCTCCATACTTCTTCTGCACCGCCAGGATGGCGTCGTGCATTGCTTGGCACCAGCCTTTGTCGTCCACCGTCGATTCAACGATGAGAGCGATCTTGACCTTGGATTTCGGCGCCGCGAAGGCGCTCCCGAAGACCACTAAAAGAGCCAGGACTACCAGCAGGGTTCTCTTCATCTCTTTCTCCTTCTCGGCGCGGCGGCCGAACCGCTGGAAAGTCTAGCACGGCCCCTCCGGGCATGCAACAATTCTTTTTGTCCCCTTGTCCCATTGACCCTGCCCGGCCCAGGCGCGTACATTCCGCCCATGGGCATGAAGGATGCGGAATCGACAGTTTCGAAACTCATAGAAGTAGCCCTGCGCCGCTACGCCATGATTGAACGGGGAGAAAAAATCCTCATAGGGGTATCAGGAGGCAAGGACTCAACCTGTCTCGCCAGGGACTTGGCCGTCAAGCGCAGGTGGTGGGAGGTTCCGTTTGAGATCGAAGCCTGTTTCATTGCCAGCGACCTTGGCCAGGCGGACGATTCCTGGGTGCGGGAGCGGATGGCCGAATGGGACATACCCTACGCGCGCATCGAGGTGCCGGTCCTGGGAAGGCTCAAGCCGGGAGAAAAGATGAGCTGCTACTGGTGCGCCACCCAAAGGAGGACAGAGCTCTCCCTCTATGCCCGGTCCAAGGGATTCAACAAGCTGGCTCTAGGCCACCACATGGACGATATCCTTGAAACCTTGCTCATGAACATGCTCAAGAAAGGCGAGTTCGCCACCATGCCGCCGGTGATGGCCTACGACAACTACCCCCTCACGGTCATCCGCCCCCTCGCCCTCTGCGAGGAACGGCAGATTATCGCCTGCGCAGAGTCCCTTCGCTTCAGCTCCCATACCTGCACCTGCGATTTCAACGTGGAAGGCGAAAGGAAGAAAACCAAGCGTCTCATAGAAACCATGACCAACGGCTCAAGCCATGCCAAGCGCAACCTTTTCAAATCCATGAGGACCATCAAGTCCAGATACCTCGCGTAACGTATTTTTAGTTCATCGAAGAATGTTGCTGATGGGAAAGGACATACTTAGGCAAGAAGTCATGATGGGATGCAAGCGGCGT
>VKGY01000137.1 GCA_008080685.1 Spirochaetota bacterium
ATCTCAAAGAATTCGCGTCAAACCATGCCTATTTAGTCATGATAAAATGCGCCCCGACACGTGGACTGGAAGTCCATAGGCGAGCGGGTGATCTGGGACAGAAAAAGCATGTCTTCTATGATCCGTCCCATGCGCTGCGCCGCATTCCTTATCCTCTCAAGGTAGGCACGCCCTTCTTCGGGGATCAGCTCGCCGCAGTCTTCGAGCTCCTTGTTCGCCAGGGGAAGCTCGACTGTCCTTTGTTCGATGCGCTGATCCATGGTGGCGTTGAGATCCTGCAATTGCTGCTTCAGCAGCTTCCTCTTCGATATGTCCGCCACGAATATGTTTAATGTCAACAGCCTTTCCATCCTCATAGACCAGCTGATCCATGCAGGACGCGGCGGCCATGTTCTCGAACATTCCCCTAAATTTCGCTAATCCTGAGTTCCTGCTCCGTCCGTTTCCTCGCCGCTATGTCTTCGTCCAGGTCGGAGGAGAGTCTTTTGTTCATCATCAGGGAGAGGGAGAATGTGAGGGCGATAAAAAGCATCTGGTTAGCAAGGAGTAGTGCCGCGTCGAGGATTCCTGATTTCATGTAGTCGTTTCCGACCGAGCCCAAAAGGCTGTTGGCTATGCTGATGGCGCTGAAAAGGCAGAATAGTCAAAATACCGCTGCGGCGACCTTTGCCGTTTTGCGCAAGGAAGGCTCGGGCTTGGAAAGGAGCAGCCACGCGCACTGGGCGCAGATGAAGATCAACGCTGATGCTGTGTTTATGTTGCGCGCTGCCAATACGGGGCGGACAACAGAGAAATACGCAAGGATCAGCGTATAGATGGCGAGCATCGCCCAGTTATGTGCTTGCCGGCCTTTTATTCCAAGGAATTGTTCGAGGCCGATAAAGAGTATCATCGCACCTGCTATCGTAAGGGAGCTAGCGACCACCATGGAAAGGAAATCGGGTACCATTCCTCGCAGGCTTATGAGGAGTATGGACAAGAATTGCATTGTGAATTCGAGCGTCCATAATGCCAATCCGGAGAATTTCTGGCGGTTTTTCAACTGCAATTCCTTGTTATAGAATATTTTTCAAGTGTTTACTTCTAGATGAACAAGGTTCATAGGTGCAAGAGAATTTTGGTAATGAAAAATTCATTTCTCGCTGACTTGTTGGGCATTCCTCTCAGGACTTTCCTCGCCGTTCTGGTCGGCATCGCATTGTGGCCTGCTTTTGGCGGCGTCAATGTTGAGAAGATAGGCCTCTTATCGACAAATTGCAGGAATTTTTGCGTCTGGGGCGTAATATGCTTGTATTTGAATCCGCGGACATGGGGGCGATGGCGGTTTCCGTGTTCGAGGACTTGGTTCCGGAGAATGACTGGGGGTGTTTTGATTTTTCCATCCGCGTCTATGCTGTTGCTATTGAGTGCGAATCCTGGTACAGGGTTGCGGACAAGTTGTTCGGTGTTTCCCAAGGGCTTCATGGTCAGAATGAGTTTCTGCACAGGCGTGGGTCTTGCGCTTGCTAAGAAGATTGTCCTACGCCATGGCGGCTCAATCTGGGGTGGTGTTCAGCTTGACGCTTCGCGCAATACTTGATTTAGTCATGCATGGGGTAGATCATGTTTAATAATTCCATTAACTATGTATTTAGACATTCCAAAATTGCTTTTCTTACAAAGCATAAAAAAGAAGTTGAAGTTTTCCCATTGATAAAAAACTACTTAGGAACAGAAATTGTACTCTTCGACGGTTATGATACCGATGAATTAGGTACTTTTACAAGGGAAAAAAAGAGAAATCAATCCCAACTAGAAACAGCACGATTAAAAGCGAAAAAAGCAATTGAAATAAGCGGATACCAGATTGGAATCGGTAGCGAAGGTAGTTTTACCACGGATCCATACATGGGAATAATACCGTGGAATATTGAAATGATAGTCCTATATGATAATAAAAACAAAATAGAAATAGTCGGTACTGAACAGAGACCATATAAAAGTTTACAGAAAAGTATTACTACTAAAGAAGAACTAATTTCATTGGCCGAAGACATTGATTTCCCAAAAAACAACTTAATCCTTAGGCCAAATAATGAAAATGATTCGATTATTAAAAAAGATTTCTTAAGCTTGGATGATCTTTTTAAGGAATTTGATTTATTAATAAAAAAATCAATTACGGGAAAAGTTTTCGTTGAAAATGATCATAGAGCACACCGTTCCGTTAGTAGAATGGAAGCAATTCGATATGCTACCATTGATTTGATCATTAAGTGCCACTCCTTCTGTCCCGAATGTAATGCTCCAGGGTTTTCTGTTAGTCGAGGTGAAGGTAGTTTACCATGTAAATACTGTGGTGAAGAATCAGAAACTTTTAAATACATAGTATATAAATGCAATAAATGCTCTTTTGAGAAAAGGATTGAAAGGACAGATATTACAAATGTTGATCCACAATATTGCAATTATTGTAATCCTTAACTGGCGTTGACACAAAGAATCGCCACATATCGCAAAGGAGTAGATGATGCTGGTTTTGGTCGCATCCGATCGAAGGGTGACGAAGCTCTTTCCGGTGGTAATACCACGCAGGGGATGATGGATCGGTACCGCATTACCAAAACGCGACCGTTGGCCGATTTTTACCGACATTGACTATCGCCGTAAAAAATTTTACTACCGAGATGACAAACCATAATGTTCAACAGGGTGATATGCAGGGCTAGACTGCCATCACTAAAGAGCATGTGCAGAACAATGCAAGTGTACGCGACATGCTTGGCCAGCGCGGCATCAAACCAGAAAAGCTTCCACCGTAAGAGGATATTAAAAAGCTGGAACGTCGAGTAAAGACCAACGAGAAGAAGCTTGAAAAAAGTCGGGCAAGTTGCCTGGAAAGAAGGAATAATGGGAACGGCAGGCAATATTTGACATGTTGATCCTGCCTTCCTGTACTCCTGTCGAATTCTCTTATAAGGATGGGTTATGAATTCCAATTTTGTTGTCATTCAGAATGCGCATGCGAACAATTTGAAGAATATTTCGACGGAGATTCCCAAGCACAAGGTGGTGGCGTTCACGGGAGTTTCGGGGTCGGGGAAGTCGTCCCTGCTCTTCGACACCATCTACACCGAGGCTCAGAGGCAGCTCATTGAGACCTTCTCGACCTTCGCCAGGAAGAGGCTGCCCAAGCTGTCCAGGCCTGACGTGGACGACATCCTCAACCTCTCCACCGCCATGGTCATAGACCAGAAGAAGATGGGAAACAACCTGCGCAGCACCGTGGGGACAGCAACCGAGGTGAACACCTACCTAAGGCTCCTGTTCTCGCGCATCGGCAGGCCCTTCCTGGGGGCCTCCTTCTTCTTTTCCTTCAACAACCCCCTGGGCATGTGCGAACACTGCCACGGGCTGGGCAAGATAGCCAAGATCGACCTTGACCTATTCCTCGATAGGGAGAAATCCATCCGCGAAGGAGGAATACTCCACATCCACTACAAAGTGGGAAGCTTCCTTTGGAACGAACTCGTCAAATTCAGGATCGTCGACCCGGACAAGAAAATCAAAGACTACAGCCCCGAGGAACTCAACCTCCTCCTCTATTCCGAACCCTTCCACGTGAAAGGATCCAAGGAAGCCGTATCGTACAACCGCAACTTCGAAGGCCTCGTGCGGAAACTCGAACACTCCATGGCCCAAAAAGGCGAAGACGAAGCCGACGAAGAAGAGAAAAACGCCTATGCCCGCTTCTTCAAATACGAAAC
Organism: Spirochaetota bacterium; assembly: GCA_008080685.1. Lineage (GTDB taxonomy): Bacteria > Spirochaetota > Spirochaetia > Treponematales > Rectinemataceae > VKGY01. The sequence goes on from VKGY01000137.1 coordinate 3,747, forward strand.
CTGCCCCCAATGCCAAGGAACGCGCATCAACGCCGCGGCCCGGGAAGTGAAAATCCACGGCGCAAGCATAGACCAAGTCTGCCGCTGGGAACTCCCCCAAGTCCTCGAATTCCTCGAAACCATAGACGACCCCATAGCCGCCCCCGTGACAAGGAAAGCCAAATACATCCTCAAGCAACTCATCCACATAGGAGTAGGCTACCTAAACCTCGAACGACCCGTGGGAACCCTCTCGGGCGGAGAATCCCAACGCGTCAAAATGGCCCGCCAGCTGGACTGCAACCTCGTCGACCTCCTCTACGTACTGGACGAACCCACCACAGGCCTCCACCCCCGGGACACCCAGAAACTCATCGGCCTCCTGTATGAACTTAAAAACCGAGGCTACAGCGTCTTCGTCGTGGAACACGACCCCGAAGTCATAAAAGCCTGCGAATGGATCGTCGACATAGGACCCCAGGCCGGAACCAAAGGCGGAACAATCGTCTACAACG
>VKGY01000138.1:0-7489 GCA_008080685.1 Spirochaetota bacterium
CGCGGCGGCGAAAAAATCATACGCGATCCCCTTTGGGGGGATATCGCCTTCGATACGGAAATGGCCGGGCTTCTGGGCGCGGAAGAATTCGCAAGGCTCGATGCCATCAGACAGCTCGGTCCTGTGGCTTCAGTCTATCCCGGAGCCACCCATACCCGCCTGTCCCACAGCCTAGGGGTCTTCCACCTCGCCCGCCGCATGGTTCTATCCCTTATGGAAAGGGGGCAGCTGCCCTTCGTTTCCGAGCTCGGGCTTAGGTCTTTCCTCGCCGCCGCACTGCTTCATGACATCGGCCACTTCCCTTATGCCCACTCCCTCAAAGAATTGCCCCTGGAAGCCCATGAATCCATGGCAAGCAAGGCCATCCTCAAGGAACCCTTGGCCTCAGCCCTCGTGGACGCAGGGGCTGATCCCGTCCTCAGCGCAGCCATAATCGATGCAGGGACGCCTCTTTCGGGCAGGTCGGAACCCTGGTCGGAGATTGAATTCTATCGCCGCCTCCTCTCCGGAGTCCTTGATCCCGACAAGGTGGACTACCTCACCCGCGACGCCTTTTTCTGCGGTGCGGAATACATCGCCCGCAGGCTGTCCGTACACGGGAAAGAACTAGTTCTGGACTCGAAAGGCGGCATGAGCGTCGACGCAGTCCTCTTTTCGAAATACCAAATGTATCGGGCTGTGTATTGGCACCCCTCGGTCAGGTCCATCACCGCTGCGGTAAAAAAGGCCGTATTCCAAGGCCTGAAATCGGGAGCTCTGGCGCCTGGAGATCTTTACGGCCTTGGAGATTGGGAGTTTGAGCTGTTGTTGAAGGAAAGGTTTCCTTCATCTCCCTTGGTGGAATCCGCCTTTCAGGGGCCGGCGTATGAGGAAATCGCCAGTTTCCCTTTCGAAGAGAAAACCCCCCAGCATAGGCTCTTGGCGGATCTGAAAAAGCGCAGCGAAACCGAAGCGCAGCTCGAACGCATAATAGGCCTCGGAAAGGATTCCCTGGTCATCGATATCCCCGAATCCATTCACTTCGAGAGCGACCTGAAAGTCCGCGACGGGGCGGCTCCCTCGGGCTTCCTGTTGTTTTCTCAAAATTCCGCCCTCTTCCCGGGAGAAAAGTCCCAAGCCCTGGCTAAATCCCTTCGCCGTCTGCGCATCTTCGCGCCCCAGGGCATCGATCCTGGCAGGCTTTCCGCCGCATTCAAAGAATTCTTGACGCAATAAGGCAAAAATCCCCGATCCTTCCTCGTTTTCCTCCTTTTACCCACGGTCTCGCGCGTATCTATACATTCGTATAGCGGTATTACAATAAATATTATTTCTGTCGATTCTTTAGCAATTCCTTTCGTTGACAGTACTGAAATCATCGCTAAAATGAAGATGAGTGGAGAAAAGTGGTAAATTGTAGGAAATAGTGGATGAACCTATTAACTGGAGAGTTCAAGAACACCTTGGACGAAAAAGGTAGAATTTCGCTCCCCGCCCGCATGAGGAGCGAACTCCCTGGGACAACCCTCATCCTCACCCAGGGCATCGACGACTGCCTATGGCTTTTCCCGCCCCTTCAATGGGAGGAGCTCTCCGGAAAACTCATGGAGCATACCAGCCCCTTCCAGGCCAGGTCCAGGCTGATCCAGCGCCGTATACTGGCGCCTGCCCAGGAAGTGGAGATAGACCGGTTGGGTAGGATTTCGATTCCCCAAAGCCTGAGGGAGTTCGCGCATCTTTCCCGTGAGTGCGTGATCCTTGGGATCTCCAAATACATCGAAATCTGGAACGCCGACGATTATCGCGCCTACCTCGACGCCAACAAGGAAGAGTTCGCTAAGGCCGCGGAAGAGCTTCAAGGGGTCCACTTATGACCGGAAGCTTTCATGTGCCGGTCATGCTTCCCCAGGTGATGGAGCTCTTCGCCCAGGCGGGAGGCGATGGTAAAACCGTGCTGGACTGCACCCTTGGGGCGGGCGGACACGCCCTTGCCATGTTGGAGTCTGGGAAGGTGACCGCGTACCGGGGCATCGACGCCGATCCTGAAGCCTTGGAAAGGGCGAGGGGACGGCTCTTCGCCTATGCTGATAAAACCGACTTTATTTTAGGATTTTTCGACCAGGTCCTAGCGAGCATCTCCGGAACTTTCGATTTCATCCTCTTCGATCTCGGCCTATCCACGCACCAATTTGAGGATTCTTCCCGCGGCTTTTCCTTTCTTCGCGAAGAAGCCTTGGACATGCGGCTTTCTCCCGATCTTGAAGACTCCGCCTTTGAAATCGTGCATCGGGAGCGCGAGGACATCCTTGCGAACCTGATCTTCCAGTACGGAGAAGAGCGGTATTCCCGCCAAATAGCCAAGGCTATCTGCAAGGCTAGGACAAGGAGCCCCATCCGAAGTTCCGCCGCGCTGGCGGGAATAGTCGCCTCATCGGTGCCTCCCTCCTACCGGCATGGCAGGATTCATCCAGCCACCAGAACCTTCCAGGCGATACGGATCTCGGTCAACGACGAACTCGGCAGGGAAGCCCGGGGCTTGGAAATCGCATCGAAGCTTCTCTCCCCCGGAGGCATCCTCGCCGTCATCTCTTTCCATTCCCTTGAGGACAGGATCGCGAAGCGGTTTTGCAAAGACTTTGCGAAATCCCGTGGTCTTCAAGAGTTGAATAAAAAACCCCTCGTTCCGAGCGACGCGGAGTGCGCCTCCAATCCCGCTTCCCGGAGCGCCAAGCTCAGGGCGGTCAGAAGGCCGCGGGAAGGGGAGGGCACATGAAAAAAACGAAGTTTTGGACCCTCTTGATCGTTTCCGGCCTTTTCCTTATTGGATTGGCCTGGCAGGCCTCCCGCTTCGCCGATCTTTCCGCCCGGGCCAGGAGCCTTGAGAAGGCCCAGGAAGCGTGGATAGTGGAAAATCGCAAGGTGGACGCCCAGATCGCCCAGCTTTCATCCCGGGTAAGGACCCAGTCCATGGCGCGCCGCCTTGGGTTGGCGGAAGCGAAACCGGAAGACGTGACCAAGGTGCAGATCGCTCCCAAGGGGAGGTCTGAATGATTTTCGAAGCGGGAGAAATTGGCGGGATGATTGGCGCCGTCTGCAAGGGGAACCTTCAAGCCAAGGTGAGCTCCGTATCCCTCGATTCAAGGGATTGCGGCCCTGGCGCTCTCTTCGTAGCCCTCAAGGGTGAAAGAGCCGATGGCCACGATTTTGCCCTGAAGGCGCTTGAAAACGGCGCGACCTGCGTCCTGGCCGAAAAAGACAAGGCACATCTATTGCTCGCTTCCATCCCGCCTGCAATGCTCAAGGATGCCTGTCTTGTTTTCCTGGACAAGAGCCTTGAGGGTCTCCAGCGCCTGGCCAAGGAGCATGTGCGCAGGATAAAGGGACTCTTGCGGATCGGGGTAACCGGTTCCTCGGGCAAGACGACTACCAAGGAGTGTATCGGAGCGGTGCTTCGCGCCGCCTACCCTTCGGACACTGTGGCGGTGGGAAAGGGAAACTTGAATTCCGATTCCGGCCTGCCGCTGGCCCTCTTTTCCTTGGAACCCTTCCATAAAGCTGCAGTCTTTGAAATGGGCATGAACCGCCGAGGAGAGATGGATGAATTGGCTCGGCTGTTCGAGCCCGACATCGGCGTGATCACCAATATCGGCACCGCTCATATTGGATTGATAGGCTCCCGGATGGGCATAGCGGAGGAAAAGAAAAAGATTTTTTCCCGCTTTACCGGTACGCAGAAGGGCTTTGTATGGGAAGATGACGACTTCAAGGCCTTCCTATCGTTGGGAGTAAAAGGTTCTGTGCAGGAATTCGGACCCCGAAGCACCCAAGGGTTTGAAGGTGCCAGGAGCCAGGGTTTGGCCGGATGGATCATTTCTTGGAAGGGCTTGGAAATAGCTTTCCCTTTGCCTGGAAAGCACAATCTGCTGGATGCCCTGGCGGCCCTCTCCGTAGCACATGAGCTGGGCTTGGATCCAGCAAAATGCGCATTGGGCCTTTCTTCGGTCAAGCCACTTTTTGGCAGGTCCGAGCTCTTCGGCGGTAAAATCTCCTTATTCCGGGATTGCTACAATGCTAATCCCGACTCCATGCGGGCGGTCTTGGACCTCTGCGACGAGGTGGACTGGCTTGGCAGGAAGATCTATGTCCTAGGCGGAATGAGGGAATTGGGCGACAAGCTCTCCACGGAACATGTGATCATGGGAGAGCGGGCGGCGAGATCCGATGCGGACGCGCTTTTTTTCTTCGGCGAAGAAGCAGGCATAGCCGCCCAGGCGGCCCAGAAGGCTTTGTCGGCGATTCCCCTGGACGGCAATTCCTCGGGCAAACGGCCGATGATTTTCCACACTTCGGATATAGATGCGCTTATCAGCCGTGTCGCTGCCTTCCTTCGAGAGAAGGATTTGGTCCTGGTCAAGGCTTCCCGCGGGCTAGCCCTGGAGCGCCTCACCGAAACTCTCTTCGATGCCGGGTGGGCGGATCGAGAGAAGAATAGCCAAACGTCCCAGGGGGCTAGGGTATGCTGAGAGAGTTCCTTCTGCCGTTGGTAAAATACTTTTCCCCCTTGAACATATTCCGTTACCTGACCTTCCGCTCGGCTTACGCCGCAGTGACAGCCCTTCTCATCGTCTATCTTTTCGGACCCACCGTCATCGCGAGGCTCAGGGTGCTAAAATTCGGCCAGTCGGTGAGGGCCGATGGGCCCCAGAGCCATTTGGCGAAGACTGGAACCGGAGATGAAATTTCCAAGGTCTACGTTCCCTTTATCAAATCCCACGTGGTCGATCTAGGTCCCTTCTGGATCCTCTTCGCCGTAGTCTATGTCACCGCATGGTCCAACGCGGTGAACATAACCGACGGATTGGACGGTTTGGCGACGGGATTGGTGATCATGGCCCTTGTGGCTTTTTCTGTCCTTACCTATGTGTCGGGCCGGGCTGACTGGTCCGCATACCTCAATATCCCGTTTATCCGTGGCGCTGGAGAATTAACTGTATTCAACCTCGCCCTCTTGGGCGCCTGCATCGGCTTCCTCTGGTTCAACGCCCATCCCGCAGAAGTTTTCATGGGCGACTCAGGCTCCCTCGCCCTGGGTGGGGTGATGGGCGTCCTCTCCCTGATAGTAAAAAAGGAACTTCTTCTGCTCATCATCGGAGGCGTATTCGTAATGGAACTCGGTTCGGTGATGCTCCAGGTTCTTTATTTCAAAGCTACGAAGGGGAAGAGGCTTTTCCGCATGGCCCCCATCCATCACCATTTTGAACTGTCCGGTCTCAAAGAGACGAAGGTTGTAACCCGGTTTTGGATACTCGGCGCCATCTTTGCCCTCTTGGCCCTTACGACACTGAAGATACAGTGAGGCCTATGTGAACGACATCCAAGCCATGAGCCTGAAGCGTAGCTCGTCTTCACATTCTGAATACGGCTTTTTAGGAGCCTTGGCCTTCCTCTCAATCTTAGGTTTCGTGGCTATGTGGTCGGCATCCACTGGATATGCACTCAAACTGGGCTTGTCGGCCAGCCATTTCGCCCGCCGACAGGTACTTTTCCTCATCCCCACTGCGGTGTCCTTTTTTGTCGCCTATAAGATCCCGCTCCAGGCCTTGAGAGGGAAAATTCCCCTATTGGCGGTTCTAAGCCTGATCTCCCTGGCCGCGCCTTTTATTCCCGGTCTTGGCGTGGAGATCAACGGGGGAAGAAGGTGGATCAATTTGGGGATCATGAATTTCCAGCCCTCGGAATTATGGAAGGTAATGGCTGTACTCTATTCGGCCCATATCCTGGACAAGCGCAAGCAAACCATTCTCGCCTCCCCTGTCATCTATCTCCAATCCGATTTTTCCACCTCCGTCTTGGCGCTGGTCGCACCTTTGGCTGTCTTCTGGCTTGCGGGGGTCTCGATGGTGTTTTTCATAGGCGTGTTGATTCCCTCCCTCCTGGCTTTCTTTCTCATGGTGGCGTCTTCCGAATACCGACTCACGCGGGTCATCGGCTTTATAATTCCCGAATTCGATCCCCATGGCATGAATTACCAAGTGCAGAATTCATTGCGGGCGATCATGTCCGGCGGTCTTTTTGGCAAAGGCCTGGGGCTGGGAACCAGGAAGCTCTCCACCATACCTGAAATCCAATCCGACTTTGTGTTTGCGGCCTTTACGGAAGAGCTTGGGCTCTTGGGCGTTGCAGCGGTGGCACTTGTTTGGGCTTATATCCTCTTCACTGTAGTCCGTCGTCTCAAGGGGAAGTCGGGATTCGGAAGCTTGCTACCCTTAGGGCTTGTGTTTCTCCTTTTCATCCAATTCTTTGTCAATCTTGGCGTAGTATCCGGTTTTCTTCCCGCCACCGGCATTGCCTTGCCTTTCTTTTCCGCAGGTGGGTCTTCCCTTGTGACCGCTGCGATTGCCAGCGGCCTTATAGCCAACGCGCTCAGGGATGAAGGCTTCCAAGCCGTGGATGATAAGACGGAAACCTTAGAGGGAGTGAATCATGGCTGATCAGCGATCATCGCTTCTGTCCCGTAGCGAACCGGCTTCGGGAGACGAGAGGACAGCGCGACCAGAAGCCACACTGTCAAGAAAACTTTCCTACCTCGAGCGGAGCACTGCCCGCAGGGATTCAGCCCTGCCCGGAGTTGGTGCGGATGCGAAGCGCCCAAAAATTCTCAAGCATGGACAGGAAAGCCTTCCGGAAGCCAAAGCTAAGGACAAGGGAATCCCTGAAGCCTACAAGCATGATCCAATGTTCAAATCCTCCCGCAAGCCTGAAAAGCTCTTGGACCGAAGGGCGACAGCCATCGCCAAGCGCGCTAAAGCTCGAGGGGGGCCGGTCTCCAGCGACGCCCCGGCGCAGAACGCGAAGCTCCTAGCGGCCTTGGGTCTTATCCTAGCCTTGGGAGTCGGCTTTTACTTCGCGATACCTGAGTTTACACAGGTTAAACACCTCGAAATTCGCGGCATGGCCAATGTGAACGAGGAAGAAGTGACATCCAGGCTTGAAATCACGGAAGAGACCAACCTTGTGAGCGCCGACTTGGGGGCGATGAAGGCCAGCATCCTGGGCAATCCAAAGATCGCCGGTGTAACGCTGCGACGGGTATTCCCCGACACCCTGGCCATCGACATATCCGAACGCATGCCTGTGGCCTGCGTCCTAATAACCGAAGAGTATGTCACAAAATCAATAGCCATCGACGAAACGGGAATCGCCTTCGCCTACCTTGAAAACCTCAAGGCTTTCTCAAGCCTGCCGGTGCTCTCGGGAATCCGGTTTTCAAAATTTATCCCCGGTCAGAGTCTGCCGGACTATCTCATCCCCCTATTGGGCGATCTTGCAACCCTTTCCAGGGAGTCGCCTTCGGTGCTCGGAGCTTTTTCTGAGATAAAAATCGAAAAAATCTCAAATTCCGAGGCCGAGATTCTTCTCTATCCCGCGGGGAAACGAGTTCCCATACGGATGCCTGCCAGGCTGACCGCCGACACCTTGAGCTCGGCCCTCCTGGTTTTGGATATCCTCG
>VKGY01000138.1:7514-10077 GCA_008080685.1 Spirochaetota bacterium
ACTATTGTGTACAAAACGAAGGAGGCACAAGCTGGCTGACACCTTCATCACCGGACTCGATATTGGTACGAGTTCGACGAAAGTAGTGGTCGGGGATTTCGACGAAAACGACCAATTCAGGATTACCGGCGTGGGCGCATCTCCGTCCACAGGTTTGCGCAGGGGCGTAGTCCTCAACATCGAGGCTACTCTTTCGGCGGTCAACTCGGCCATGGAATCGGCGGAGCTGATGTCGGGCAATGAGATTCATTCCTGCACCTTGGCGATTTCCGGGGCAAACATAGAAAGTCTCAACTCCAAGGGCGTCGTCGCCGTAGCGGGGAAGGGCCGGGAGATAACCCAGGATGACATGGCCAGAGTCCATGAAGCGGCGAAGGCGGTTTCCATACCCCTGGACAGGGAAATCCTCCATGTGATCCCCCAGGTCTATACAGTGGACAACCAGCCGGGCATCAAGGATCCCTTGCACATGATGGGGGTCCGCCTTGAATCCGAGGTCCATATCATCACAAGCTCGGTCACCACCACCCAGAATCTCGTCAAATGCGTCAATAGGGCGGGATATAAGCCGGAACGAAGGATACTGGGCAGTCTTGCCTCGGCGCGGGCTGTCCTCACCAACGATGAACGTGACCTGGGTTGCCTCCTCTTGGATTTGGGCGGTGGCACCACGGATATGATGGTGTTCAAGGACGGCGAGCCCTGGTTTACCTCATCAGTGCCAGCAGGCGGCATGCTGGCGACCAATGATATCTCCATCATGCTATGATTCGGTTGACCCGGAAGAAACCATCCTTGTCCCAGGAGTCGGCGGGAGGGAAGCCTCGGAAATCCCGCGCAGGAAACTCTGCTCCATAGTCCAGCCAAGAATGGAAGAGATATTCCTATTGGCAAGGGACAAGCTTGAAAAGTCGGGCTGGCTCGGAGAAGTGAAGTCTGGCATCGTCCTTTCCGGCGGCACCGCGTCCCTGGATGGGATCAGGGAGCTGGCGGAATTTGTATTTGGCCTTCCTGCGCGGGTGGGCATCCCTCCCGCCTTGGTAGGCCTGCCTTCGCTGCTGCCTTGGGTCTTGTGCTTTTGGAGGCAGACTTGCACGAGCCGTCCGAAAGCCCAAGGAGAGCTTCCTCCTCAAGAAAGGACAAACCTGAATCAGGTTCCCTGGGGAAATTGATCAAGAGATTGAAAGAGAAGTTTGTGTGAACAATGTGCATAGACACGCAGCCCTGTCGGGGCGCGAGCAAGACAATAGCGAGGGAGGAAACCATGGCTATAGAAATTATCGATGATGAAAGTACGGTCAATCCGACGGTGATAAAGGTGATCGGCGCTGGCGGCGGCGGCTCCAATGCGGTAAACAGAATGATTGCCACGGGACTCAAGAGCGTCCAGTTCATCGCCGTGAATACCGACCTTCAGGATCTGGGAAGATCCAAGGCGGAGATCAAGCTGGGCATCGGCACCAAGGTTACCAAGGGGCTTGGCGCAGGCGGAAAGCCTGAGATCGGGGAAAAGGCCGCCATGGAAGACAAGGACATGATCGAACAAGCCCTGCGCGGCGCTGACATGGTCTTTGTCACCGCGGGCTTGGGGGGCGGCACCGGCACAGGCTGCGCGCCCATCATAGCCCAGACAGCCCGGGACATGGGTGCGCTGACCGTGGCAGTGGTTACCAAGCCCTTCGGCTTTGAAGGGAAGGTTGTGGGTCGGATAGCCGACGAAGGCTTGGATAGGTTGCGCCAGGCGGTGGATACGGTGATCGTCATACCAAACCAGAACCTCCTCACCGTGGTGGACAAGCGGACGCCCATAAAACAGGCCTTTCTCCTAGCTGACGATGTGCTGCGCCAGGGAGTCCAGGGAATTTCCGACCTCATCACCTTGGCGGGGGACATCAACATAGACTTTGCCGATGTGAAGACAGTCATGCAAGGCCAGGGCGACGCCATCATGGGCATCGGCGTGGGAACCGGGGAAGACCGTGCCTTGGACGCAGCGAACAAAGCGGTCAACAACCCGCTTCTTGAGGATGCGCGGATTGAGGGAGCGAGGAATGTCCTGGTGAACGTCTCTGGCGGCGAGGATTTTTCATTGATGGAATACCAGGAAATCGTGGATTTCATCACCGAAAAAGCCTCGGAGGACGCGCACGTAATAGCTGGCTTTGTCACCGATCCCAAGCTCACCGATGAAGTGCGCGTGACGGTCATCGCCACTGGGTTCGGACCCCAGAGGCTGCGCCCCATGGATATGGACTCCGAGAGAGGATATGGAAGGGCTAGGACAGAAATCAGGAAACCCTCCAGCGACTACATCTCCCCGGACGAATACAACCTGATAGCCAGGGGCAATGGGTCCTCTGGAAAGAGCTTTGCCGCAGAACAGAATTACGAACAGGACGAACTGGACATTCCGACTATTCTTAGGGAAAAGAAAACCCAAGCCCAAAGATATGGAGTCCGGGGGTGAGCGAGGTCGCAGACCGCTTTAAGGCATATCTCCTGCTTGTGCGGAAGCGGTCGAGCCTCACTGTCGAGGCCTATCTCCGGGAGCTGAGAAGGCTTG
>VKGY01000139.1 GCA_008080685.1 Spirochaetota bacterium
ACGTGACGATCCAGGCCCAGATCATCCACCTCATGTCCCAGCTCAAGAAAGAGGTCAGCACAGCCATCATCCTTATCAGCCACGACCTTGGAGTGGTTGCCCAGCTAGCCCAAAAAGTCATGATCATGTACGCCGGCAAGGTGATGGAATACGGGGATGTGAGATCAGTCTATGCTTCGCCCCTCCATCCCTATACGGTGGGTCTCTTGCACTCGATCCCCAAGATAAGCGAATCCCTTCATAGGCTCAGGATCATACAGGGCACAGTGCCCAGCCCCTTAAAGCTTCCGATAGGATGCAAGTTCTGCACCCGCTGCGACGAGGTCATGCCGATCTGCCGGGAAAAGGAACCGGAGTTTTTGGACGTCGGAGGAGGAAGGAAGGTGCGCTGCTGGAAGTATGGGCAAGGGGGGGCGAAATGAAACGTGTGCTCTTGGAAGTAAAAAACCTCAAGAAGTACTTTCCTGTAAAGAAAGATACTTATTTAGAAAAACAACGGTACTTGAAAGCAGTAGACGGGATAAGCTTTACCATCCACGAGGGAGAAACCCTGGGATTGGTAGGCGAATCGGGGTGCGGAAAGTCCACCACCGGCAAGATGCTAGTCAAGCTCCTCAATCCGACCGCCGGCACAGTGTCGTATGAAGGAAAAAACATTTTTTCCCTTTCGGTTCAGGAATCCAAGAACTTGAAGCGACAAGTCCAGATGATATTCCAGGATCCTTACTCTTCCCTGGATCCGCGGCAACGCGCGGGTAAAATCATCATGGAGCCCTTGGTCGTGCACGGCCAGAAGGAAGGGGCCAAGGAAAGAGTCCTGTCCCTCATGGATGATGTGGGGCTCCTGAGGGAATATTTCGACCGCTATCCCCATGAGTTTTCCGGTGGGCAAAGGCAGAGGATAGGGGTGGCCCGCGCCCTAGCCCTTAATCCTTCGCTCATAATCTGCGACGAGCCTGTGAGCGCCCTGGACGTGTCCATCCAGGCCCAAATCGTGAATCTGATGCAGGACCTCCAGGACAAGTACCACCTAACCTACCTTTTCATTTCCCACGATTTGCGGATCGTAAAACATATCTGCGACAGGATCGCCGTGATGTACTTGGGAAGGATCGTAGAGCTGGCTGATAAACAGGCGATTTTCGACAGTCCCCTGCACCCCTATACCCAGGCCCTGCTTTCCTCAATCCCCGACTCCGACCCTGAGCATCCCCGGGAAAGCGAACCAATCAAGGGCGATGTAGCCAGTCCCATAGACCCTCCCTCAGGCTGCCACTTTCATCCGCGCTGCCCCAAGTGCCTGGATATTTGCACGAAAAAAGCGCCCATGATGGTGGAGCCGGTCCAAGGCCACTTTGTGGAATGCCATCTGTTCGCCGATGCGCCGGCGCGCGAAATCAAGGAGTGACTCAATGCGACAATCGCCAATGTTGAAATTTTCCATCCAAGAGTATGAGGATAGGCTGGCCAAGCTCAGGTCCCAGATGGAGCTCCAGGGCTTGGATGCCCTAATCCTGACCTCCGATGACAATACCTATTATTTTTCAGGCTTCCAGAGCATTGTCTGGGACTCGAAGGTTTCAACGCCCTGCGTCCTGACCATAATCAAGGATGGAGGGATGAGCATAGCCACCTCCAAGAGCGGGACAGAAACCGCGGCCTATACCTCCTGCGTGGAGGATATCCGCTTCTATTCCCGCAACGGCGGCAAGGATGGAGGCTATCCGAGCTTCGCCGAGACGATAGTCAACCCCTTAGCCCAGAAAGGGCTCCTAAAAGGGCGGATAGGACTTGAGTTCTCCTTTGGCACTAAGATGCATTTGAGCCATGTCCAGAGGGAGGCCCTTTTCGCCCTCCTTAAGGACGCTGCCCTTGTAGATTGCTCTTCCGCCCTTTGGTTCGTGAGGTCCATCAAATCCGCTGCCGAGATCGCCTTCATGCGCCGATGCGCCGCTATCAACTGCCACGGGATCGATGCGGGCTTCGCCTCCTTGAAGGAGGGGATGACCGAGCTTGAACTCTACAGGAACATCGTCATCGATTACTTCAAGGGAGGGGCTGAAAAAAGCCTTTTGCTCGGCATCCGCGCGGGGGCGGAGAGATACCCCCAGGGCAATTGCCCTCCCTCCAACAGGCCGATTAACCAAGGGGAGATAATCCTTGTGGATGGCGGACCCATCTGCGATGGGTATTACGGGGATATAATCCGCGAAGGGGTGATCGGCAAGCCCACGGATCGCCAGAAGGCGATGTTCGATGTAGCCCGCGAAGCCTGCTACGCCGGTATTAACGCGATGAAACCCGGCGTCCGGGTCTCGGACGTGGTGCGCGCCGTGGACAAGGTCATGGACGCCTCGCCCTTCAAGGAATTCTCCGCCGCTCCGGGACACGTCGGCCACTCGATCGGGACGGGAGTCCACGAATATCCGCTCCTGGATATAGAATGTGATACGATCCTCCAGCCCGGCATGATCTTCGCCGTGGAGCCATACTTTCTAGAGCGGGGCGTGGGGAGCCTGGGCATAGAAGAAAACGTCCTTGTCACCGAAACGGGAGTCGAGAACCTCACTCCTTCGTATTCGGATCTCATAATAGTTTGAAAGGAGTCGCGCGATGAGTGAATTTGATACCATGAAGGGAAATTCAGGCCAGCCCGAGGGCTACAGTCTTTTCGGCGATCCGCTGTACGCGGTCAAGTATCCCGCGGATACTGAGGCGCGGTTTCTGGCCAACCTGGATCATGCGGTCCAGAGGGTCAAGGCCAATCCCGGCGACGAGGATGCCATTGTTTGGCACGGCCGCCGCCTAGGCTACCTCACGCGATATCGAGAAGCCATCGATGTCTACACCCAAGGGCTTAAGCTCTTCCCCAACAGCTTCATACTCCTGCGCCACCGGGGTCACAGGCTCATCTCCATCCGCCGCTTCGCCGAGGCGGAATCGGATTACCTGAGAGCGGCGGAGCTCTGCATGAAGGCTCCCGACCAGGTGGAGCCGGACGGGGAGCCCAACAAAGCCGGCCCTCCCACAGGTACGATCCGCTTCAACATTTTTTACCATCTGGGTCTTTCGCGCTATCTCCAGGGCAAGTTCAAGGAAGCCCTGGGCGACTACCGGACTTGCATGAAATACTCTGTCTCCAACGACGACGCACTGGTGGCCACCTCGGACTGGCTGTACATGACGCTTATGCGCCAGGGCAATAAGGAAGAAGCCTCAAGGGTCTTGGAGACGATTCGCGAGGACATGAACATCACTGAGAATTACGCCTATCATCATCGACTTCTGCTCTACAAGGGCTTGAAAAAGCCCGAAGATCTCCTAGCCGCGGGAGCCACCACCCACCACGATACCGCCACCCATGGATACGGGATTGGGAATTGGCACTACTATCACGGCAGGGCAGGGGAGGCTAAGGCTATGTTTGAAAAGGTAGTGGCCACAGCCTTCTGGCCAGCCTTCGGCTTTATCGCCGCGGAGGCTGATCTCCACCGCGGCCTGTAAATGGGCATTCCAGGCAATCTCCCCATGGCGCCGCTGACCTTGGGACATGGCATAGGTTTCGCCCTCACCCTGGCCTTCATGGCCGGGGTGGGGCTTGTTTCCGGCAGGAATGTCAAATCTTCCAGCGACTTCTCTGTTGGGGGAAGGAGGGCTGGGCCCGCTATTGTTGCCGGTACCATCATGGGCACCTTGGTTGGCGGGGCTTCCACGGTTGGGACAGCCCAGCTGGCCTTTCAGGTCGGCCTTTCAGCGTGGTGGTTCACTCTGGGCGCAGGCTTGGGCTGCTTGGCCTTGGCCATGTTTTTTGCCGTCCCGGTGCGCCACCGCGGCGCCGAGACCGTTTCCCAGATTGTCTCATCAGAATACGGCCCTCTTTCCAAAACTCTCTCCGGCATTTCCCTTTCCTTGGGCATATTTCTCAATGTGGTGGCGCAAATCCTGGCTGGAGTAGCTTTGTTGAAGTCGCTTTTCGGCATCGGTCCTGCGGCGGCCGCGGTGGCAACGGCGATCTGCATGGGCAGTTTCGTGCTTTCCGGCGGTATATGGGGGGCAGGCGTTTCGGGCACGGCCAAAACCATTATTCTCTATGTCTCTGTAGCCATGGGAGGCGCCATAGGCTACCGACTTTCCGGCGGTCCACCCAAACCTACCTCCAAGCCCTTCTTTCCGCCAAGGACGACAAGTCCGCGGTGAGGGGGAGCCTCGCGGGAGCTTTCCTCATTCCTCCCATCGGCTTGGCAGGGGTAGTGATAGGACTCTTCATGCGTCGAACCCACCCCGGGATTGATCCGTCAAGCGCTTTCCCGACCTTTGTTTTGGAGTACGTTCCGGCCTGGCTGGGCGGTGTGGTCCTTGCGTCGCTATTCATCGCTGTCCTCGGCACAGGCTCAGGCCTGGCCCTAGGCATCGGGGTTATCCTTTCAAAGGATTTTTACGCGCTTAGGCGGGGAAAACGAGGGGAAAAACCCAAGGACAAGGATGTCTTGCTATTTTCTCGAATTTCCATCGCTCTTGTCCTCGCCCTTGCGGCGGCCTTCAGCACCAGCAATATAAAGAGTCTTATCTTGCAATGGAGCTTTTTATCCATGGGACTTAGGGGGGCTGCCATCCTCGCCCCCTTGATCGGGGCGCTTTTCCTCAAGGGAAGGATAGGAAAGCGCTGGGCCTTGGTCTCCATGGTGGCGGGACCGGTGGCGATGATCCTCTGGAAGGGGCTCTTCCCCCGGGGCTTGGATCCCCTCGTCCCCGGGGTGGGTATAAGCTTCGGTCTGATGGCCCTGGGCTACTTCGCGGGTTTGAAAATCAAGCCTCGAAATCCTTCATTATAGCGTCAAGATTCGTCTTTTCGCCCATGTGCCTGCGGATCGAGGCTTCGAAAGCCTCGAGCGGAAGCTCTCCTTCGCGCCTGAGGTAGTGGGACACGGCGGCCAAGAGGGCTGATTTTGCCCCTGCGATTTCTCTATACGCCCTGATCTGCAAGGATGCATCGCTTGCATGGCCGAGAAACCTGCGGAAGGCTGGCTCGAGGGTCGCATCGAGATATACCATGCCTCGGCCTTTGGCGTTCAAGAGGCCTTTCACCTTTTCCAACCCATCTTCCGAGCAGATTAAAAGGACATCGGGGCTTCCCGCGCCTGTGTAGCGGATGGGAGCCTCGGAGATGATCACCTCAGCCATGGAAAAGCCGATTCCCACGGTTACGGGATAGGAGCCTTTTTTCGATACATGGAGGCCGCAGGACATCGCCGCCTGGGCGAGGATTTCCGCCGAGGTCTGGACTCCCTCTCCCGCCGAGCCTGCAAGGACGATGGATATCCGCCGCGCCGTGTTGGACGGGCTGCGGTCTGCCTTTTGCGTCCAGGGAAGCCCCCTCTGCCATTCCCGGGCTATGGGGGATATTTTTTCCAAGAGGGAAGGCCGAACCTCGGTTAGGATCGTGGCTGGGGAAGCATGAGGATTGCGAAGGATTTTTAATTCAAGGCCCGCTTCCTTTGCGATTGCTGCCACGCTTTTGCCCGGATTCAGCTTGACCCCATGGCTGGTGCACAGTTCCAGCACCTCTAGGAAGGCGAAGCCTTCGGCGGCGAGGAGGTCGCCGATCTGTGCGCTCATCGCCGCGGAGGCTATAGTCCTCATGGCCATGGGAGCGCCGGCGGCGGCGACAAGGGCGACGAGGTCGATGCCCGCATCGGCCTTTCCCTCTGGCATGATGGAGGTTTTGTAGCCACAGGGGGTCAGGGAAGAGGGCTGTCCGCCTGTCATGCCGTAGAGCATGTTGTTGTGGACTATCACTTTCAGGTCAAGGTTGCGGTGGGCTGCATCCAGGAGATGCTGCATGCCGATAGTGGCGCCCCCGTCTCCAAGCAAGACGATGATCTTCTTCCCGGGATTCTCAAGGCCAAGGCGGATGCCCGAAGCGAGGGCGATAGAGCGGCCGTGGAGGCCGTGGATAGTGTGGGTAGCGAATTCCTTGTCGATGATCCCGATGCACCCAATGTCGGTGACGACAATGACATCCCGGGGCGAGAGACCCTGGATCGCATCCAGGGCTTGGCCAATCCCCTTGGCAACAAGGCTGTGGCCACAGCCTTTGCAGAATGGAAGGCTGTCCGTAGCCAAGAATTGCGCGCTCATCGTACTGCCTCCTTCAGGATATCCAGGGGAGAAACCATCTTGCCCACGGCGTTGACGCCAGAGACTCCCTGACGCCCTGCCTCGCCGAAAAGAATTTTCCTGTATTGGCCGTCATGGTTTTCCTCGGCTACGATGACTCTTCGGTATCTCGAAGCTATCTCCAGGTAGACGGGAGGGACGGGAAAGAGGGTTCCCGGCACGAGGAGGTCGATGAGCTTTCCCTCTCCTTCCAGCATCTCGGCCGCATCCCACGCGGCTTCGGCGGTCACATCGAAGGCGATGACCAGGGTGTCGGCCTTGCGGTCCATGTGCCGGTATTCTGTGTAAAGAGGAAGGTTGAGGACAATCTTGTCGTAGAGCCTGGCCGTATTCGCCAGGGCTGCGGGGGAAGCATGCTGGAGATCACCCTTTTCGTCATGGGTCGAGGCGGTGAGGCGCACTCTTGCTTTTTCGTTGCCCAGGGGCAGAAAATCCGGCACTCCTGGAACGGCGCGATCCAGGGACGGGGCGCCAAAGGGCGCCGCGGCGTAGGGAAGAAAGTCTTTCGAAGCGTTAAAAGCCTTCACCGCGCCCTTGGCGAGGGGAGGCAAGGAAGAAAGATCCCAGTCGCGCAGGGTCATGGCCATTTCCTTCGAGGTAAGGAGTACGACCGGAGTCCTCAAGGTTTGCGCGGTGGCCGCCGCCTTGGCGGCCATGATCCAGCAGCCCTCAAGATCCGAGGCGCAGAATACAGGGATAGGATAGCCCCCGGAATTAATGCCCCGGAGCAATAGGAGATCTCCCTGGGCGTTGCAGGTGGCGCTGCCCGTGGCAGGCCCCAGGCGTTGGGCGAGGATAATGAGCATGGGCAGTTCCATCATGAAGGCCATGCCGATGGATTCCAGCATGAGGGCGAGGCCTGGGTAGGATGTGGCCGTCATGGGTATCCTACCTGAGGCTGAAAGCCCGGACATCCATTGGAGGGTGGTGATCTCGTCCGTGGCGGGTAGGACGAGGGGGAAACGCTTGCTCGAATAGAGATAGAGCAGATTGGCCGGGGTGATCGGATATCCCACGAAGGAATCCACCCCCGCCTGCGCTGCAGCCTCAACCATGAGGAGGGATCCGTCGATCAAGCTTCGGTTTGAATTATCGGGCACTCTTGCCCTCCTTGATTCCCTCCACGGTGATTCTGGCAAGAAGGAGGGATCTGTATCGGTTTGCCGCGTCGTCGGAGCGGGAATTTAGGACAGCCGGAGCCTTGGCTCCCAGGACCAGTCCTCCCCAGACGGCCTTGCCGTGGAATTTGTAGCTTTTGCCAAGTGCGTTAGCAGTCTCAAGATTGGGGGCGAGGAGGAGATCGGGCTGTCCGCATACCCGCGACCAGGACAATCCTTTGGAGACCGCGCATTCCCTGTCTATGGCCGCATCGTAGCCGAAGGGACCCTCGACGATGCAATCGCCGAATTCTCCCCGGGCACTCATCTCGGACAAGGCCGCGGCGTCCACCGTTGCGGGCATTTTTTCGCTCACTGTCTCCACAGCCGCCAAAGCAGCCACGAGGAAGGGCTTTCTTCCCAAGGCGGTGAAAAGCGGCATCGCGTTCCTAATTATTTGCGCCTTTTCCTCAACCCCTGGAGCGACCAATATGGCGTTGTCGCTCACCGCCAGGAGCTTGTGGTAGCTGGGCATCTGGAAAAGACTTAAGTTTGATAGGACCGGGGCTTCCCTAAGGCCTTCGGTCTTGTCCAGGATAGCCTTGAGGTAATACTCGGATTTCAAGTTTCCCTTCACGAGGATGGAGGCTCCCTCTTCCCGCACCGCCTTGACCGCCTTGACTGCCGCCTCCATGGGACTTGTGGCGGCGTGCAATTTGAATCCTTTGCGGTCAGCCCCCAGGGAATCCAGGATTTCCAATATTTTATCCACCGCG
>VKGY01000140.1 GCA_008080685.1 Spirochaetota bacterium
GAGGCCATGCGGGCATAGAGGCCGCTCTGGCTTTGGCGCGCCTTGGCGCCCGCACGCTTCTGGTGACCCAAAACCCCGATACCATCGGACGGCTTTCCTGCAACCCCTCCATAGGCGGGCTTGCCAAGGGCAACCTAGTTAGGGAAATCGATGCCTTGGGCGGGCAAATGGGGATCCTGGCCGACGCCTCGGCTATTCAGATGCGCATGCTCAACCAATCCCGGGGCGGGGCTGTCCAGGCTCCTCGTTGCCAATCGGACAAGGCGCTTTATTCCCAATTGGCGCGCAGGAGCCTTGAAACCCAAGCCAATCTTTCAATCTACATGGATACGGTCGTCGACCTCCTCGCCCAAGGTTCGGAAAGGAAAGTCGGAGGCGTCGTCACCCAGCGGGGCGGAAAAATCGGTGCCAAGGTTGTGGTCCTGACCACTGGCACCTTCATGGAGGGGCGGCTTTTCATAGGCGAATGGCAGGGTTCAGGGGGGAGATTGGGCGAACCCGCGGCCATAGGCTTAGGAGACGCGCTGAGAATGAGGGGTTTTCCCGTGGGGCGGATGAAGACAGGCACTCCTGCGCGCATCAAGGCCTCCAGCATTGATTTTTCCAAACTCGAAGTGCAGCGCGGCGATCCTGCGCCGATACATTTTTCCTTCCTGGAAACCGACTATAAAAGACCGGACATCCCCTGCCATGTCCTTTGGACCAATGCGGATACGCACGAAGCCATCAAGGGGGGCCTCGATCGCTCGCCCCTGTACTCCGGGGCCATCGTCGGCAAAGGACCCCGTTATTGTCCATCCATAGAAGACAAGGTGGTCAGATTCCCCGACCGGATCCGCCACCAGGTTTTCATCGAACCCGAAGGGGAGTACACCGACGAGGTGTATCTCAACGGCCTTTCCAGCTCCCTGCCCGAAGATGTGCAGGCCGCCTTCTACAGGACTCTTCCGGGCTTCGAGAAGGCCCAGATCGTGCGACCCGCCTACGCGGTGGAATACGACTACCTGGCTCCGGACGCCCTCTTCGCCTCCTTGGAATCGAAGATTCTCTCCGGCCTTTTCGTGGCGGGCCAGACAAACGGCACCTCGGGCTACGAGGAAGCGGCGGCACAAGGCCTCTTGGCGGGGATCAACGCCCGCAGGAAGCTTGACGCCCAGGCGCCCCTCATACTCGGGCGCCACGAAGCCTATATCGGCGTCCTAATAGATGACCTTGTCACCCTCTCTCCCAAGGAACCCTACCGGATGTTCACCTCCCGGGCGGAACGCCGCCTGGCCTTGCGGCAGGATTCGGCTGACCTGCGCCTTACCCCCTATGGGATCGAAACCGGCCTCGTTTCCGCGGAAAGAAGGGAGAAATTCGAATCCCGGCACCAGGGAATCCAGGAGATAGCCTCCCTTCTTGAAAGCCGCCGAATCGGCCAGGCAGACCTAGGCTTGCCTGGAATGTCTTCGCATCTGGGCGACACGCTGGCGACGGTGCTTCGGGATCCATCGGTGGGGGCTCTTTTGGATGAATGCGCACAGCCTTGGGATTTCCTTGCCCCCTACGTGCCTGGGCAGGGAGAGTACCCCTTGTCATGGGTCGCCACTGCGGTGCTAGACGCGCGGTACAAAGGCTATCTGGAGAAAGAGGAAAGGCTTGCGGCCCGGGTGGATAAATCGGATAGGCTCAGGATACCCGAAGATTTCGATTTCAGGGCGGTTCCGGGCTTGTCCAAGGAGGCCATGGAAAAGCTGGAGGGGGTAAAGCCCCTCACCTTGGGACAAGCTTCCCGCGTTCCGGGGGTCAGGAAGTCCGACGCTGCCCTTCTTTACGTGGTTCTTGCCCGCCGCTAGGCTTCGACCTCGAATCCGCACAGGGAGGCCAGGTCGACTTTAGCGCCCTCCAAGGCTTGGCTGTAGGTTGCGCGGAGATTTTCAAAATTCTGCTTGTAGTAGGCTGAGAATTCGGGATCCGACATGGGGTCCAGCCGAACGTCCTGGCCCATCCGCGCCGCCAGCTGGCGTTCCTTTTCCTTCAACTTGGGAGCCCACTGGGTGCGGATAGTCTGCTCCACTCTCTTAACCTCTTCCAGGTATTTCGCAACAAAGTTCGAAATATTCCGCACCATGGATACCACTTTCTTGTCGTTTCCCATCCCGGCGAGAGAACCGAGACCCTTGCCCAGGATCTTGAACTTATCCGGGTCGAAGATCCCGCTGGGAAGCTGGATCTGGGCGACCAGAACCTCGAAAATAGCTTTTCTGAATATTTCGCGATGCTCAGGGTTCGCGGCTTTAATCGCCGCATCAATATCCGTATCCTCCGGCGATGCGAGGAAGGCGCCGCCGGTCTTCCGGCCTTCGGTCTTTGCTTTGTTCGCCTCTAAGGCTGCATTGTCTAGGGTGAGATCCTTGGTCTTTTCCAAGGCCAGTTCGAGGGCGCTTTTGATGAGAGCCATAGGGTAATCCTCCGTCAGAGCCCCTTGCCCCTATCGCGGAGGCATGAGGCGAAGCTTACTACCTTATCCACTATGCTCGCTAGGACTATCGCTGCCACTACCCATTCCACGGCAACCTTGAGGATCAAGGGCAGCCCTCCGGCGATGAGGCTCAGGACTTCCACGCTGTACACAACCATGATCGAGGCGATGGCTGCCTTTCCCATGAAGGTTGTCCGGGTCTCGATCCTTTTGTTGATGGCAATGAGGGCGGCCGTGAAGACCACCTGGATGCCGAGGCGCGCCAAAACGAGCAAGAGGAACCACGTCGGTATGAGAGTATAATAACGGAAAACAAGGGTAAGGACAATCAATACGCTGTAGTCGCTGGCCGAATCCATCATTCGGCCAATCTTTGTGACCTGATGGGCCTTCCTGGAGACATAGCCGTCCAGGAAGTCGGTGATGAAGATCAGGACAACTAGAATGAGAAGGGGGTAGCGGATGCGATAGGTCCGCGCCGCGACCACGAGAAAGAAAAGCGTGGGGAGGGTGCTTATCCTCACCAAGGTGATCCGATTCGCCAAATTCATTGATGGGAAAAGGATGCCTGTGGCTTCGTTCCTGAAGTCGTCGATGAAAAATCGGAGGAGGGTGTACAGGAAGGTGTGGAATGCAAGGCTGGCAAGTGAAAAGGAAAGGAAAAACTCTCGGAAAAACCCTCCAGGGAGGGCGAAGGCACAGAAAAGGGCGTGTTGCAAGACTATGTAGGCGATCACGGTCCTGTCGATGCTCTTGCGGAGATGGGGCTTGTTAAAATCATTCTGGACTTCGCTCACGATGTCCTACTCCGCGTTGATGCCTGGGGCACGAGAGAACCTCCGAACCTAGGCATACTACAACCTTGACATGTTCCATGTCAAATCCGTATCCTGAGCCAATGACGAAAGCCGACAAGGTGACGATGAGCAGGCTGTTCCTCGCTCCAGTTTTTTTCTTCTTATATATATACCCAATCCTTCCCACCTTGGCGACCATGATTCTGCTTTGGATCCTCTTCGCGGCCATCGAGATCAGCGACCTGGTGGACGGGCGCGTGGCCAGATCCTCCAACGAAGTGAGCAGCTTCGGCAAGCTTTTCGATCCCTTCGCCGATGTGTTGGCCAGGATCACCTACTTCGTGTGCTTCGCCGCAGAGGGAATCATGCCCCTTTGGATCCTCCTCATCATACTCTACCGGGAATTCAGCATCCAATTCTTGCGCAATCTGCTCAGCCTCAAATCCATCGCCATGGGCGCCAGGCCCGGGGGCAAGCTTAAGGCCGGGCTCTACATGGTTTCAGGCCTTCTCTCCCTCGCCTATGTGTCCGTGACGCGCATGCAGCTTGGCTTGTCTTTCCTTCCCGCGTTGCATATTCTCGTCCAGGTTTCCTATGGTTTGGCTGTCCTGCTCTCGGTGGTTTCCTTCCTGGATTACCTGAATCAATATAATAAACTTACCGCCAAGTAAGGTTTTTTCATTTTTCTCTTGATCAAAGTTTTATATATCTGTTAATGTCACGCCCGCGCCTGGTAGCGATGGATGAAGCGAAATAGCAAGGATTGCTAGAAAATAGCAAAATCTGCAAAATAGTTAAAATCTGTGAAATGCGCTTGACACGAGGGTATGAAGTTTGATAGCTTCATCGAGC
>VKGY01000141.1 GCA_008080685.1 Spirochaetota bacterium
GCGAAATCCGCCAACCTCAAGACCAACGACACCATCTATGCAGGAGATCAAAGCCTCAGTTTCAAGCCACTCAAGCTCCCCACTCCGGTACATCTTGTCGCAATATCCGCCACCAATAAGAAGGAAGAGGACAAGCTCAACGAACTTCTTTACAAGGCCGCCGAGGAGGATCTCACCTTCCAAGTCAATTACAACTCCGAAACCAAGGAGACTGTCATCGCTGGAATGGGCGAGCTCCAAATCAACATGATCCTGGACAAGATTAAAAACCAGGCCAAGATTGTGGCCGAAACCCGCATTCCACGCGTGGCCTATCGGGAAACCATCACCAAGAAATCCGGCGCAGAATATACGCATAAAAAGCAGACTGGAGGCCATGGCCAGTACGCGCGAGTCGTTTTCGAGGTGGAACCGCTGGAGCGAGGCACGGGGTATCAGTTTGAGAACAAGCTTTTCGGACAATCCGTTTCCAGGGGATTTATTCCGGGCATTGAAAAAGGCATACATCAAGCCATGGAAAACGGCGTTGTGGCTGGATACCCGGTCGTGGATGTCAAGACTGCTATCACAGATGGAAAAGAACACCCTGTCGATTCTTCGGAAATGGCCTTCAAGATTGCATCCCGAGGAGCTTTCCGTGAGGCCAGCAAGACAGCTAACCCTGTATTGCTCGAGCCGATAATGGATCTTACGGTATTTGTGGAAGAAAAAAACCTTGGGGATGTCATGTCCGATCTTTCAGGACGCCGCGGACGTATTTCTGGACAGAACCCGATCGGCGGCGGAATAATCGTAGTGGAAGCCCAAGCCCCCCAGGCTGAGCTTCTCCGCTATGCCATTGATCTCCGATCTATGACCTCCGGCACAGGATCCTTCGAAGTAGAATTTTCCCACTACGCCCCCATAACGGGAAAGATAGCTGAAGAAGTTATCAAAGCCGCACAGGCCTTCAAAACCGCCGAAGCGGAAGAAGAATAAGATCCCCAGCATGATGAAATGCCCCCCGGCGCATCGCGGAGGGCATTTCATCTATTTTCTCCCTCTGTTTATTCTTTGGCCTTTCCCTGCCTTCTCAAATGGCGGATTTCCTCGAGAAATTCATTTTCCGTCTCGTACTTCTTATACACCGACGCAAACCGTATATAAGCGACTTTGTCGAGGATATAGAGGCGCTGGAGCACCATGTTGCCGATTGTTTCGCTAGGGATTTCGTTAGTGGCCTTTGCCTTTTGGGCGGCTTCATCGGATATTGGGCGTTTCTCCAGCGCGCGTGTGAGGCCACGTTCAATTTTGGATCTCTCGAAAGGCTCCCTTCTCCCATCTCGCTTAACCACCATGAGGGGCTTTTCATCAATCCTTTCATAACTCGTAAACCGAAGCCCGCAGGAAATGCATTCCCGTCGCCGCCTTATGGCTTCGCCGTTCGCAAGGCTCCTCGAATCAATAACCTTGTCGTCCAGGCTGCCACAGTGCGGACAACGCATCTAATGTTTCTCCTTGGCTTCGGAAGCGGAAAAGTACCTGAGGATCTCCATGGGCAGGGGGAAGAGAATGGTCGAATTCTTTTCCACGGCAATTTCCGAGAGGGTTTGGAGGTATCTCAATTGGAGGGATGTAGGGGCTTGGGCCATGACAGTGGCAGCCTGGGCAAGTTTTTCACTCGCCTGCATTTCTCCTTCAGCGGCGATGACCTTCGCCCTTCGTTCACGCTCCGCTTCCGCTTGGCGAGCCATAGCGCGCTTCATGGTTTCCGCAAGTTCCACCGCCTTGATCTCTACCGCCGATACTTTGATTCCCCAGGGGTCTGTCGCCTCATCGAGCAAATGTTTTAAAATCTGGCCAAGTTCAGCCCGCTTAGCCAACATTTCATCCAATTCGTGCTGACCCAAAACTGAACGCAATATTGTCTGGGCGAGGAGGCTTGTGCTTTTTGTGTAGTCAGCGACATTGTTCACCGCCATGGTGGGATCGAAGACATTAAAGTAGACGACGGCATCGACGATGACGGGAACATTGTCCCGGGTAATAACCTCTTGCTTCGACACATCGATGGTGAAGGTTCTCATGTCCACCTTTCTGAGTATGTCAAGGCCAAAGGGAAGCACAAGATTGAAACCCGGGCCGACTACTGCCTTCATCCTTCCAAGCCTGAAAAGGACGCCCCTCTGGTATTCGTTGATTATTCGCGCCATCGGGACTAGGACCACCACAGGAACCACAAGGAGAGTCCCTGTAAAAACATTCTCCGTGAGCCAACCCGCCACAGCCAGTCCCAGCCAAATAATTCCAGATGCGAGCAATAATACATAAACAGGCTTCTCTTTTTTCCTGATGGCGAGGTATGCGAAGCCAAACCACCATATGCCGAAAATTGCGATTGGAACGATCAAATACACCATATATTGTCACCCTCCCAAGTATAAATATAAGACAGGAAGCAGTTGAAGTCATCCGTGGATTACCGTATTTTCAATAGTAAGGAGTAATTCCATGATATTTTCCGAACAACTCAAGAATTTGTTGGACAAAAGCCTTGATGCTTCCAAAGAAATCCTGAACAAGGCGGGTTCGCAGGCCCAGGTATGGGGAGAAATGGGGCGGTTGCGTTTCGAGATTCTTCAACTCCGATCCAAAGCTCGATCGCTGACGACTCGGCTAGGCGCGGAGGTATATGAACTACTGATAGAAAAAGGAGAGCCGATGATAGGCGCAACCACCGATGGCATCGCGCAAACTCTAAAGGAACTGCAATCCTTCGAAAGGGAAATTTCCGATAAGGAAAGCGCCTACCGCTTGGCGGGAGGAAGAGACTCGGACTTGGATGGTGACGGAAAACCGGACTGAGCATGAAATCCACTTTTTCTGGTGTAATCAAAGCTTTCATGTTCGATCTTGACGGCACCCTTGCGGAAACGATCCAGGATCTTGGGGACTCTGTAAATCTGGCGCTAAAGGACAATGGATACCCGCCCCACCCCATTGAAAACTACAAAAAGATGGTGGGTAATGGCTTTGCTACGCTCATTCGCCGAGCCCTGCCTCCCGATGCCGACTTGGACGCGGATGGCATCGAGCGAATCACGGCCCTCGCCGCTGAAACCTATGGGAAAAATTTGCTGAGAACAACAAAACCTTTTCTGGGCATTCCGCAGGTTCTCCGGGAATTATCCCAGCGGGGATGTCCTTTGGCGGTTCTTTCCAATAAGCCTCATGCACTGACCAAAAAGATGGTCGAGCGTCTTTTCCCGGACATTCCCTTTGTTGACTTCCGGGGGGATAGTCCCGGAAAGGCAAAAAAACCCTTCCCTGGGCAAGCCCTTGAAATTGCGGGCCTTGTGCCTTTGCATGTATCGGATTGGGCCTTCGTAGGCGACTCCGGAGTGGATATGGAAACAGGCAATTCTTGCGGAATGACGGCCATAGGAGTCCTATGGGGATATCGGGGAAAGGAAGAGCTTCTTAATGCCGGTGCAAGACTTTTAGTCCAAAATCCGGAAGATTTGCTCCTCTACATTTGATTGCAGAAGCTTTTGCCTCGCTATATACTGTGCTTCCCAAAAGGAGAGACCATGGAGCGTTCGATTATTCTTGAAAAAGCAAAAGACTACCTTGTCAAGGAAACCGATCCAATATTCTCCGAGGAGGTACGGGACCTCCTTGCCCGAGGGGATGAAAAGGAACTGTTAGACAGGTTTTACAAGGATTTGGAATTCGGCACTGGAGGTCTCAGGGGGATAATCGGCGGAGGCTACAATCGGATGAATACCTTGGTGGTAACGAGGGCAACCCAAGGTCTTTGCGATTACCTTAAAAGCCAATACGGCAACGCTCCCCTATCCGCTTGCATTGCCCATGACTCTCGCCGCCGCTCCAGCGATTTCGCCCTCGCCATAGCCTTAGTGTTCGCTGCCAATGGCATCAAGGCATACCTTTTCCCGTCCTTGCGCCCCACCCCTATCTTGTCGTATGCTATCCGTCAGCTAGGATGCGCTACCGGCGTCGTGGTGACCGCAAGCCACAACCCTCCCCAGTACAATGGTTACAAAGCCTACTGGCGCGATGGTTCCCAGGTGGTTCCTCCCCATGACATTGGAATAATAGACCGAGTCTCCAAGGTCGTCTCGATTTTGTCCATCGAAAAGGATGAAGCCATAGCCAAAGGGCTCCTGGAGTACCTCGACGGATCCCTGGATGACTCCTATGTGGCCATGGTCAAGTCGCATCTCCTGAGGCCTGACCTTGTCAAGGCCATGGCATCTTCGGCCAAAGTAGTCTACACCCCCCTTCATGGCACAGGAGCAATGCTTTTTGAACGAATCATGGGGGAATTGGGTCTTGATGTGACCACTGTCCCTGAGCAGAGGGAACCAAACGGCGAATTCCCTACGGTTTCCTTTCCAAACCCAGAGGAACCAGCCGCGCTAAAAATGGCTATCGCCCTTGGGCAAAAGGTCGCCGCCGATGTGGTTATGGCGACAGATCCCGACGCGGATCGCCTTGGCATAGCCGTACCCGATAAAAGCGGGGATTTTACGCTGGTGACGGGGAATCAGCTCGGCGCCTTGCACTTGGACTACCTCCTTCTTTCCCACACAGAACTCAAGACGATGCCGCAAAAACCGGTGTTTATCAAATCGATAGTAACCACAGATTTCCAAGCGGCCATCGCTTCAAAATACCGTGTTGAATGCAGGGAGTGCCTTACCGGATTCAAGTGGATCGCAGACCTCATGCGAAAGCTCGAATTGGAAGGGAAAGATTTCATCTACGCAACCGAGGAAAGCTATGGGCATCTCATAGAGACGGAAGTCCGCGACAAGGACGGAATTTCCGCCGCCGCCCTCACGGCCGAAATGGCGCTTTATTGGAGATCCAAAGGCAAAAGCCTCCTTGATAGGTTGGAAGAATTGTATTTGGAATTCGGCTTTTACGACGAAAAGGGGATAAGCAAGTACTTTGAAGGTCCTTCGGGCATGGGCATAATGTCGGGAATCATGGAAACCTACAGAAAATCCCAACCAACGGCCCTAGGCGGAATCCCTGTCGTTTCAATCCGAGATTTTTCCACCCTAAGGGAATGGACGATAGGAAAATCCCAGCATGGGTGCTTGGATTTTCCGGTTTCGGACGTTCTGCAGTGGCGTCTTGAGGACGGGACACTTGTAACAGTCCGTCCATCCGGTACAGAACCGAAGATCAAGTTCTATATTCTCTCCAAAACCCAAACATCCTCCTATGGACTGGCCGGAGCCAAACAGGAGTCTGCGGATAAGATAGCCGCGATCCTTGCGGGATGCCCCAAGACGGGACCTCGGGGGCTGGACTCTTCCTCCGGGAGTCCAACCCCTGCCTCCCCCGAAAGGCAGCCTGCCCGGATGTCCGTTGCCTTATGATTGGGATCGCCGAAGCTATTTCGCCCTCGACGTTGAAACCACTGGGCTTGAACCTTTAAAGGATAAAATAATTGAGATCGGAATCCTTCCTTTTTCTTTCGACGAAGAAGGGGCATTGGTAATTGAGGAAGGCTGGAATGCCTTGGTGAATCCAGGGGTGTCGATTCCAGCTTCCGCATCGGCGATCCATGGCATCTATGATCTCGAAGTATCCAACTCTCCTGACTTCACTTACCTCGCGCCGCACATTTTATCCATGACCAGGGGAAAGGTATTGGTAGCCCACAACGCCATGTTCGACCTAGGATTTCTGCGCCAAGAATTGAAGCGCGGCAATGGAGGAACTTGGAACGGAGAAATCGTGGACACTCTCGCGCTGACGCGCATCGCATTGCCCGGGCAGATTTCCCATTCCTTAGGTAGATTGGCCTTCGCCCTTGGCATAGAGGCTGGAAAATCCCACAGGGCCTTGGACGATGCAAGAACCTGCATGCACCTCTTCGCCCATTGCGCCCGCATTCTTTCTGGAGCGTGTCCGTAAGTGACTTCCCTCAATGGATTCGTAAAAAGAAACCTCCTTACGATAATCGCGCCTGCCTTGGTTTTTATCCTTGGAATAGGCTGCGCCATAATTTGCTTGACTCCCGAAAAAAACCAAGATTCAGCTTTCCCTGGGGAAATTGCCGATATCCTCAATTCTGCGCTCTCGACGAGAGCTATTCGAATCTTTCTCTCCCGTGGGGTGATTGGAGAGTTATCCTCTCCAGACATTGGCCTTCTTGCTGAACGCTGGGTAGAAGCAGCCGAGAAAGAACGCAAGGATCCGGAAAAACTCGCCGCATCCATCTTGCCGTCCTCCTCTGAAATAATGGCCATGATAGCCCGGGACAGGGATCTTGACGGGAGCTTAAACCTCTTTTGCCAAAGTACGAATCTCTTTTTAACGGCCTGTTTAGAGGGCTTTCACATAAGCGAAAGGTTTTCGATGGGTACGCCGGCGGAGTCACCCTTCCCGGGCACTCCTCCAAGCCCAACGAACGCCAATATGATTATTCCCACACATTCGCCTTGGATATTTTCCTTAAAGACGTAGTAATCAATTCCCGCAGCGGTCTTGAAAAAGGCCCAGAGATTTTATCCCTTTCCGATGGCTTGGTAATCGCCGCTGACTCGACATGGAAGGGCGGAGCAACCTTGGAGACCTACAGATCCGGGGGAATTACACCCAAAGCTGGAAACGGAGTCATTGTCTATTCTCCGGAGGAAAGGAAATTCTTTTTATATTTCCATCTTCACGATGCTTCGGTTGCAAAGGGCGACATCGTTTCCAAGGGGCAACCATTAGGCTTTGGGGGAAATACTGGCACTAACGCTAGAAAACCAGGGCATGGGGAACATCTGCATCTTGAAATCTACGATGCCGCGGCGAGAATGTTTATGATAAACAGCGATATAGCGCGTTTTGTATTCCAATGATCTCAGTACTTTCCAGACCTTTCCGCCATCGTTACAATGCTTCCATGATTAGGAAATCATCTGCGCCTTTGATCCTGGCCGGCGACATAGGCGGCACAAATACCAACCTAGCCTTGGTTCGCTACGATTCGGGCAGTTTTAAAGTACTTTTTTCTCAGAGATTCGCCACGAAGGAGCAAATCTCCTTGATCGCGCCTATCGAACGCTTCCTCGACGTGGCTAAAAATTCCAAAGGCCTAGAAAATATAGATTGCTGCTGCATTTCTGGCGCAGGGCCGGTTGAGAACGGTTCAATCAGCCTCACCAATGCCGCTTGGTCTATCTCAGCCAGGGATATCCAGGACCGTTTTGGATTTCCCACCACGCTGATCAATGATTTTACAGCCATCTCCTACGCGGTTATGTTGCTTGATGAAAATGATCCCCAAAAGATACTGAGACTCCCACATACGGATGGCCATATGCCAAACCCGATTCCAGGGATGGCTCTGGTGGTTGGTGCAGGAACAGGCTTGGGCGTTGGTTTTATCGATCGGAAACCCGACGGAAGCTGCCACGCATACCCCTCTGAGGGTGGACACTCGGAGGCTTCATCCTACGATGCCTTGTCATCGGATTTGATTGAATGGACTCGGCAAGCATGCGGCTACGACCCGGGCATTGAACTTTTTGTATCAGGCCAGGGAATCGAGAATATTTTTACCTTCCTCTGCTCTTCTTGCTTCAACCCAGATAAAGCTTCGCCTTATGAAAACGCCACTGGACTTCCGTCGCCTAACCCGGAACCAATGGAAGAGTCTATCCTTGGTCTGGATAAAGAAGCCCTCCCTGCAGCCGTTGCCGCCAATGCCAAAAGGCTACCACGTTGTTCCTTAGCAATGGAAATTTTCACTCAATTCTACGCCAGGAAAGTATCTTCCTTGGCGAGCATATTCTTGCCTGTTGCTGGGATTTATCTCGCAGGCGGAATCTCTTCAAAAAACCAGGATCTGCTTCTTGAGAACAATCGCTTCATGAAAATTTTTGAAAGGAATTACGCGCCTCATATTAGGGATTTTCTCTGTAGTACGCCGGTCCTCTTGGTCAGGGATTATTCTATCTCCCTTTTGGGCGCCGCCAATGCCGCTGTCCAGAAAGGAGGCTTGGAATGAATCCTAAGAATCTCGCACCCGCGCTTCTAAAGGACATGAAAAGCAAGGGCGTCGATATCGCGCTCTCCCTGGAAATATTGGTCGACCTTAGGGAAGTAGGCGCGGCGGCGGTCCGAGAATTCAGATACGAAGCGAATGCATTCAAAGCTAGGGTGGAATCCCTCGGACTCGACCCGAAGCGCTTCTTGGATGTTTGGAGGATGGAGAAAGATCAAGTAGTCCTCACCATGAAAGGCCTTGAAAGCCTGGGATTTGCCCTTATGCCGCGATGCGCCTACGGGGTGCTTAACGGCGGCTCGGCTACAAGTTATGGGGATCCCAAAAAGAACTCAGTCTTCGGCCAGGAAGTATGGGAGCTTTTACGCAGCGGCTTCGAAGCATTGGCGCCCCAATGCTTCGAGCGGCCAAAGGGAACTGCTCCGGCCTATCTCAACCCTGACGGTTCGCCCGGGGCTAGTTTCCTTGAATTGAAAATGCGAGCCAGGTTGCTTTTGCTCGGCAAATCAAGAGACCTGGGATTCCTGGATGCATCGGACTTGAATCCACTGCCGCTTTACCAAATGACAAGCCCTGCGACGGAGAGGCCGCTTGCGGATTTTTACGCCCGAGCTATGCAAGGGCCCTATCTATCGGAATTGGGAAAACTGGCGAGACTCCCCTCTTCTTCCTGGGCGGGGGCGTCGCAACCCTTGATATGCGCCTACACGCATTCAGCAGAAGGATATCCCAAAGCGGTATTCAGCAGGGCCAATGGAATGCCCAGCCATTGCATCGCCCTGCCAGGAGGCCATGGGCAGTGTTTCAGGGTCCTCGCAGACACCTTCAGACAACTTCGGAAGAAGGGCGTTCGCTTCGCCTTCTTAGGCAACGTGGACAATATCGGCTATGTCCCTGAGCCTAGGGAACTCGCCTTGTTCGCCCTTTCAGGCCAACCCGCCGCCTTCGAATTCGCTCCCCGCAGCCCCATGGATGTCAAAGGCGGCGTCTTAGTTCGAACCTCCCAGGAGAAATTGACAGTGGTGGACATCGGCCCTGCCATAAGCATCGAAGATGTGCGAGAACTCGAGCATCAAGGCTCGACGATTCTATTCAACTGCGCATCGGGAATTTTCGACCTCGACTACTTGTTGCCACGCATAGATTCGATCGCGAAAAATCTTCCCTTGCGGGTTTCGGACCAGGACAGGTCAAGCGGAAAGTATTCCCAGGCAGAACAAATAACTTGGGAGATAACTGAAATCCTTCCTTCATTCCTTGCTTTCGTCATCTCGAAGGAAAAGCGCTTTATCGCCGCGAAATTGCTTGTCGACACCCTCCTTACTAGCGGAGCGGTCAAATATTCAACCCAAATTCCTCCACTCTTGCGTGACACCGCCTTGAAGTTGCATGAGGGGCTCAAAGAACTTCTGTCAACAACCTATGGCATGGAAATTATTGACGAACGGTGGCGAGGAAGAGAAGCACAAAATTCTTAGTTCTTCTCCATCCGGACAGGGATGCCATGCATGACGCATGAGGCGCTTTCTCGTGTTCCTAGGGAGGATGTGAACAGATTCGCCGATCCTCCAAGATCATTTGGATCAAACCAAGAGCCTTCAAAAATTGAAACCGCTTCAGGATGGATTGTTGAAGAAACCTCTAGAATCGCACAGCCGGTTCCGTGCGGGGAAGTAAGGCGAACTTTTTCCCCTGCTTTAACCCCCAGATCCGCGGCTGTCTCAGGGTGGGCTGTAATAGTGGCATCCCGCGCTCCAGCCGGGTCTATGCCGGCTTGGGAGTGAACGCGATCCCCTTTTTTTGGAGTTACCAATAATAAAGGCTAGCTTGAAGTATAAGCA
>VKGY01000142.1 GCA_008080685.1 Spirochaetota bacterium
GGTCTTTGGACTTTGCCTCGGCCTCACGGGGATAGTTTCCCTGTCCTCTTTGCTCGCTGCGTTTGTCTTTCCTGTTTCATTGGGCATCGGCATTGCCCTTGGATGGGCTAGAATGTCCTGGCTCTTCGCCGGCTCGGTATTTCTGTTTCTGACGGTGGCGTTCGCCCACCGAGGGAATATCAAGCGGCTTTTGGCGGGGAAGGAGGGGTCCTTTGATGCGGCGCGATTCCTTAGGCGGCGAGGGGACAGGCGAGGATAGACACGATGCAAAGGCTGGCATTATTGGGAGGAATCATGAATAAAAAAACCCGAGGCACCAATGTATCGTTCCTGTTCGCATCGATGCTTTTCCTTTCCGGTTGCGCGACAGCGCCGGCTCCGCGGACCATGCTCGACATCCCCGATGTCAGGCAGTCGACGCCCTACACATGCGGCGTCGCCAGTGCCCTCGCCATCCTGGGCTACTACGGGATCGAGGCGCGGGAGGACAGCCTCGCGGAACGTTTCGGCACCACCGAGGAATCAGGGACTTCGCCCCAACAGATCGTCGCGGGCTTCGTCTCGTATGGACTGGAAGCGATCCTGAAGGTCGACACCAGCTTCGAGGATCTCAGCGCGAACCTCCGGGACGGGATTCCGACCATGGTGGCTATCCAGGCGTGGCTCGATCCCTATCCCGCTGTCGATTGGGGCGCAAACTGGGAGGACGGCCACTGGGTGATCGTCATCGGAATGGACTATCGGAATATCTATTTCGAGGATCCCTCGCTTTTGGGTACCCGGGGATGGATGCCGAAGGATGAGTTCCTGGCCCGCTGGCACGACTATGCAGGCGCAGGTCCTTACAATCCCGCGACTGACAGGGCTTTGATGCGGCTGAGCATCTCAGTGCGCGGCAAGCCTGCGCCGCGGCCCGCTTTCACGCGCATCGAGTGACCTTGGCCGCCACGGGGAAGGAACAAGACAAGATGACTGGATGCGCAGGATAAACAGGAATTTAGGGAGAAACCCCATACAAGTGGCTTCCTACGATGCCAAGTTTTGGTAGAAGGGTGATGGCACCGTTGGATACGCCCGGAACACATGTACAAAAATCGCCTGTGTCTTGTCCCTCACTTCCTCTTCTGAATAGGTTGCCGGCAACCCGGTTTGCTCACTCCAGAGATAATCCTGAATCGTCAGCCGCACTGCGTCCCTGGTGGATTCCTTATCTCGCCAGTGGTTGATTCGCAGTTTTTCCGCCTTGAGAGTTTTCAGAAGGTCAACGGCGACCGCCTTGATGCGTTTGATGTCACCAGACGCTAGGTTTGGCTTTCTCAGCAAATCGAATATGGCGAGGCTTTCCTCATCGTCCATTTCCTTATGGATTCTGCTGGAGCAGACGCTGCAGGCGTAGTTCGATGGCGGTCTTCAGATTCTGTACGGTGGTGCGTTTGGCTGATCTGCGCTCGAACTCCCTGCGCAATCGGTCGAAGTAGACCCGGAAGGCATTGGCGCCTTCGACAAATGACTGGTTAAATTTCTGGATCAGCGAAAAATTGTGTGCCCTATGTTGGGCCAAGAAGCTGTGCGAGATGCTCGCCACTCGGCAGGCTGTCTGGCCTAAAATCCTAGTTGTTGTAGGCGTACACGGACTGCCAGCCAAGCTCCTGTTCCAAATACTCGGCGGTGATCGGATAAAACCCAGTAAGTGCACCTGAAGCGCAGATATAGATGCTTTTATTGGTGCATCTCCCGTCTTTTCTTGCACCTTTAACGCACCTTTATCCACTAAATCAAGCTCTTCCACTGGTTTTCGATGAATCGTGGCTTTGAACAGGCAACCGTCGTGGTCGTCGACGAATTCGATGGCAGACCACTTCTCCAACGCCCGTTTGATTCCCGAACCCAGGCCATGGCAATGCATGAACCACTTGGTCGCGCCAGCGGCTATGGCTTGACCCGATTGTTCTAACTGCGGTTTATCTTGGGAAAGGTCACGCCGAGCCTGGCCGCGAACTTTTCCTGGATCAGACCGGTGAGTACCTGAAGCTCACGGACCAGCCTCGCCATGCTGTGTTGGATCACAATTTATTACGCTTAATTCATCACTCGATATATCATCCAGGAGACCGGATATGTATTGGGCAACCGCGAAATCCTTGTCTTAAAACATTGATGACAACAAAACCGACAGCTTCTGCATGTAAATCCTGTCCAAATCTTGTAAATCCTGTCTAATTTCTCTCTTAGAAGTACAGTTCATACTCCTGGGGCACGGGGGCGTTGTAGACGTACTCTGCCTCGGCTTCCTTCCTGGCGATCCATGCGCGAAGGAGTTCCGGAGGGAAGGCCGCGCCCAAATAGGCCGAATCCTTGCTCAAGCCCGCCAGGGCGTGGTAGAGCCCCGTGGGAAGCGTCTGTTCCTTCTCCCCCTCGCCGGGCGAAAAGCCCAAGGCCACGGGATCGAGGTTCCTGGCTATCCCGTCCATTCCCGCCAAGACCATGGCGGAGAAGAAATAGTAGGGGTTGGCCGTAGCGTCACCCGTCCTGAACTCGATGCGAGCCTCGCCCTTCCCAAGATAACCCGGGATCCTGATCGCCGCCGCCCGCGAACCCTTTGCGAAGCTCGCCCCCACGGGAGCCTCGAAGCCGGGGACCAGGCGGCGGTAGGAATTGGTGGAGGGATTCGAGAAGGCAAGGAGGGAGCCCGAGACTGCATGCTCCAGGATCCCCGCCGTATACGAAAGGGCGAGGGGAGAGAGGTTGTGCAAGCCTTCGCCTGAGAAAATCGAGCGCCCATCCTTGGTGAGAAATTGGTGGACGTGCATGCCGCTTCCCGCCACCTTGTACATGGGCTTGGGCATGAAGGTCACGTGCAGCCCAAGCTCAGCCGCCTCGTTGCGCAGGACCCACTGGGCCAGGGTCACCAAGTCCCCCGCCTTCGCCAGGGATATGAAATCCAGCTCGATCTCAAGCTGGGACGAAGCCACCTCGTGGTGGTGGTATTTGACTGGGATCCCCACGGCGGCCATGGAACGCACCGCCCGGTTCCGCAAGAGCAGGTATTTGTCCCCCGGGCTCGCCAGGTGGTAGGCCTTGGAAAGTCCCGGTCGGGGCTTGTCACCCGACTCGTCGCCAATGCCTTCGGAGTTCTCCACGTAATAATAGGAATGGTTCACCGTGGTGGAGTAACGCACGTCGTCGAAGGCGTAGAACTCGAGCTCCACCAAAAGGCGGGCGTCGTCGGCGTATCCCCTGCCGCGCAAGGCCGCTAAGGCCGAGGCCGCCACAGTCCGGGGGTAGTGGGCGAAGGCGGATCCTTCGGCGCCTCTTCCCGTCGTCCTCACGTCGCAGAATGCGTGGAGGATCCTGAAGCCGTCCCTTTCCTCAAGGAAGGCCGTGGCAAGGTCCGGAACGGCGACCATGTCGGAATCCTTGACCTTGGCGTAGCCGAAGTTCGAGGCATCGAAGCCGATGCCGTTCTTCAGCACCTTTTCGCTTGTATAGGAGGCGGGAAGGCTGACTTCCCTCAATTTGCCGTCGATGTCCACCACCATGAGGGCGAGATAGTCGAATCCGCCCATGTCTCCATTCCAGGTTGAAAGGTTCATAGATTCTCCTAAATTGCGTTGATACCTTATAAGAAGGCGAGTTCCGGCAGGCCGTCCACGGTGCGGCGGTCCAGGGGCCGTTCGTGCAACAGCAGGGTCATTTCTATGAAGGTGACGATCTCCGCATCGAAAAGATGGCCTCCGAAGGTCGCGAGGTCTTTGTCGCCGAAGGTGGCGTGCAGGTGAAAGGGCCATTCCTTCGATTTTGTGAGAATGCCGGAGATGCCGAGCAGTTCCAGGGGGCCGGGTAGGAGCTTTTTTTCGTACCAGACTTTTTCGCCATCGTACATGCCGTAGCTCAGGTCGATGTCTTTTACAAGGCCGAGGGCGGTCGCCACCGTGGCGGCGCCCTTCATCTCAGGCATTCCCATGAGGATCCTGATATCCTGGGCCAGCCGTTCTCCCCTCTGAAATATCACTATCGCCCTGTCGCCTTCGAAGCGGGTTTTCATGT
>VKGY01000143.1 GCA_008080685.1 Spirochaetota bacterium
ACGCCGATGGTACTGCCCTTGTGGTGGGAGAGTAGGTCGTCGCCAGGCTTTTTTTTCTTATCGCCAATAGCGTCAAATGGAAACTAAATCTCCGTGTACATAATGAATGCGAGATGATACAATCCCACCGATGATAGCCCTTCATAGCTCCTTTATTACCAGAAAAGACATGGATACCGTGCTCAGCTGCTTGGTTACCGATTTAATCGGTCCTGGCGATTTTACGGAAAAACTAATTAAAAACGGCAGGGAAATATTTGAATATGATGCTGCCATAGCGCTCAGAAGCCCTTACCTTGCGCTTCAGCTGGCCGTAACCCAGTTGGGCCTCTCAATGCCCGCGATAATCGGCCTGAGCGCCTTGGCGCCTATGTATCAAAGGCTCGCCATTGAAGCTTTAGGCCACAAAGCGATTTTTTACGACCACAACGCCAACACAGGCGAAATCCTTTTCGGAGAGGATTTTAAAACCTATAATGCGATCGTGCTTTTCGCTCCCTTTGGCATTCTCCCAACTCGGCAGCATACTGACTCCCTTGGAATACCTTGCATTGAGGATGTTTCCCAAGCCCTAGGCGCCCAAAGGGGGGGGGTAAAGGCTGGATCCTTCGGCAACCTCTGCATATATGCCATGGAACAAGGGGCGCTCATTCCTGCGGGAGGTGGAGCATTGCTCTACGCTTCAGGCAAAAAACTTGCGCCAATCGTTCGCAATATATCTGAAAGTCTGCCGTTGGAAATTGCCATGACAGATTACAATGCCGCTCTCGGGCTGGCAAAACTCCGCGATTTTTCTGATATCTTGGAAAGGCGAAGCACCATAGAGGATGCCTTCAGGCTGGAAACCGCCAATACCCGCCAAATCGAGCATGAAGGACGCTATCATCCATGCGAAAAAAAATGGTGTGGAAATCGCCCCCGCATTTGAGGGTTCGATAGTTTCCGGAGAAAATGAAGAATATGACTTCCCGGAGTCCGATTGTAAAGGCGCCCACTCCTTGTCCCGGCGATGCATTCAGTTTCCTCTTCATGAAAAAATCTCTTCAAAAGATGTTGGATTGATAAAAAAGGTGATAGCCACCCTTCCTTGAGGAGTTTATTGATGGAACGCTCCGTAAATTCGGCGAACCGTGTACTGATAATCGCCAATCTTCACAAGACAAATGCTGGGGCGATGGCCCTGGAAGTGGAACGGTTTTTCCGTTGCCAAGGCTGGGAAGCCTCCACTTTCTCATTTGAGGGAAATCCTCGATCCGGTGTGGGATACGAAGGGTATCGGCTTATCGTCAGTCTTGGCGGTGACGGCACGCTTTTGTATGTGGCCAGGCAAGCGGCGGCGCTTGGAATACCAGTGCTTCCAATCAACCTTGGCACCTTGGGTTTTATCGCCGCGAACAAAACCAACTCCTGGAGGTCCGCCTTTGAGGCTTGGTTAGAAGGGGAATTGTTGCCTTCGGCAAGGATTATGCTCGACATCCAGGCGGAACGGAATCAGGAGATTTTAGGCAGATTCGTCGCCTTGAATGATGGGGTTGTCTCATCACAGGGGATTTCGAAGATGATACGACTTTGTCTCAACGTGAACGACGATTGTTTTGGATTTTACCGTGTAGATGTCGCGATCGATGAGACGCGAAGATCCGGCGCAATGCTGACAGTGGATGGGCAAGAGACCTTGACGCTCCAGCAAGGAGATGTCGTAAGATTCAAGAGGTCGGAAAAAGACGCGATGTTAGTTGTTCCTCCCGAAAACATGTTTTTCCAAGCATTGAGGACTAAATTGGGATGGTCTGGGGATGGCCATGCTTGAGCGTTTATTGGTCCGGGATTTCGCTCTCATAGAATCGGCTGATCTTGAGTTTTCCTCTGGCTTGACAATATTTACCGGCGAGACTGGGGCTGGCAAATCCCTCGCTGTCGGCGCTATAGGATTTCTGCTTGGTGCCAAGGCGGACGTAAGCAGCATTCGGGAAGGCGCTGATGAATGTGTTGTTTCAGGAATTCTGCGGATAGACAACAATGGACCTGCACGACTCTGGCTGCAAAAACATGAAATAAAGGATGAAGACGGTAGGGTTGCGTTGCGCCGGGGAATCCGCAGCAACGGTCGTTCGTATGCGTACCTGCAAAATGTATCGGTGACCAGGGCTGACCTTGCCTCCTTCACCTCCGCGGTGGTAGATATCCATGGCCAGCATGAGCACCAGAGCCTGTTAGACGAGGCACATCATCAAGAGATCATTGATGCCTTCGCCGACCTTATCCCAGAAAGGGAGAGTTATCAGGATTATTACGTTCGTTGGACTTCCTTGGTTAGAGAGTATAGAAAGCAGGCCAAGGAGGCAGAGGAAAAACAAAACCAGAGGGACTATCTCCAATTTACACTTCGGGAAATCAAGGCTGCAAAGCCGCTGGCTGGAGAGGACGAGGTCCTTGTCAGGGAAGAAAAAATCTTATCCCAGCATGAAAAGCTTTTCGAATCGGTGAAAAACGCCCTCAACGCCTTACATCCATCAAATTCCAGTCAGGATGGCCTCGGCGCTCTTGGATTGTTGAAAAAAGCGCATGCTGAAATCAGGATCGCCCAGGAAATTGATTCGAGCCTACTTGAAATTCTGGAGCGCGCCGAGAGCGCTTTCCTTGAAATCGATGATATTGTCCAGAGTCTTGGAGAATACAGGGAAAAATTGCGTTTTGAACCTTCCAGGCTTCAGGATATTGAGTCAAGGCTTGCTGAATTACGTAGGCTCAAGAAAAAATATGGTCCTACTTTGGATGATGTCATAGCGAGGGCTTCGCGGGATGCGTCGCTCCTTGAATCCTTTGATACCTGGGAGAAGCACAAGGAAACGATGGAAAAGGAAATATCCAATACTAAAGCGATTACTCTGCAAAAAGCGGAATTGCTATCCATCAAGCGACGCCAGGCTGCTCTCTCATTTCAAGTTAAAGCCGAATCGATTCTCTCAACCCTCGGAATGCCCTATGCAAAACTGCCGATATCCATAGAAAGAAGAGTTACCGAGCAGGGCAAATTATTGCTTGAACCAGGAGGCATGGATGCCATTAGTATCCTTATTGCCCCCAACCCAGGTGAATCTCCTCGCCCACTTTCAAAGATCGCTTCCGGGGGCGAGCTATCTCGCGTTGCGCTTGCGATAAAAACAATTTTATCTGCGAAGGATAATGTGAATTCCCTGATCTTCGATGAAATAGATTCAGGCATAGGAGGGGAAGTAGCCGTTTCGGTAGGCGAGTATCTTAGGAAAATTGCCCTTCATAAGCAGGTATTTTGCGTAACCCATTTAGCCTCCATTGCTGTGAAGGCGGGTACTCATTTCAGGGTAGATAAGATAGTTCAGGGAGAAAGAACCGTTACTGTTTTGGAAAGGCTCTCTGGAGGGGCTAGGGCAGAGGAAGTGTCTAGAATGTTATCTGGACAAAAGCATGAAGTAG
The DNA here is from genome assembly GCA_008080685.1 of Spirochaetota bacterium. Taxonomy (GTDB): domain Bacteria; phylum Spirochaetota; class Spirochaetia; order Treponematales; family Rectinemataceae; genus VKGY01. Next base: position 3,457 of record VKGY01000143.1, read on the forward strand.
TATCTCTCGCCCATGCTGCGAGGCTTTTAGATGAGAACTCCTCTTAAGCTTTCTTATCCGATCGGGCAAGCTCGTGGAGGGCATCGAAGGGAAGGAGAGCCCCTATCGTTGTGGCAACTGCATTTTCAAGCCTAGGCCCGAATATGACAGCGGTTTCAGGGCTGAGGAACTCCGAAAGAACTTGACGGCATGCGCCGCAGGGACTGACCGGATAATTGGAATCGGGAGTTGCAATTGCGATTGAATGGAATTTTTTCTTGCCTGAGCTTATGGCGGAAACGATTGCGCTTCGCTCCGCACATATAGTCAAGCCAAAAGATCGGTTTTCAACATTGGTTCCAAGTACAACAGTCCCGTCATCACACAGGAGGGCAGCGCCAACGCGAAAATGGGAGTACGGTGAATAGGATTGCGAAGCTGCATCAAGGGCAATATGAAATAATTCCTGATTGGATTGCATGGATCCCTTCTTAGGTTGACAGATATTGGTTTAACTATATACGATTTGGATTCTGCAGTACATAGGATCGGCCGGGAGAGCTTGTGGATAACAGACGGGGAAAATGGCATCTTGTAGCGTTCATAGCCTGCGCTATTTCTGTGATTTATACCTTTCTGATTCCTGATCCGATCGGCAAGGACACATTGATCCAACCGCTTCCAGAAATAAAAATCCTAGGCGAACCCGAGGCCAGCCTCCCTTCCAATATTGGGGATCACGATAGTCGTGCCTTCATGGGCAAAAACTTTATAGGTTATTACTCGGCGAAAGGGGACTTGATTGCGTTGATGCGTCGCGATTCTGGCGCCATCCTTGGGGATGATTTTGCGATATTCCGCACTGGCAAGGCAAAGGTATACAGCTACTTCGATCTAAAAACAAAAGCGAACCGGATCATAGGAGAAGAGGGATTCCCCCTTACTATTGACGGGAATCCATTTGTGATGCGAAACGATCAGATGGGTATATCGAAACTGGGAAACGAAGGCGCAGTACTTTGGCGATACGAATTTGGCAGAATAATAACCGGAGCCAGCGCCGTTGCAGAAAGGGCTGCCTTTGGCACGCTTTCGGGAGAAGCCATTGTTTTAGATAAAGATGGCCTGCCTCTTTTTATAATCGAACCCTCGGTGTTAGGCCTCAGCGCCAAATATCCATGCGTCTACGGCATTGCCCTTTCCCCCGACGGATCAATGCTCGCTATGTTGCATGGCCTTGAACCACAAAGGCTAAGCATTTTCAAGGAAAGAGGATCCGGCTGGGGCGTCTTGGCCAGCATTTTAATCGAAAAAGAAAGCCCGTATCCGAGAGAATCCGCGTTCTCCATGGATGGATCTCAGGGATTTTTCGATTCCGGCGACGGGTATTTCCATTTTGATGCCGAAGAGAAGGAATTTCGCCATTTACCCTTGAAATTGGAAACCTCGAGCGATAGAAGAAGCTTAATTTCCCCCCTCGGTGAGGATGGATTCACTCTGCTGTATGATGCAGGCGGATCGACTAATTTTGGGCTGATCATAAACGGAGTATTGCGCGCGTCATTCAACGTCGCAGCCGGAGCATCATTGATTAACGTTCGGGGTACAGAAGTAGATGTCATTGGCGACGCGGCAATTCAGAGGTTTTTTGTGGATTTGGGAGGAGTTAAATAATGGTAAATAAATATTTCGTCCTAATGGGGCTAATATTATTTTCATTCTCGTCATTGTTTGGTCAAATCTCCTTTCCGGATTTCAGAAGAGTCATCGTTCGCTTTGGGCAAATCGCGAACAAAGAATATCCAAATAAGGAAAACCCATACTTGGAAACCTCCATTCTCGTTGAAACCTCAGAAGGTCCGTTGCGTCATCCCGGAACCCGCAAAGTTGTTTTCATACAAAATAGGAACATCTCTTCTTCTGATATCGCGGCCTCGATGCCTGCATTGATCGCGGTCTCGCAAGAAAACGATCTAGTCTCTGTCTACTCCGGTGACGATTTGCTCCCCCATCCGCATAGTTCGGCAGAATAGAGCACAGGGGTGGGACGGCAACTCCCCAGTACTCCCTTCGTATCTATGATCCGAAAAAGAAAGCGTGGCTCAATCCTGTCCTTTTTGCTCCTAATCTTGAGGATAGAGGCTCGCCTCAAATCGAGGAGGTAGTGCTCCAGGGAAAGGATTTGGCATATCGGTTTCAAAAATCCTCGCGGAACCGTAGCCGGCTTCCTCAAGGCCGATACTTCCTGGAAATTGAGGTTGAAGATGTCGTAAGGACAAATTCTGTATCCGGGCTGTACTATTTTAGGCTTGTCCTCAACGGATCCTTGATTTTCGAGAAAAAACTTGACTCTGCTCCGGTCAACGAACGGGGTCTTTCATTTTTCGGCTTCGCCCCGCCGAGCTCCAAGGCGGCGGGAAAAAATGGAACCATCAATGTTGGAGAGCTATCCTTGATCAGAGGGCAGCACAACCTTGAAATAATCGTTACGGATTATTCGGGTAACGCTACCGCAGTCCACTGGCCAATAATCGTTGAATAAGTTAATTTAAAATGAACACCATGACCGACCAAATTGCGGAAAATTATGTGAAACTCCAGGAGCGCGTGTTTTTAGCCGCACAAAGATCCGGAAGGGATCCAAACTCGATTACTCTTCTCGGGGTAACCAAGTTTCAAGACGTCGATGCAATCAGGTGCGCGTATCGGGCAGGAATCAGGAGTTTTGGAGAAAATAGGGTGCAGGAAGCGCTCTCCAAATATCAGGACTCGTTTAGGCAGGAAATGCCTGGGATACACCTCGACATGGTCGGCAATCTTCAGAAGAATAAAATTAACAAAATTCTCGCAGGTTTTGACGGAATCCAGTCCATTGGGTCTTTGGGAATGCTATGCGCCATCTTGGATAGGGCCGCCCCAAGGGAGAAACCTTTTCGGCTGTTCTTGGAACTCCATACAGGTGAGGAATCAAAGTCCGGTTTCCCAACCGTGGAGGATCTGTTGAAAGGAGTGGAATACTATCTTGAAAAATGGGAATCCGCAAAATGGCTATCAGCGTCCTTCCCCTTGGTTGGCTTGATGACCATGGCTCCTTTCACCCAGGATATCCAGATGCGGCGACAATCATTTAGATCTTTGAAAAGGGCATTTGGAAAAATCTCCAATGAATGCACCATCGAAAGTTTCAAGGAACTCTCCATGGGGATGAGCATGGATTTTGAGACTGCGGTTGAAGAAGGGTCGACGATCATTCGGATAGGAACGGCGCTATTCGGCGCGAGGAATGCCTGATATGAAATCGCTTCTACGGCTTGCAGTGCTCTTGTCATTGATATTCCTTTTTACGAGCCGGAGCATCAGTTCCCAGGAGAGGGCACACGATCTAGGCATCGCCATTGAATCGAAGGCAAAGCAAGGGAAGAACCTTGAAAATTCAATCGGCACCACCCTCATAGTCGCGGCGGGCTCGCTGCCCTTTACGGTTTTTTATACGGACTTCGTGTTTGATTTGTACAGATTCATCGACAAAGGTTTTGATGTCCAATACGCACCTTGGCCATTGAAAAACCAATATTCCGTCGCACTTTCATCAGGTGAGAAATTCATCCGGGTAGGAGTTGCCATCGGCATCGCCGCGGCAATCGGCCTTTTAAGCATTACTATTCCATATCATTGACATTAGTTCATCCCGCAACCAATAATGCCTTTATTACTCATCCCCAAGGCGGTGATATGGCAAGTTTGATCGAAGAAGGCGAGGGTTTCAACCTTGATGACGCGATACGCAAGATTCCCAATTTCCCGAAACCCGGGATACTTTTTTACGACATTACCTCGGTATTAGCGAATCCTTCGGCATTCTCATATTGCATAGATTCCATGGTGAAGTTGTATAAGAACGAATCGTTCGATGCCGTCGCCGCAATTGAGTCCAGAGGCTTCATATTCGCCGCACCCTTTTGCCACAAGCTTGGCATACCCCTTTTGCTAGTCCGAAAAAAGGGAAAGTTGCCCGGCAAAACTATTGAAAAATCATATAAGCTCGAGTATGGAACTTCCACCTTGGAGATGCACGTTGAAGATATTAGGCCAGGATCCAGGTTTCTCATTGTCGATGACCTCATCGCTACAGGCGGGACAATTCAAGCAACCAGGGAGATGATACNGGACTCCCCTTCCTCCACTATGGAGAAATCCTAAGCGACCTACCCATCGACACCTTAATTGAGTACTTTGGGGAATGAGTAAGGAGAAGTTGATGCTGCCAGCCTTATCTAGGAATCCTCTTTGGATGGGAAGGAATGGTCCTCTGCTATTAGTCATCATGGACGGTGTTGGTTATGGGAAATATCAAGAAGGAGATGCCGTAAGGGCGGCGGATATGAGAAATTTCCGCTGGCTTGAGGCAAATAATCCCTCCACACGCCTTAAAGCCCACGGAACCGCTGTGGGATTGCCTTCAGACGAGGATATGGGAAACTCAGAGGTCGGGCACAATGCCATTGGCTGCGGTAGAGTGTTTTCCCAAGGAGCCAAGCTGGTCAGCGCGTCCATCTCCTCAGGCGCCATGTTCCAGGGCGAAGTATGGAAGGAAATAGTTGACAACGTCAAATCCAGCCAAAGGAGCCTCCACTTTATTGGTCTTTTCTCGGATGGAAATGTACATTCCCATATTGACCACTTGCGCGCAATGACCATCAGGGCAGCTGCGGAGGGCGTAAACCGCCTAAGGTTCCATCTCCTTCTTGACGGGAGGGACGTGGGTTCCCAAAGCGCATTGGAGTATGTCCAGCCTTTCGAAACCTTTTTGCAGCAATTCGAAGCCCAAAGCTTTGACTATAGGATTGCCTCCGGGGGGGGGCGTCAATTTATAACCATGGATCGCTACGGCGCGAACTGGGATATGGTGCGTCGAGGTTGCCTTCCGCCGAAGCCGCAATCCTCGAATATAGGGCCACAAATCCGAGCATTATTGACCAGGATCTAGGCGAATTCGTTATCGCCGATGAAAACGGTCCAATCGGAACTATTGAAGACAGCGACAGCGTCGTATTTTTCAATTTTCGAGGGGATAGGGCCCTTGAGTTAACCGCCGCGTTCGAAAACGAAAATTTTAGCCATTTTAATCGAGGAAGACGACCACATGTACTTTACGCAGGGATGATGCAGTACGATGGCGACCTTAAAGTTCCCCGGCGCTTCCTCGTCACTCCTCCAGCGATAGACAAAACCATGGGAGAATACCTTGCCGCGACAGGCCTTCGGTCTTTGGCTATTTCAGAAACCCAGAAATTCGGTCATGTGACATATTTCTTCAACGGCAATAGGACGGGAAAATTTTCTGAAATCCTCGAGGATTATATTGAAATACCCAGTGATAGGGTTGCGTTTGAACAACGCCCATGGATGAAATGCGCCGAGATAACCGACAAGGTCATAGAGGGGATAGAATCCAACAAATATGCCTTCATCCGGCTCAATTTCCCCAATGGCGACATGGTGGGCCACACGGGGGTATTTCAAGCGGTGGTCTGCTCCATGGAAGCCATGGACCTACAGTTGGGACGCCTGAAGGAAGCGATTGAAAAATCGGGCGGCATCATGGTAGTCAGCGCCGATCATGGAAATTCCGACGATATGTTTGAGCACGATAAAAAGACCTCTGGAGTTCTGTTGGATTCCCACGGGCAGCCGAAGATAAAAACAAGCCATTCGCTCAATCCCGTTCCTTGTGTGGTGTTCGATCCGGATTTCAAGGGAGAATACCGAAAGAATTTGAGCGAAGGCCTTGGAATATCCAGCCTCGCGGCTACTTGCTTGGAGCTGTTGGGCTACCAGGTTCCGGAGGATTACGATCCCTCGATTTTTGAGTTTACTGGCCAAGGCTGAGCCAACCAGTCCCATGATTCAGATAGAACTGAAGGCGAGGGTCGCCAATCCTGCTGCGATCCGCGGGAGTCTGGCGGGCTTCATGTCCTGCCATGGATCAATCGATAAAAACGACGAGTACTGGATCGTTCCATTGGCGGTAAAGGATTCGAGTTTCTATGGCGGAAGTTTCCGAGTGAGGATTCGGCAGGAGCCAGGTAAGGTTTTAGTGACCTTCAAGGAAAAGAGTTACCAGGAAGGCTTGGAAGTTAATAAGGAAGTCGAATTCGGTGTGTCTGATGGAGCCTCCTTCAGGCAACTTTTGGAGAAAATGTCTGCCAAACTCCATTACCGAAAAAGGAAGATGGGTACTCTGTGGAAGCTAGGCGAGCGGATTACTGCCGAATTGGTCAATGTGGAGGACTTGGGAGACTTCCTCGAAGTGGAAACCATTTTTGAGGACGGAAGTGATCTAGACTTGCGGGAGATTAGATCCCTCCTTCTCGACGTAGTAACCAGATGTGGTCTTTCCGATCACGACCTGGAACCAAGGCCATATTCCCAACTCCTTGGGGTTCTCTAGATCAAGGTGCCTGTTCCTAATCGAATGGGGGAATGGAAATGGGCGCTGAGGGGCTCGAACCCCCGACCTACTGGGTGTAAACCAGCCGCTCTGACCAACTGAGCCAAGCGCCCGAAAAAAATCTGGATCACATCTCTTGACGCGATGCAGAAATTACCATATCAAGCTTCCAAGGGTCAATACAGGTGGATACTACAAACAAGGGCGTGGTTGCATTGGGCCATGCCCTCATGGACATGACAGGCAAATCTTATTCCAGCAGCTGGGGCCTTTGGGAAACATGGAAAACTCCATCCCACGTGAACCCTGAAGAGGCAGAAGCTTTTCTTGGCAATCTTGCCCAGAGTGGAATTCTCGAGCCACCTGGCTTAGTCTCGAGGCCTGGAGGCAGCGCGATCAATGTCGCCGCGGCCTGCAAGGATATCGGACTTTCCGCGGTAGCCGTCGCCTGCGTGGGCAACGACTCCAGGGGGAAGGAAATCAGCGATTCGCTCCGCCTCCAAGGAATTCCATTATTAGGGGGTACCAGCGATCGGCCGACCGGCGTATTCATTTCGGTTTACCGGGGATCGAACCCAATCATGCCGATTGCGCCCCTCGTCGTGGTTTCCCCTGGCGCAGCAAGGGCTATCCGAGGATTTGAAGCTCTTGACAGCTTTCTGACATCTGGTTGGCTTTTGCATATCGACGGTCTATTGGTGGATGAATTGCCGTGGCTAGTGCGCATCGCGGAAAAGGCTAGGGCGAAGGACATTCCAGTGTCCATAGATGCTTCGACGGTATTTATTGCCAAAAATTATGGTGATGCATTGGTAGATTTCGCATGTTCCTATTGCGAATATCTATTTGTCAACGAACAGGAGTATTCTAAGCTTCTTCCCCACCATGCCGAAAAGTTAATCGCCGGAGACTGCGCCCTTGTTGTAAAGCTTGGTTCCAGGGGGGCTCGCCTTATCAGCCGTCACATTACAACGGAAACAGGCACGGAGCCTTTGGACCTTCCTCTGGATCTCGGCGCAGGCGATGCTTTTGCCGCAGGGTTCCTCAAGGCATCGCTTGATGGAGCCAGTCCTCAAGAGCTGCTGAGATCGGGTAACACGGCAGCCTTAGCTTATTTAAGAAAACTGAACCGACGTGGGTGAGGGGTAAAGACAGCAAATACGAAAAACTTATTATAATGATATAGCATAATTAAATATATATAATTTACACTCTACTTTCACTATCGATCCACGCTTGCCTTGCAAGAGCGAAAGACGTACATTTATAAACACCAATACCCATTAAATTCCTAGGAGAATATATGCCAGAGAATGAAATCATACCTATAGATCAAATTCTCCCCACGAAACTGCCCGTTATAACCCTTATCGGACGACCAATCTTCCCAGGGATTTTTACCCCCATAATGATAGCAAATCAACCTGACATTCAAATTGTCGAGCAGGCGATCACCTCGGACGGTATGGTAGGGTTGGTGTTAGCGGTGGATGAAAACTTGCCCTTGAACGCGGACAATCTATTTACTGTTGGAACTGTTGCCAAGATTGTCAAAAGAATCAATCTTCCGGATGGTGGAATAAATATTTTCATTTCCACGCTCAAGCGTTTTAAAATTAAAAAATTCCTTTCAAAGGAAAGCCCGATAATTGTCGCTGCTGCCTATATCGCATGGAAAAAGTGCTCATGTATATTAAAAAAGAGCAGGAACTGCTTAGGATCCAGAAAAAAGTCCAAGCAGAGATCAATGAAAAAATAGAGAAAAGCCAACGCGAATACTTTCTCAAGGAAGAATTGAAGGCGATCAAGCAAGAACTTGGATTACCCGCAGACGCGAAAAGCTCCGAGTATCAGAAGTTCAAGGCAAGAATCGAAGACTTTGAATTCCATGGGGAGATTAAGGAACAGGTGGAACAGGAGCTCGAAAAGTTCAACCTTATGGATCCATCTTCGAGCGAATATATTGTCACCCGGAACTGGCTCGATCTGGTGTCCTCCCTGCCTTGGAGATCAGAACTTGCCATCGATTTTGATATGCACGAGGCCCGGGGAACCCTGGAAGCCGACCACTATGGCCTCAGGGATGTGAAAGACAGGATAATCGAGTACCTGGCGGTCAAAAAACTCAAGAAGGATTCCAAAGGGTCGATCCTCTGCCTGGTTGGCCCCCCGGGAGTCGGCAAGACTAGCGTGGGAAGATCCATTGCGAAGGCGATGAATAAAGAATTTTTCAGATTCAGCGTAGGGGGGATGAGGGATGAGGCGGAGATAAAAGGGCATAGGAGAACGTATGTTGGAGCCTTGCCGGGCAAGATAATCCAGGGTTTGAAAATAACCAAATCGAGAAGCCCAGTCTTCATGATAGACGAAATAGACAAGATGGGCGCCTCATACCAAGGAGACCCGTCTAGCGCGCTTCTGGAGGCCTTGGATCCGGAACAAAACTTTTCTTTCAGGGACCATTACTTGGATTTGCCCTTTGACATATCCAATATTTTCTTCATCACTACCGCGAATACCTTGGATTCCATACCTCGACCCCTCATCGACCGAATGGAGATAATCCAGATTCCTGGCTATATAGACAGTGAAAAGTTGGAGATTGCGAAAAATTATTTAATTCCCAAGAGCCTTGAGAAAAACGGCCTCAAAAAAAATGTTGTCCGCTACACGAGGGATGCGCTGGCTTTCATCGCCGAGGCCTACGCCCGAGAGGCCGGAGTGAGAAATTTTGAAAAACAGCTCGACAAGATACATCGAAAACTCGCTCTTTCCATCGTGATGGATGATTCGGGAATCAAAAAGGCTAGGGAGAAACTGGACAAAGGGGCTGTCCAGAAATACCTGGGAAAACCGATCTTCAGAGACGACGACATAAAAAAGGCATCCAGACCGGGGATGTCCGTTGGCTTGGCTTGGACCAGCATGGGTGGAGATACGCTCATTATCGAAGCGGTTGCCAATCCAGGCAAGGAAGGATTCAAGATCACCGGGCAGATGGGCTCGGTCATGCAGGAATCCGCAAGCATAGCCTATACCTACGTGAGAAGCATCGCGGCACAGCAATTCGGTATAGGGGCTGATTACTTCGAAGGCAGGCAAATCCATCTCCACATACCCGAAGGAGCTACCCCAAAGGATGGTCCTTCGGCGGGCATCACCATGGCGACCGCCCTCCTGTCCCTGGTAATTAAAAAGAAAATTAAAGACAGGCTTGCCATGACTGGCGAGCTATCGCTCACGGGGCAAGTATTGCCTATTGGCGGCTTAAAAGAAAAAACCGTAGCTGCTCGGAGGAATAAAATTAGGGATATCATAATCCCGGCTGCCAATGAAAAAGATCTTGAGGAAATCCCGGAACACGTCAGGAAGGGTATTCAGTTCCACCCGGTGCACCGGATGGAGGAAGTGGTCGAAATAGCCTTTGGACCATGATAGAGTGTCCTTCATGATGAAGGAATTCCCTGTATTTTGCGGCAAGGATTGCGGAGGAGACGCCTGCCCGTTATTGGCGAAGGTCGAAGGCGGAAGGGTCGTAGGCTTCCGAGCAAATCCCGCGGCGGGGAAGGGGATATTCCCCTGCGCCAAGGGGTACACCCTTGGCGATTATCATTATTCACCCTACGCCCTCAAAAAGCCTCTCCTGAGGGTAGGAGAGCGAGGATCGGGGCGCTTCCAAGAAATTCCCTTTGATGAGGCTGTTGAAATAGCAACGGATGGATTGCTTAAGGTGAGGGACTGCTCTGGACCCCAATCCATCATGGATCTCTCCAGCGCGGGATCCACAGGCGCACTCCATAATACAAGCCTGCTATGCCGAAGATTCTTAAACCTCTTTGGCGGTTGCACGGGCCTTGAGGGCAGCTACTCAAGCAATGCGGCCAAATATGCACTGAGCAAGGTATTCGGATCCGACTT
>VKGY01000144.1 GCA_008080685.1 Spirochaetota bacterium
TAGGCTCAACGCACTCCACCAGTGGAACTTTATCGATCCCCTGCGTTGCACCGAGGTTGTCTGGGGAGACGGAAATCGGATGTACACCGGCGAAGCGGGCGGAGGTCCCTTGGATCTGGACAAGCAGCAATCCACCGAACGCTGGCAGGTTTCCGGCACCGGACCAATGATGCTCGACTTCTATAGGCTTTTGACCGGATCCCAAGGCAGCATGGGCATTGTTACCTGGGCTTCCCTCAAATGCGAAGCCGCCTCGCCTGTCCACAAGCTCGGATTTGTTGCAGCTCGGAAAATGGAAGACCTGGTGGATTTCGTCTATCGAGTCATACGCCTGCGCCTGGGCAACGAGCTGGTGGTGCTGAACAAGGCGGCCTTGGCCAGCCTTGTGGCCTCGGACAAGGAAGATTGCGCGGCGAAGGCAACCAACCTTCCCGCATGGGCAGCTTTGGTAGGGATCTCAGGACAGAGCATCCTGCCAGAGCAGCGGGCTGAGGCCCATGCCTTGGACATCGCTGACATAGCCCAGCAATTCGGCCTGAAATTCGTTCCCGCCCTCTCCGGCCTCTCCGGCGAATCAGTCTACAAAAAAATAGTCGCTCCCTGCGGCGTCGAGAGCTGGAAGGGGAAAAAGAAGGGCGCCTTCGCCGAGCTCTTCTTCACCACCACCCTGGATCGGGTCCCGGAATTCGTCTCCGCCATGCAGGCCATGGCCCTTGAAGCCAGCTATCCATTGGAAGACCTGGGCGTGTACGTGAATCCCCAGAACATGGGCACCTCCTACCACTGCGAATTCATCCTGTCCTACGACGGCGGATGTGCCAAGGGAACGGCCAGGGCGAAGAAGCTTTTCGCCGCGGCCAGCGAGAAGTTCGCAGGCATGGGCGCCTACTATTTGAGACCCCACGGCGCCTGGTCAAGGCTTCAGCTCAACAAGGATGCCCAGTCCATTGCTATCCTAAAGCGGATGAAGGGCATCTTCGATCCGAACAACATCATGAATACCGGTAAACTCGGTCTACAGGGGGAGTGATATGGCACTCAAAGATTTCAGGCCAATGGAAGAACGCTGCAGCAATTGCTTGTCCTGCAAGTGGATTCCGTTTGACAAAGTCAAGAGCCAGAGATTCGGCGAGAATTGTCCCGCCATCTCCTGGGGTAACTTCAACACCTATTCGGCCCGGGGCCGATTTGAGCTGGGACTCGCCCTTCTAACTGGGGATGCGGATTTGTCGCCTGTCACGACGGACATCATCCACACCTGCACCTCCTGCGGGTCCTGCGATGTGACCTGCAAGGTGGCTCGGTACAACCTGGAGCCCTTGGACCACAATATCGAGTTGAAAGCCTACGTGGTGGAAAAGGGCAAACTGGCTCCCGCGGAAGCCCAGATCATGGAATCCTTGAAAAGCCAGAAGACCATGGTCCGAGGTAAGGCATGGAAGGACAGGACCGCCTGGTCCGAAGGCCTTGGCCTCAAGGACCTGAGGAAGGAAAAGGCTGATGTGCTCTTCTTCCCGGGATGCAAGTACAGCTACGACGAATCTTTGAGGAAGAATGTCCGCTCGGCGGCGAAAATACTCAAGACCGCCGGCATCGACCTGGGATACATGGGAGACGCCGACATGTGCTGCGCCGGCCGAGCCCTCCAGGCGGGATTCAAGGCTGACTTCCACTCCGCGGCCCTCTCCAACATCAAGGCCTTCGAAAAGACCGGTGTAAAAACCATAGTGACGCCCTGCTCGGATTGCTACCACGCATTGAAGCGCCAATATCCCAAGGTCGGACTCTCGGTCGAGGTACTCCATGTGGTCGAATACATGGCGAGGCTGGTGAAGGAGGGTGCGCTTTCCTTCACCAAGAAACTAGATCTCCAGGTTACTTACCACGACCCCTGCCACCTGGGAAGGCTGGGAGAACCCTTTGTCGCCTGGGAAGGCAAGGAAAAGAAGATTTTCAACCAGATCCATACCTGGGAGCCCAAGCGGCCCCGTTTCAACGGAGCCTATGGCATCTACGACGCTCCCCGAAACCTCATCGAGGCTATCCCGAGTGTAAGGCTGACGGAAATGGAAAGGATCAGGGAATACTCATGGTGCTGCGGCGCCGGAGGGCTCTGCAACGAAACCTATCCGGAATTCTCGGTTGCCACCGCCTCGGAGCGGATCACCGAGGCCAATTCGACCGGCGCCGAGGCCCTTGTCACCGCATGCCCCTGGTGCGAATCAAACTTCCGGGATGTCAAGGACGAAAACGGAAAGACGATCCGCGTGCTCGACCTAGTCGAGCTTGTAGAAATGGCTCTGTAAGGAAGGTTGCACATGGCACTCTCAAAGGATATATACCAGGCCCTCGAAAATATCGTCGGGGCGAAGAATATCTCCCAGGACAAGGGCGTCCTCGAAACCTATCGCTGCATAGCCTCGCAGTCTTCGGCCCATTACGGGCCCTACGATCACAAGACCCCTCTGCCCCAGGCCGTGCTCTTGCCCGCGAGCACCGCGGAAGTCCAGAACATTGTGCGGATCTGCAACAAGTACAATATTAAGTTCAAGGCTTCTTCGACTTTCTGGTCAGCCATGGGCTTCATCGATTCGGATTACGCGATACAGCTGGACATGCGGCGCATGCGGAGCATCGAGATCGACGACAGGAACATGTTCGCCGTGGTGGAACCCTACGCCATAGGCGCGGTGGTTCAGGCCGAAGCCATGAAGGTTGGACTGACCCTGAACGTCCCGGGCGTCGGCTGCTCATCCTCCCCCCTCGCCTCCACCGCCGGCTGGGTGGGCTTCGGCCCCACCTCGATCTCCATGGGCTGCGCCAGCGAAAACATGCTGGGCGCCGAATGGGTCCTGCCCAACGGCGAAGTGCTCCGCACCGGCTCACTAGGCGCCGGATCGGGCTGGTTCTGCGGCGAAGGGCCCGGACCCAGCACCCGAGGCATCCTGCGCGGTTTCCAGGGCAGCACGGGTTCCTTGGGCGTCTGCACCAAGATGGCCATCCGGCTCCATCCTTGGCCCGGTCCTGCGGGCATTCCCACCCGGGGAACCATCCCCGCCTACAAGGCCGACCTTCCTGACAATTTCAAGGCCTATACCCTCTGTTTCAAGACTTGGAACGACTACGCCACGGGCGTCGCCCTCCTCCATGAGAACGATATCCTGTTTCTGGGCCACCGGCAGTTCAACATGTTCGGCCGCAACCTCAAGACCGCCATGCTCAAGATCATCACCAACCCCGACGGCCAGCTTGGCGACCTGCCCGAGCTATTGGCCGACCCTGAGCTCCAGAAAATCAACGAGGACATGAAGATTGAGATCCAGGTCATCCTGGCCGGAGTCTCGGCGCGGGACATGGAGTACAAGGAAGCGGCACTGGACAAGGTCCTTGAGCTTTCAGGCGGCTGGAAGAACCAGTTCATGATGGACAAGGAGATGATGGACTATGTCCTCCTCTACCTCATCCGCCTGGGCCACAAGAATCTCAACTATGTGATGTGCGGGGCCTACGAAGGCAACTTCGGCCTTTCCGGAAACCTTTTTGTGAGCACAAAGGTCATGGAGGAAGCCTCGGCCCTCAAGCGCAAGTGGGAACTCGAGACTCCATACATCGCAGCCACGGGCGGCGACTCGGACATGGGCTCGGTCTGCATCATCGGCGGCGGCGGTCCCACGGGCTGGGAGTTCTTCGTCAATTTCGACGCCTACGACAAGGCCTCGATCAAGGGTACGGCGGATTTCTTCAACGACACCCAGCGGTGGATGACGGAAAAGGGCCTTGGTGTGGACATGGGCCATTGGAACCAGGACCTGCGGCGTGAGGACGGCTTTGGGTTCACCCAGGAGCAGCACGACGCCATGTACGTCAAATTGGCCCAGCCTTTGGTGACGGTCTACCAGTACAAGGTAAGGGACGCGATCAATCCCAAGCACCTCTGCGGCAGCTACTATCGGACCCTGACGCCGGAAAAATTCGCCGCCCACGTTTCCGCAAAGGAGAAATGATATGTCGGATGAGATCAAGGTACTTGTGGAGCGGGCCCGTG
>VKGY01000145.1 GCA_008080685.1 Spirochaetota bacterium
TTGTCAGGCTCGGAGTCTGGCAGGTTGACCAGGTCTATGCCGGCTTGCTTGATCATGCGCGCCAGTTCTCGGGTGGTTATGGAGGCGTCAACATCCTGATGCCCCGAAGCGCTCATGGACTCGTCCCTGTGGGTTTCGAATTTCTTGGCCGTGCAGGGCATGACGGAGACTGAATAGACCTTCGCGGGATTCACACCCGCCTTTTCCGCCCAGTAGGTCTTTATCATGGTGCCCATCATCTGTTGGGGGCTCTTAGCGGTGGAAAAGTTGGGTATCATGTCGGGATAATACTTTTCCATGTAATCCACCCAGGCAGGGCAGCAGGAGGTGATGAGGGGCATCGACTTGGTCTTGGTGGCCTCGCCCATGCCGTTCTTTAGCGCTTCGGTGAAGCGTTTCACAAACTCCGTCCCCTCCTCCATGATGGTGAGGTCGGCGGCGAAGTTGGTGTCGAAGATTGCGTCGAAGCCCATGCGGCGCAAGGCGGTGTAGATCTTTTTAGTCAGGTTGGTCCCGGGGGGGAGTCCGAAGGCTTCGCCTAAGGCAACACGGACCGCGGGGGCGATCTGCACCACGCAGGTCTTGGCCTCGGCGCCGTCCTTCATGAGGGCGTCCCACACTAGGTTCGTCTGATCGTTTTCATAGATCGCACCCACAGGGCAATGGGCGGAGCACTGGCCGCAGCGGATGCAGGGGCTTTCGCCCAGCTTAACGTCCGCGGCGGGAGCTATCCGGGTGGATTCGCCCCGGCCTAGGAACTCGATGGCCCAGACATTCTGCATCTGCTGGCACACCGTGACGCAACGGCCGCAGCGGACGCACTTTTCAGGGTTCAGGATTATGGAGCCGGTGGTGTCGTCGGTGGGAATTTCCAAAAGCCGCTTGGCGAAGGGTTTTTCTCTGATGCCAAACTCCTGGGCCAGGGTCTGAAGTTCGCAATCCTGGTTCCTTGGGCAGGACAGGCAGTCGTCCGGATGAGTCGACAATATTAACTCTATGACTGTCTTGCGGATCTGGACGAGTTCGGGATCGTTGGTGACGATTCCCATGTCTTCCACCACGGGCGTGCAGCAGGATCTCAGGAGCTTATTGCTCCCTTCCACCTTGACGACGCAGATGCCGCAGGCAGCCCAGGGTGCCAGGTCGGGGTTGTAACACAGGGTGGGTATCTTTACGTTCGCCTTCTTGGCGGCGTCGAGGACGCTGGTGCCCTCGGCGACTTGCACCGCAATGCCGTTTACCTTGCATGTGATCATAATTCTTTCTCCCCGTCCTCAGCGCTTGATGACTGCGCCGAATTTGCAGACTTTGAAGCACTCGCCGCACTTGATGCACTTCGCCTTGTCGATCACGTGGGGCTGTTTCTTTTCTCCGACGATGCAGGGCACGGGACAGCGCCTGGCGCAGAGTCCGCAGCCGATGCACTTGGCGGGTTCGATCTCGTAGACCACCAGCTCCTTGCATTTTCCGGACTTGCACTTATGGTCCCGGATATGCTCCAAGTATTCCTCCCGGAAATGCTTCAGGGTCGAAAGAGTGGGATTTGCCGCGGAGCCTCCCAGCAGGCAGAGTGAGGCCTTGGTCATGGCCTTGCCTATCTTTTCCAGCTTATCCAAGTCTTCTTCGAGTGCTGTGCCTTTGGAAATTTTGTTCAGTATGTCGTACATCTGTTTGGTTCCAATCCGGCAGGGTGCGCACTTTCCGCAGGACTCGTCCACGCAGAAGGCCATATAGAACTTGGCGATATCCACCACGCAGTCGTCCTCATCCATGACGATCATGCCGCCTGAGCCCATCATGGAACCCAAGGCAGCGAGGCTCTCGTAGGTTATCGGCTCGTCAAGACTCCTCTCTGTTATGATGCCCCCCGAGGGGCCACCGGTCTGGACGCCCTTAAACTTCTTGCCGTTCTTTATTCCGCCGCCGATGTCGAAGATGATCTCCCTCAAGGTGGTGCCCATGGGCACTTCCACAAGGCCCGAGTTGTTGATCTTGCCGGTGAGGGCGAAGGTCTTGGTGCCCTTGGATTTTTCCGTGCCAACCTTGGCGAACCATTCGGCTCCCTTGGCCATGATGGCCGAGACATTGGCGAAGGTTTCCACGTTGTTGATGACCGTGGGCTTCTTCCACAGACCCTGGATAGCCGGGAAGGGGGGCTTGGGAACAGGCATGCCGCGCTTGCCCTCCAGGGACTGAAGCAGTGCTGTTTCCTCGCCGCACACAAAGGCTCCCGCTCCGAGGCGGATTTCGATGTCGAAATCGTATCCAGAGCCAAGGATGTCCTTTCCCAAGAGTCCCATATCCCTCGCTTGGTCAATGGCAATCTTGAGGCGATCAATGGCCAGAGGGTATTCAGCCCGGATGTAGACGTACCCTTGGCGAGCGTCGATGATCTTACCGCAGATTGCCATGGCTTCAATCACCGAGTGGGGATCGCCTTCTATGGTCGAGCGGTTCATGTAGGCGCCGGGGTCGCCTTCGTCGGCGTTGCACACTACGTATTTGACCGGATCTGGCTGCTTGCGCGTGAGATCCCATTTCATCCAGGTGGGGAAGCCCGCCCCTCCTCGTCCGCGGAGTCCCGATTTCTTCAACTCCTCGATGACGTCATCGGGCTTCATCTTGAAAAGGGCTTTTTCGAGGCCCGTATAGCCCTCCCGGGCTATGTATTCTTCGATGTTTTCAGGGTTGATGATGCCGCAGTTGCGCAGGACTATCCGGAATTGCTTTTGGTAGAACTGGATGTCCTCGAGTTTTATATTGCTTGCGGCTTTCTCGTCCTTTCGGTACAAAAGACGCACAACTTCCCTGCCCTTGATCACCTGCTCCGAAATTATCTCCGCCGAGTCCTGGGGCTTCACTTCCACATAGAAGGATTCCTGGGGAAGCACCTTTACGATCGGCCCTTTTTCGCAAAAGCCGAAACATCCTGTCTTGACCACTTGGACGTCGTCCTTGACGCCTTGGAGTTCAGCTTCCTTTATCAGAGTGCGATATATCTCGTCCGCACGGGTGGATTCGCATCCGGTTCCCCCGCAGACAAGGATGAAGTTTTTTTTCGCCATGGCGGTCTCCCTCTACTTCTTTACGATGTCGGCCGCAGGGCGGTCGAGGATATGGTTGTCCAGGAGGCTATGCTCCACAAGATGCTTCACCACTAGGGATTCGGCCATGTCATGGGTCATCTTGCCGTAGATCACCGTGGGCATGTCCGGAGCCACCACTTCGACCGTGGGTTCCACATAGCAGAGTCCCATGCATCCAGTCTGACGAATCACAACCTTGTCTTCCAGCCCGTGTTTCTGAAGAGATTCCGCGATGGCATCGAAGGTCTGCTTCGCGCCCGCGGCTATTCCGCAGGTTCCCATGCCGACGATGATCTGGATGTTCTTTCCCTCCACATCACGTCGCGCCAAATCCTGGCGTTTCGACTCGCGAAGTGCCCTGAGTTCGTCGAGGGTCATCCTTGCCATAGGCCTACTCCTTCGTTTACCGACATTGCGTTCCGGTTCATGCTTCTTCCTGCGACCGCAGGAAATCCTTCAAGAGGGCCAAGGAAGACACATCCTCCAGGCTCCCTATCGCTTGCTCCAGTTCCGTCCTTCGGACTTCATATTCCCGCAGGATTTCACCGGCCTCGTTCTCCAGCCTTCGCTGGATTACCATTTCCCGGGCGCCGGGAAGGCAGAGTAGGGAAAAAACAATGCCCCACATCGCGCCCATGGGTGGACAATCGATCTGCGCCGTGTCGAAGGCGAAGGAAACCACCGTTCCGCGCCCTGGGATAGATTCCAGGGAAAAGGTTCCCCTGTTGAGGTCGACAGCCTGTTTGAGGAAGGGAACCCCAAGACCTACCTTCCTGCCGGGATGCTTTCCCGCCTCTGAAAAAAAGGGGTCCAGGACTCGGGCTTGCAGCGCCTCATCCATGCCCTTACCATCGTCGGAAATCCTCACCCCCATCCGATGAAATCCTCAATAGAATAGTGACTCACAGGTTGCGATATTTGGCGATGATGTCCGGAAGCTGTTCCTTGATAACCTTGCCATAGACCTCATCGCCCACCATGAGGACAGGAGCGAGTCCGCAACAGCCCAGGCATCGGACTTCGTCAATGCTGAAAAGCCCATCGTCTGTCACTTCGTCGCCAGAGATACCCAGGATGGATCGGGATTCCTCAACCAAATCCTGCGCACCTTTGAGATAGCACGCGGTTCCCATGCAGATGGCCAGGCGGTACTTGCCCGGTTTACTGGTCTTGAAGAAGTGATAGAAGGTGATGACCCCATAGATCTTTGCCAAGGGGAGGCCTACCATGCGCGAGAGCTTTTCCGCAGCGGGGCGGGGGATGAAGCTGAACTCATGCTGGATCTTGTGGAGCATCATGATGAGTCCGCCGGGCTTCTTGCCCCACTCTTCGATGAAGGCAATCAGCTCTTTCGAAAACTCGATCGTGGCTGCAGGCATTAAGGATACCCCCTTGTATGTCTATATAAGTAGAACAGTATCGATAAAAATATATTCGGATTATATAAACT
>VKGY01000146.1 GCA_008080685.1 Spirochaetota bacterium
TAGTGAAAAAGTGCGTTTTCAAACCCCGCACCTCAAGGGTGTCAGCCGCCACAGCCTTCTGTTCTTTGTTCATATTGGGCTCCCTCACCGCTTGAGCCGGGGATTGAGGACATCCCTCAGCCGGTCGCCCATCATGTTGAGGGAGACGATGATAATTACCAAGGCTATACCGGGATAGAAGCTAATCCAGTATTTGCCGGACAACAGGTAGCGGAAACCGTTGGAAATCAGGAGCCCCAGGGAGGGTTCGGTGATGGGGAGGCCGATTCCCAAGAAACTCAAGGTGGCCTCGGTGGAGATAGCCCTGGCCACCATAGTCGTGGCGATGACTATGATCGAAGGAAGCACGTTGGGCAGGAGGTGGCAGAAAATTATCCTCGCTTCCCCCAGCCGCAATGCACGAGCGGCTTCCATGTATTCCCTATTCCTCTCGGCCATGGCGCTACCTCGGGCGGAGCGGGCGAAATAGGCCCAGTTGACGATCACCAGGGCGAGGACGATTTTATCCACCCCCTGGCCGAGAATGACCAGCAGAACTAGGGCGATGAGGAGGGCGGGGAAGCTGAGCTGAAGGTCAACCACCCGCATGAGGAGGGTTTCGAACCGCCCGCCCTTGTAGGCTGCGACCAAGCCCATGGAGGTGCCCAGGGCGAAGGCGATGAGGGTGCTGGCCACGCCTACGGAAAGGCTTATCCGTATTCCGTATAGAATAGCCGACAACATATCCCTGCCTTGGGCGTCGGTGCCAAGCACATAGATGGAGCCGGAAAAACTTTCCGACATTGGCTCCAAGGTGCCGTCCATCAATTCCAGGCTCGCCAAATCGTAGGGATCCTGGGGGGCCAGCTGGCTGGCGAAGAGCGCCGCCAGGATGAAGATCACCACTATGCAGAAGGCGACGACCGCCATGGGGCTTTCGCCGTATTCCACCAAGGCCTTGCCTAAGGGCTTGTCCTTGAACTTGATACCTTTCATGCCCTCTCCTCCAGCCTTACCCTCGGATCAAGGAGGGAATAGATGATGTCGACGATGAGATTGATCATGATGAACATTATGACGATCATCATCAGATAGGCCACGATGACAGGCCTGTCCAATGTCGAGATGGAATCTATGATTAGCTTACCCATGCCCGGCCAAGCGAAGATCGTCTCTGTCACGGTTGCGAAGGCGATGGTCCTGCCGAACTCAAGGCCGAGAATAGTCGTGATAGGAATGAGGATGTTTTTGAGCACATGGACCAGGATTATCCTGGAGGATTTAAGCCCCTTGGCCTTGGCGTATTTGATGTAGTCGCTGCGGATGACTTCCTGGGTGCCGGCCCGGGTCAGCCTGATGATGAGGGAAAGCTTAAAAAAAGATAGGTTTATTGCGGGTAGGATCATATGCTGGATGCCGTCCCAGGTCAGGAAACTCACGGGAATGCCGAAGAGGTCTACGGTTTTGCCCCTTCCCGAAGCGGGAAGCCAGCCAAGGATTACCGCGAATGTCATCACCATCATGAGGCCGAGCCAGAATACCGGAACAGAAAAGCCGAAGGCCGAGACTCCCATGATGATCTTGGAAGGCAAGGCCGAGGGTTTGAATCCGGCATAGAGTCCCAAGGGGATGCCCAGGAGGACGGTGATGAAAAGAGCTGCGAAGGCCAACTCCAAGGTTGCGGGAATCCGCTCGGTTATAAGCTTTAGAGCGGGTTCGTTGAACTTGAAGGAGTTCCCCATGTCACCCTTCAGCGCGTTGGCCAAGAATTTCCCATATTGGGCGTATAGTGGTTTGTCCAACCCGAAATGCTCAACTATCGCAATGCGTTCCGCTTCCGTCGCATCGGGAGCTATGAGGGTATCCGCGGGATTTCCGATGGCGTAGACGCCGAGAAACACCAGAACGGACATGACCAAGACAAGCACTACGCTCTGGAGCAATCTTCGTATTATGAAAACCGTCATGGTACGACAATCCTTATTCGATTTGAAGATAACCCCCTACCCGGGATCCGATACCCAGGCAGGAGGTTATGGAGGAGGGGGTTATCTGACGATGGTCACCTTGTTGGCCAGAGTATACTCGTCCATCCTGGGCTCATAGGAAAGTCCCTTCCTGACAGCCCAGGTGATAGTCTGGAAATAGAGGGGAAGTATGGCTCGGTCTTGCTTGAACGCCACGCGGGCGGCGTCCTGCAGGTAGGCATCACGCTTTTCCTCGTCGTTTTCCACCGCCGCGGCTTTGATTAATTTGTCGAAATCGGGGTTGGAGTAGCGTCCCCTGTTGTTGGCCCCAAGGCCGGCTGAAGCATCATACGTGGCCAGCACGGCCGTCAGGCCTCGGGCTGCGTCGCCTGTGGTGTTGCCGAATCCCATGAGGAAGATGGAATACTCAAGCTTGGTGGCGGCGGTGATGAAAACGCTGTAGGGAAGTGCCTGCACCTTGACATCAAGACCAATCCGGGCGAAGAACTGACCCACGGTCTGGGCCACCTGCTCGTCATTGAGATACCTGTCATTGGGAGCATGGAGGGTGATGGAGAATCCGTTGGGATACCCAGCTTCTGCAAGGAGCCTCTTGGCTTTTTCCACATCATACGGTTCGGGAAGGAGGTCGGGAGCGTATCCGACCATCCCTTCCGGCACAAATTGGCCGGATGGCACGGCGGCGCCGTTGAGGATGCGAGAAACCAAGGCTTCGCGGTTGATCGCCAGGGAGAGGGCTTCTCTCACCTTTGGGTCCTTCAAGGGGTTCTTATCCAGGGGCTTGCCGTCTTTTCCCGTCACGTAGGGAGACTTGTCCCGGTTGGAATCCATGTGGATGTACATCATGGTCACGCCGGGCTTGGAGATGAGGCTGACCCTGTTGTCCTTGCGCAATCGCTCCTGATCCACGGGGGACACATTGTCGATCACATCCACATCGCCGGCCAGGAGGGCTGCGACGCGGGAGGGGTCGTTGGTGATGGGGCGGAATATCACCCTGTCGAATGAGGATTTCTGTCCCCAATAGTTGGGGTTCCTCTCCACCACAAAGCGATCACCCCTGACCCACTCCACGAACTTGAAGGGGCCGGTTCCTACCACGTACTTGCCCTTGTTGAAATCGTCGATCGTGGCATTCTCCGGCGTGGTCGAAGGCAGGACGTAGATGAAGCTTAAGTCGATGGGAAGCTGGGGAGACGGGGTTTTCAAGAAGATGCGGACTGTGTGCTTGTCCACCGCCACTACGTCTTTGATGGCCGCCACATTCCGCTTGTAGCTTGAGGGTGAGTCCGGCACCCGGGGGATACGCTTTATGCTGAAAATCACGTCGTCGGAACCGAAGTCCTTGCCGTCATGGAATTTCACCCCCTGGCGCAGCTTCAGTTCCCAGGTGAGAGGATCCACTTCCTTCCACGAAAGCGCCAGACTCGGCGACATTCGAAGATTCTGGCTCCGGCTCACAATGGTTTCAAAAATCTGCTGTGAGGCCTGCTGGGTGGCTCCAGTGGTGGAATATTGCGGATCGAGGGAAGCTGGCTCGGTCGAGGTGCCGACTTTGAGCACCGTCTGGGCTCCCAAGCCGCCTGCGGCGGCCAGGACAATTGTAAAGGCCAAGGCTAAAGCCTTGCGCCACGTTGTAGCCTTGTCAAAGGAATGCATAGTTTTCCTCCATGATACGCCATTCTAAGGTAGAGTTTCGCAGGGGTATGTAGGAAGACGACGGATTATGGCGTAGGACAAAACCTTACAAAAGCACCTAACGGTCGTATCCAACCAGGCCCTTCTTGAACGCGTAATTCATCAGTTGGGCGTTGTTTTCAAGGCTCATCTTTTCCAGGACGCGTCCGCGGTAGGTGCTTACCGTCTTGACGCTCAAGGAAAGCAGCTCAGCGATTTCTCCCACGCTTTTACCCAAGGCTAGAAGCTTCAGTATCTGGAATTCCCGGTCGGAAAGCCGGACGTGGGGTTCTTCAGAGCCAGCGGCCCTGAAAGCGCGCAACGCGTATTGCTCCTCGGGGAGGATCGAGAGGATCAAGATGTGGGTGGTCGGATCGAGATCCTTCATGTCCCGTACGAGGTCGAGACCTTCTTTTCCCGGCATGGAATAGTCGAGGATGATGAGGTCGAAATGGCGCTTCCTCGCCTTTTCCAAGGCTTGGATACCGTCTTCGGCCTCGTCCATCGCTGCAAGGGGGAGATTTTCCTCCAGAAGTTGCCGCAGTCCCTTCCGGACGAGGAAATGATCGTCGGCGATCAATATGTTAAGCATTTTTTTGATTCCCTTTGCTCATTCTGGGGAGCTTGGCGGACACAGCGCAGCCCCCTTCCTTCCCGGTTCGCAACTCCAATTCCCCGCCTTCCGATGCGCAGGCTTCCCTCATGCCGATAAGGCCGAAAGAATCGTGGGCTTCGATTTCAGATTCATCCATGCCCTTGCCATCATCCTGGACGCTCAGAATATACCATTGTTCGTCGGATAGAAATTCCACTTTCATGCTTTTACTGCCGGAATGCCGCGCGACATTGCTCACCATTTCCTGGAGAATGCGGAAGAATATCCTGGCGAACTCGCTGGGCATCTGTCTCCATCCCTCGCCTATCGATACATCGGATTCGATGCCGCTCATCTTCCCGAAAGTTTTTATGTATACGCGTATGGCATCGGGGAAGTCGTTTCCCTCGAGGGATAGAGGCCTAAGGCGTTGCGCGATTTTTTTAACAGAATCCATCGCCCCAAGGATAGTTTGGCGCATCTCGGCAATTTTCTCCATCTTTTCTTCTTCCCCCGCATCGAGATGCGCCGAGAGCCAGTAGGCGTTGAAGTTGAGCGCCATCAGGTACTGGCCTATATGCCGGGCGAATTTCACAAGGAGTGCATTCCTTTTCCGCAGGCTCCTCGCGCCCAAGGCTATGATGGTGGCTGCGCAGAGGGCGATTCCGCCGAATGCGAGGATTTCGAACCACCAGGTTCCCCACCAGGGCGGCTTGACCGCGATGGACAACGAAGCTCCGTAGTTGTTCCATATCCCATTGCCGTTGGCGGCCTTAACCCGAAGCATGTATTTCCCCGGCGCCAGAGGGGCCAAGTACCCTTTGTTCACGTTGCCCGTCTCGGTCCACGCGGTCTGCCTGCCTTCCAGCATAAGGGCGTAGCGATTTCTTGAAGCGGAAGAAAAATCCATGACGGCGATAGAGAACCCTAGTCCCGCGTTGTCGTGGGGTAGGACGATTTCTGTTCCGTCCCTAGATCTTGCCAGGATTCCCTTGTCGCCAAAGGGAACTAGATCGGAGATGAGGACGTCGGGCGGAGGCGCATAACGCGTTATGCGATCTGGATTGAATGCCGCGATGCCTTTATCTCCTGATATCCAGATATCCCCGTTCCCCGCGGCGAGAATAGCCCCGGAATCGAATCCCGCGCCGGGAAGACCATCCTCTTCGCCCATCAGAAATATATCCTTTCTCTCCGTGTCGAAGCAGTAAAGCCCAGTGGAGGCCAGTATCCACAATCGCCCCGAGCGGTCTTCCGCAATCCCGTACACCGAATCGTCAGGGATGCCGACATCTCTACCCCTGAGTCCTACCATCCCTGTAACGGGATCGATGGAGCAAATACCAGCCCCGCCGGTGCCTATCCAAAGCCTGCCCCGAGAATCCTCGAAAATTGTTTCAATCCTTGAGGACCCTAAGC
>VKGY01000001.1 GCA_008080685.1 Spirochaetota bacterium
GTTTCCCTCCTGGAAGACGTTATCGAAGCCGCCTCGGGAAGGGATTTTGTCGAGTATTCCCAGGAATTCCTGACCTCCCTGGGCATGGTTCCTGCGTCATTTTTCAAGACTGATCCCGCCTTGATGGCGCGACTTTCCAAGGCCTACGACGATGGCGAAGAACTCCCGACCACCTTCATCAATGTCCCGGCCTCGGGGTCCATCGTAGCCAGCGCTAACCACATAGGCCTCTATCTCCGCATGCTCATCGCAAAGGGAAGCCTAGATGCCCGGCGCATCGTGAGGCCTGAGACCTTGGCTACGATGCTTTCGAAGCAATACCCGGGCAACGCCCTCGGCGCAGGCCTTGACATGGGCCTCTCCTTCATCCTCTCCGATGCGGAATTGGCCTACGCCGGCCCGCTTTTCTGGCACAACGGCGCAACCCTGGCCTTCCGCAGCCATCTGGAAGTCCTGGAGGATCAGAAGCTGGGCGTTTTTGTCGTCGCCAATTCAACCTCAGGCGGCGGCGCGGTTGAAAAAATCGCCAAGGCAGCGCTAGTTTCGGCCTTAAAGCATAAGCGTGGCCTCGCCAAGCCAGAAGCTCCAGCGCTCGCCGCCCTTGAGCGGATAGCGCTTCCCATATCTTTCCTAGAAAATTTTGCGGGTGTGTATGTAAACGACGACCGAAGCCGCTACGAGATATTCTCTCCCTCGGAAGGCGGGCTTTCTTGGCACACGGGACCTGCGGGCGAGTCTGGCTCCCTGAAGGACAACGGCATGCTTTCCCTATGGTCCGATGGACTTTTCCGGCTCTCTGCGGATTCGCATTTCGGCTTTGAATTCAAAGAAGCGGAAGGAAGTTTCATCTTTGTGGTTCATGCGGGCTTGTCCCAGGTGATTTTTGGAGAACGCTTCGCGCCCAAGCCTATATCAGCAGCGTGGAAGGCCCGGTTGGGTACTTGGGTCGCGGTCGATCCCGATCCCAATGACCTGGGCGTGACGATGGGCGAAATCCCCGAGTGCTCCTTGCGCGAATCCGACGGCCTTATGGTTCTCACCACCACTGAATCCGTCTTTGTCCTGGAACCGATTTCCGATTCCGTGGCGGCGATCCGAGGCCTGGGACGCTTCGGCGGAACCTCCATGCGCGCCGTAGAGGGCAAAGAAGGGAAGGAAGTCCTTCGCTTCATGCTCGTTACCTATGGGAAAGCGGCTGAGTAGCAAGCGACGTCAAGCTTTCCGCCTTTGGCATCCCCGGAAACCCTGCGAGCCTGTTTGCACCTGACTAGGCGGCTAGGGCTGCTTCTCGGGGCTGAATTCCATCGCTTTCAGCCGAGCTTCGATAACCTGGGAATAAGAGAGCTCCAGGGCGACGAGTGCCCGGCTCGAATCAGCCATTTTCATGAGCTCTACATCGTTGTTCCTGGACGCGGTGTCGTAGGCGATGGCGAACCATACGTAGGCGGCAAAGGGATCCATGCTTATGCCCCGTCCGTTCATGAAGGATCTACCCAGTTCATATTGGGCATAGGAATGGCCAAGTTCGGCTGCGTAGGAAAAAAGGCGGGTTGCATAGCTTAGATTTTTGTTGATCCCGCGTCCCGCTTCGAGCAACACTCCAAGATAGTACTGGGCTTCCGGCTGGTTCTTCTCTGCGGCGGCGATGAACCAAAAGGCCGCTTCTCCGTCGTCTTGTGCAACTCCTTTGCCCTGAAGATACGCATAATACGCGTACTCGAGGTTGAACTGCCCTTCCGCGTTGCCTTGCTCCGCCGCCTTTCCATACCAACGGGCCGATTCTCCCAGGTTTTGGGGAATCCCGTCCCCATAATAATAGGCGTTGCCGAGGTTCACCTGCGCCTTGGGATCCCCCGCCTCGGCGTCGAGCTTGAGCGCTTCGAGATTTTGGGAATGGACAGCCGCCGTGATGAACAGCAGGACTGCGAGGACAAGCCTTGGTTTTGTTAAGGACATGGCACAAATATATGACTTAAATACTCCCGTCATCAGGGTTTCAAATCCCGAATCGCGATCTTCTCTAGGGTGGGAATATCAGGTATCATGATCTTGGGGAGGCGCCCGCGGCATGATCAAAATCCTCATAATCGTTCCTTATAAAGAACTCTACGAATCCGTCGAGGATTATGTAAGGAGCAACGACCTAAGCAGCTACGAGGTGGTGGTGGATCATCTCGTGGGTAGCGAAGCCAATGTGATTAAGCACTGCGACGCGGAAATCGTGGTATCCCGCGGCATGACCGCGAAGGCCATAGCCAGGGCCAACCCCCACGTGCATCTCGTAGAAATCTCCATTTCAATAAGCGATCTAATAGAGGCCCTCCTCAAGTGCCGAGGCTTGGACAATGGCAGCGGCGTGGGGGTGGTGCTAACCAATCCCGACATCTGCCATCCTGCTCTCCTTCAAGACTTGCTGGGTTTTCCTATATATCTTCGGAAGGCGGAGGACGAAACGGAGTTGTATGCAGCCATATCGGAGCTTTACGACGCAGGGGTGCGGACTTTCATAGGCGGACTCACGCTCTGCGGACGATGCGAGGATTTGGAGCTCAAGCACTTCCATATCAAATCGGGAAAAGGCGCGGCTATCCAGGCATTGAGCGAAGCCTTGGCGGCAGCCAAGTCCTTGAGCCGGGAACGCAGCAGGACAAATCTCATCGCCACGGTGCTCAACAATGCCCAAGACGCCATGCTGGCGGCAGACAATTCCGGGATAGTTTTCGCATCAAATGCCCAGGCCTCGGCGCTTTTTTTAAAAGACAGGTCGAAATCGCTGGAAGGGGCGAGGATTGCTGAGCTTCTACCTGAATTCGAAGGCGGCCAGGTTGGAGCCTTCGGCGATCAGGGCGTGCTTAAGACGGTAGGCGACCAATTGGTGCTCCTCAAGAAGACTCCGCTTAAGGTTTCTGGGGAGCTTTCCGGCCTTTTGGTCACCTGCCAGAACGTTGAAGCCCTGCGCGAGGCGGAGCGGAGCATCCGCCAGGCATTGAGCAAGAAGGGCCTGGTCGCCCACTACAATTTCTGCGATATCATCTTCAAGAGCCAGGCGATGAGAACCGCCATCGCCGACGCCTTCAAGTACAGCCAGGTTGAGTCCAGTGTATTCATTGTAGGGGAGACGGGCACGGGGAAGGAACTTTTCGCCCAAAGCATCCACAACGCCTCCAAGCGAGCCTCCCATCCTTTTGTGGCGGTCAACTGTGCAGCCCTGCCCGAGCAGCTTCTGGAGAGCGAATTGTTCGGCTATACCGAAGGCTCTTTCTCCGGCGCGGCTAAGGGCGGACGCATGGGGCTTTTTGAGCTTGCCCACAAGGGAACGATTTTCTTGGACGAAATCGGCGAGATGCCCTTGAGCTTGCAGGCTAAGATTCTGCGGGTGCTTGAGGAGAAGGAAGTGCGCCGAATAGGCGGTGACACGGTTGTGCCTGTGGATGTGCGTGTAATTTCCGCCACCAACATCGACATGCGGGAAGAGGTCAGGAAGGGGCAGTTCCGCAAGGATCTCTATTATAGGATAAATCTGCTCAATCTACAGATCCCCCCTCTGAGGGACAGGCCCGATGATGTGGAGCTGCTGTTTTCCCATTTCCTCATGCGCTTCGCCGCCAAAAACAATACCTCCGCCCCATGCGTGGAACCTGAGGCCGTTTCCGCCCTCACGTCCTATCCTTGGCAGGGCAATGTGCGGGAGCTTAGGAACCTCTGCGAACGTTTGGTGATCCTCGGTGGGAACAATGGCATAAGCGCTTCGACAGTCTATACGGCATTGGGAATCCCCGGCGAACCTGCCGTCGGAACTGCCGAGGCTCAGCGATGCGAAGACATGGCTTCGTACTCCAGGCTTTTTGCAGCCAGCGGTAAAAGCGCGGAGGAATTCGCCGCATCCTTGGGGATAAGCCGGACAACCTTGTGGCGTAGAATGCGGCAGGAGCGGCAAGAACGGCAGAAAGTGCGGAATTGAGAGGGCGATGAAACAAGAGCGGGGCAAATTCGGGTATAGGCTTGGACTTCCTCGGGAATTAAATAATTACAATTCTACAATTACTTTTCATGCATAGTTTTATATAATTTATATAAATATCATGATTCTTTGGCATGGTATTTGCATTTGTATTTAGAGGACGAGAATTTGTTTCAAAGTAATGGAGATAGCGAGCATGGCGAAAAAACCAAGGATCGGCGTGTTGCTGGGCGATGGGGCGGGAGTGGGGCCTGAGTTGGTGGCAAAACTCTGCGCCAACCGTTTTTTTAGCGATTTCTGCACCCCGGTAATTATCGGCGATGCGAGGGTGTTGGAACTTGGGATGCGCAGCGCCGATGTGCGTTTTTCCTATTCTATCATCGACCGAGCCTGCGATGCGGACGAGGCTCCTGTTCCAGCCGTGCTAGACCAAAAGAACCTCAACCCTGACACGGATTTTTCCATCGGAGAACTGAGCGTCAAGAACGGCGCCGCATGCCTCGCCATGCTCGAGACAAGCGTGAAGCTTTACAAAAACCAGGAAATAGATGGTTTCTGCTTCGCTCCCCTAAACAAGGCGGCTATGAAGATGGCTGGCTGCGATTTCGAGAGCGAACACCACTTTTTAGCCCATCTCTTCGGCCACACGGATCCCTTTGGCGAGATCAACGTGGTGGGCAATTTATGGACCACCCGCACGACAAGCCACATTCCAATAAAAGATGTGAGCAGAAATCTAAGCCTTGAGAGCATAGGCCGGGCGGTTCGCTTGGCGCATTTTTCGCTGAGGAAGGCGGGAATGTCCAACCCCAGGATTGCCTTGGCGGCTCTCAATCCCCATGGCGGAGAAAACGGGCATTGCGGCAGGGAGGAGATAGATGTGATAGCTCCCGCCGTCGCCGCCGCCAGGAAGGCCGGCATCGACTCCTACGGGCCTTACCCTTCGGATATTCTTTTCATAAAGGCGTTTGCGGGAGATTTCGACGCTGTGGTGACCATGTTCCACGACCAGGGACAAATAGCCTTGAAGCTCAAGGGCTTCGACGAGGGGATAACCATCGCCGGTGGCTTGCCCGCGCCTATAGTCACCTGCGGTCATGGCACCGCCTATGATATAGCCGGAAAGGGGATAGCCAGAACCGGTGCTTTTGAAAACGCAGTCAAGATGACATGCCAAATGGCAGTGAATTCCCTGGAGGGATGATCGAGATGAAAACAGCGGAAACAAGGCGAAGAGGATTTACCGTCAACCAAGCGATCCCTGTCGCCTCCGTCCTCGTGGCGGGAGTCTTCATTTGGCTGGGGCTCTCGAAATATGGCTTTTGGCACGACCAGCAAGGCCCGATGGCAGGATTCTATCCCACGGTGATTGGTTTTGGACTATTGGCCATGGCTGGCCTGGGCTTCATCTTTTCACTCAAGGACTCGGTGCCGGTTTTCCCCAAGGAGTCCTGGATGGCCGTGCTTGGCGGCCTGGCCATAATCGGCGCCACCTTCTTGATCGGTCTTATTCCTAGCGCAGGCCTGTATGTGATTGTCTGGCTCAGGTGGTACGAGAAGTTCACATGGAAGACCACCCTTATCGCATTCGCCGTGATAATGGCGATCGTGGTTGGCTGTTTTGTTTTGTGGCTCCAAGTACCCTTCCCCCGGGGAATCGTTTTCAACGCGATCCTGAAATAGGAATGTGAATATGGAAAACCTAGATTTTTTGCTTCAAGGGTTTCTGGTTGTCTTCACTTTGGAAAACCTTGGCGCCACCTTGCTGGGCTGTGTGCTCGGACTCATCATCGGCGCGATGCCGGGGATAGGTTCCCTCGCGGGCTGCGCCTTGCTCCTCCCCCTAACCTACAAATTCAACCCTACAACGGCGATCATCATGCTGGGAGGACTATACTATTCCAATATGTTCGGCGGAGCCTTCAGCGCGATACTCCTGAACATTCCCGGTGACACCCCGGCGATCATGACCACGCTGGACGGCTACCCAATGGCCACCGCCAAAAAAAGGCCGGGACAAGCCTTGCTGACCTCCAACATATCCTCGTTCATCGGAGGCTTGCTGGGCATGATAATCCTCACTTTCACCGGACCTGCTCTGGCCAATGTGGGGCTTAAGTTCGGCCCGGTGGAAATGACGACCCTGCTTTTGTTCGCCATGACCTCGATAGGATGGCTGGTGGGGGAGAATCCTGTGAAAGGGCTGATCTTGACTTTATTGGGCATGCTCGTCGCAAGCATGGGGATGGATACCCTCACAGGCAGCCCCAGATATGATTTTGGAAATATTTATCTCCTTGGCGGCGTGCCTTTTACTCCGTTTGTCATCGGCATCGTCGGTTTCTCCCAAGTGATCATGCTCATGGAACAGCGCAATATCGCCCCGAAGTTAGTCACGGATAAATTGACCCTTCGTGGCAGCATGCTCACCCGACGCGATTTCAAGCGGTTGTTCCTGCCTTCCATCCGCGGAGGCCTCCTGGGAACCTTCATCGGAGTCCTGCCCGGAGCCGGAGCCACCGCGGCTTCGATAATGTCCTATTCAGCCCAAAAATCCTTCAAGTCCGAGGAGCCTTTGGGGACGGGCGCGGTCGAGGGAATCGCAGCCTGCGAATCCGCCAACAATGGCGCGGCAGCGGGAGCGTTCGCTCCTTTGTTGGCTTTAGGAATTCCTGGATCAGGCACAGGAGCGGTGCTCTTGGGCGGACTCATGCTGTGGGGATTGAATCCCGGTCCTTTGCTGTTCAAGAATTCTCCTGATTTTGCATGGGGGTTGATTGCCTCCTTGTTCATAGCGAATATCGTTGCCCTCGCGGTCTCCTGGGGAGTAATTCCGTTTCTCGTGAAAATATTGTCCGTGCCAACGAAGGTGTTAATACCGGCAATAACTGTTGTTTGCATTGTAGGTTCATATAGCACAAGCAATTCTATGTACGGTGTCACAATAATGTTCGTATCGGGGATCCTGGGCTATGTAATGCAGAAATTTAAATATTCTTACGCGCCGCTGCTCCTGGCCTTTGTCTTGTCGCCCATGTTGGAATCGAACATGCGCAAAGCCTTCATAATTTCCCGGGGCAAGGTGGAAATATTCGTCGAAAAGCCGATTTCCCTAGCTTTCGTAATCGCCATCGTAGGGATCATGGTATTTCCAATCATTCGGTATTTCTTGATAAAAAAAGGTTTTATAAAACCTAAAGCTAAAATATGAGGATTCAGCCTAAGGAGGTCGGAATGGCCGCGGTCGACCAGGCATTCCTAGGGCTGGAACCGCCGGTTGGCATGGTATCCAATTCAGACCTGGTCTGATGGAGAATATTGGTTTTCATGAAGGAGCAAAGAATGAGGAAAGGATTTTTACTGATCGCCATGCTGTGCAGTGCGGCGCTGGCCGCGCCGTTGTTCGCCCAAGCTGGTTTCGTCCCGGCCCAAAACATTGAATGGATCGTCACTTCCAGCCCTGGCGGCGGAAGCGACATTTACACGCGAATGATCAGCGATATTATGACCAAGCAAAACTTGGTCAGTGGAAAGACGATACTGGTCAATAACAGGACCGACGGAGGCGGAGAAGTGGGAAGGCTTACCGTCAGCCGGGTATCCATGCCCAGGCAGGCGGATCATACCCTCCTCACCTTCAATTCTGGCGATCTCATGCCAATGGTCGCCAATACGGCCAACCGCGTGGAGAATTTCACCCCTATCGCGGTCATGGCGGTGGACAAGCAACTCCTATACGTGATTCCTTCAGCCAAATATAAGACTTTCGCCGAAGTGATCGCGGCGGTAAAAGCTGGCCAGAATGTGGTCATCGCCGGATCCAAGGGCGACGACGTGGCTACCTACAAGCTCCTGGTGAAGGAACTGGGAATTACCGAGAATCAGCTTGCCTTCATCACCAACAACGCCACCTCCGACGCCATCACCTCCGGCCTGGGCGGCCATGTGGATTTGGTGATGTCCAAGCCTGCTGCAGCCGACCAGTATGTGGCGGCGGGCAGACTGATTCCTGTCCTCGCCTTGTCCAAAACCCGTTTTACCGGGAACCTGGCATCAGCCCCCCGCTTGAGCGAAGTCGGCGCCTATAAAGATGTGGAATACCCGGTCTGGCGCGGCGTCGTGGGACCCAAGGCGATGAGCGCCGCGGCGGCCAAATTCTGGTCCGATGTATTCAAGGCTGTCTCCGAATCCGATGCATGGAAGGCCAATTACATCGACAAATTCAAGCTTCAGCCCTTCTATCTGAACTATGAAGAGGCCAAGGCCTACATGGCGGATTATCAGGCGGATTACCTGAAATCCATAGGAAAGTGATCGAACGCGCAAAGACGCGTGCGGAGAAGGCATGCCGTCCGAATGTCGGCGGCATGCTTCGCTGTGCGCGAGTTTTTCGGCTTTCAATACATTTGAGAGGATAACCGCTCCATGAGATTTGCCCTTACCGTTGCGACTCCGGGCGCATTGCCCTCGGCTTTTGTAGTATATCGTCTTCCTCTTTTGGAAGCCCTGCCCAAGATAGCGGCAATGGGGTACGACGGGGTTGAATTGGCCCTTCTGGATCGTTCCCAGGTCGATATAGCCCAACTGAAACATCTTCTCGCGGAGACGGGGCTTTCGGTTCCTGTGGTTTCGACTGGCCAAGTGTTTGCCGCAGGCAATTGTTCCTTCGCCTCCGCTGATCCGCAGATCCGTGCGAAGGCCGAGGCCATGTTTTCCGGATTGATTGAGGTAGCCGGCGAATTGGGCGCCCGGATCAATGTAGGCCGGGTTCGGGGTTCGATCGTCCCGAATGGGAGCCGCGGAGAAGTGGAAGTCCGGGTGGCTGATTCCCTGCGCAGGCTGGGCGACAAGGCCAAGCAATCGGGGACTTCCATCATCCTCGAGCCGGTCAACCGGTACGAAATCGATTTTCTCAATTCCTGCCAGGAAGCTGTGGACTTCCTCGCAAGGAACGGCCTGGCTGAAATCAAGATAATGCCTGATGTATTCCATATGAACATCGAGGACCCTTCCATCGAGGGCGGATTGATGCGATGGATCGACCGGATCGGCTATATTCACTTTGCGGATTCCAATCGTCATTTTCCCGGAGATGGGCATTTGGATTTTTCGAAAATAATCGCCGCGATCAACGCGGTTGCCTATAAAGAATGGGTAGGGGTGGAGATTCTGCCATATCCTGATCCTGATACCGCCGCCAGGGAGGCAATTCGCCATCTGCGGCGCTTCGCGTGAGGTTTGTATGAAATCATATACGATTGAGCACGTAGGCATCGCTGCGGACGATACGGCTGCCCTTGCTTCATGGTACGAACAGGCTTTGGGTTTTTCCGAGTTTTTTAGGACCGAAGGAGAGCAGCCTACTATTTTCTTGGAAGACGGCTCTGGAACAGCGGTAGAGATATTCGCCCGGAACAAAGCTGAATCCAAGCCGGGCTTCGACCATAGGACGGGAATGCATCTAGCGATCGCAGTGGAAGATTTCGATGCGGCGGTGGCGGACCTTGAACACCGCGGCGTGATCTTCCTAGGCGAGCCCAAGCAGGTTTTCTTTTCTGGAAGGGCTTGGTTCTTTGCCGATCCCGAGGGTAACCGGCTCCATATCGTGCATCGCCCGACGACTCCCTGGAAGAGGAAATCCCTATGAATCAGAATCTTGAGCAACGCGCGTTAGCCGAAAAGGACATGCCCTCCAAGGCGAGACTCCTTGCCGCATTGTCCAATCGATTCCGAATGGAGATATTCGATGTCCTCCATAAAAAGCAGACCGGCCATTGGGGCGGCTCAGCATCAGCCTGTGATATCGTGACCGCCCTGTATTTCCACAGGATGCGCCTGGATCCACTGGTGCCGCTTTGGGAAGACAGGGATCGATTCGTTCTTTCCAAGGGACATGCTTCCCCCTTGCTCTACACGGTATTGGCGCACCGCGGCTATTTTCCTCCCCCCTTGCTGGGCAGTTTCCGGGACTTGGATTCATCGCTCCAAGGCCATCCTTGCATGAACAAGACGCCGGGAGTGGATATGTCCACGGGAGCCTTGGGACACGGGATTTCCGTTGGGGTGGGAATGGCATTGGCGGCTCGTCTAAAACAAAAGAATTTCAAAACCTACGTCATGGTAGGGGAGGGGTGCCTGGACGAAGGGCAGAGCTGGGAAGCCCTCATGAGCGCGGGTAAATTCAAGCCTTGGGGTCTGACCCTATTGGTTGACAACAATGATGTGCAACTGGACGGAACCAGCAGGGAAATCATGCCTCTTGAGCCATTGGGAGACAAGTTGCGCGCCTTTGGATGGAATGTGGCTCCCGCGCTTTACGATGGAAACAATATGCAAGATATTTTTACGTCTTTCGAGGCTTTGGACGCCATGGAATTCTGGCCTAAGGCTGTCCTCTACAAGACTGCCAAAGGCAAGGGTGTCTCTTTCATGGAAGGGAAAAGCGCCTGGCATGGGGCTCCCATAGACAAGGACTCCTACGAGGCGGGAAGGCCGGAATTGGTTTCCGCGTTCGAGCGTGCGTTGGCGGAGGTGCGGTGATGGGCGAGACCATGAGGGATTCCTTCGGGAAGTATCTAGTCGATATCGGCGCAACCCGGAGCGAGGTGGTGGTTATGGACGCGGATGTTTCCTCCAGCACCAAATCGAGCTATTTCGCCAAGGCGTATCCTGATCGTTTTTTCAATCTTGGCGTGGCTGAAGCCAATCTTGTAGACGTGGCTGCGGGGCTTGCCACCGCAGGCTTAAGGCCTGTGGTCAATGCCTTTGCAATTTTCCTTGCCCTGAAATCCACGGACCAAATCCGCAACGTCCTGGCGTACAATTCGCTGCCGGTTGTCCTCGCCGGCGCCTATGGGGGGCTTTCCGATTCTTTCGACGGAGCGAGCCATCAGTCCATTGAGGACGTGGCTATCATGAGGGCGATTCCAGGACTCCAGGTGCTTGTCCCCGCGGATGCCGGAGAGATGAGGTTGGCATTGGACTATGCCTTAGGGCAGGATGGGCCGGTCTACATCCGCCTGACCAGGAATGAGGCGCCTGCCCTGGCCAGTCGCCCGGAATCGCTTGCCATCACAAAGATACGCAAACTCACCTCTGGCGGCGATGTAACGATTGCCGCCACAGGGCTGTGCGTAGCCATGGCCTTGCAAGCTGCGGAGTCGCTAAGAGCGCAGGGCAAAAACGCTGAAGTCCTGGATGTCACATGCATAAAACCCTTGGATGCGGATGCCTTAGCCGCTTCAGTGGCGAAAACGGGCCATCTTGTGACGGCCGAGGAGCATACCGTGATCGGAGGCCTCGGCTCGGCCTGCGCGGAAGCCTTGTCGGAACGGGGCCTGCCGTTCTGCCTGAAGCGGGTAGGGGTGGCGGATCGATTCACCGAATCCGGACCCTATGAACGGCTTCTTGCCAAATACGGAATTTCTGCCGAAGCGATAGTCCGTCAGGCCGCTTCGATCTGTTGATTATCATTTTTAGGAGTTGATATGGATGCTTTGCTGGAAAACTCAAGAGCGCTTCTCAAAGCCTGGAAGGGCGACAGCTATGTGTTCGGCCGAGGCGTCTTGCCTAGGATCGGAGAGATGGCAAAAGAATATGGAAAGCGGGCTCTCCTGGTTTGCAACACCACATACATGAAAAACTTGGCGGATAAGGTTGCCGCTTCGCTCAAGGCCGCGGGAGTCGAACTCTCAGGCGGTGTGATAGCTCCCGACGCAGGACCGAACGCCCCCAGGGTGGACGTGTACCGCTTGGAAACCTACATTCTCCACTATAAGCCCGATTGCATCGTGGCGGTCGGAGGGGGATCGACAATTGATGCCTGCAAGGCCGCAAGCCTTTTGGCCGGCCTTGGAGCGGCTCATTCCCCGGAGATCGACTGCTATTTCGGCACCAATATGGTGACCGAAGCGCTGAAGAAAACAGGAGTCTCCCTTGTGCCGGTGACAGCGGTGCAAACCTCAGCCAGCTCCGGCGCCCATCTCACCAAGTATTCCAACATCACCGATCCCGTGATCGGCCAAAAGAAACTCATCGTGGATGATGCGATCGTCCCCCCTAAGTCCATGTTCGACTACGAAGTCACGGCCAGCATGCCCTTGAGCGTCACTTTGGACGGTGCCTTGGATGCCATAGCCCATGCGTTTGAAGTATTTACAGGAATCCCCCAGGCCAAGTACGACCTGGCGGCTCAAATCGCCCAAAACGCCATCGAGCTAACGGTGCGCTACGCTCCTCGGGTGATCGTAAATCCACAGGATATGGAAGCGCGGGAAGCGATTGGCATGGCGACAGACCTTGGCGGCTACGCTATAATGGTAGGCGGTACCAACGGAGCGCACCTGACCAGCTTCTCGCTGGTGGACATCGCCGCCCACGGAACTGCCTGTGGCATCATGAATCCTTATTATACGGTTTTCTTCGCCTCAGCCATAGAAGATAAGCTTAAACTTGTGGGCGGGATATTCAAGAAGCACGGCTTCATACCCGAGGACCTGGCCTCGCTTTCGGGCAGGGCCCTGGGACTCGCGGTTGCTAAAGGCATGGTCGCCTTCGCTAAATCCATAGGGGCTCCCACTACTTTGGGAGAGTTGAAAGGGTTTGGCGAACACCATATAAAGCGTGCCCTGTCCGCTGCCAAGGATCCCCAGTTGGAGATGAAGCTGAAGAACATGCCTGTGCCGCTGACGGCGAACTTGGTGGACACCTACCTGGAACCCATACTTCGCGCCGCCACCGGAGGAGATTTTTCCCTGATCAGGACCATGGAATGACGGACATCGGGATTCCTTTCGGCGATATCGCCATCCCTGCCAGGCTCCCCGAGGGAAGCGAGACCCTTAGGATGTCCGAGCCGGAGCCCTTGAAGGACCCGGCGGCGGCGGTGCAAAGGGCTTTGGCCCAGCCGATCGAAGCCCCTCCACTAGCCCTGGTGGCAAGAGAGAAGGTTCTCCTGGCAAAGGCAAAAGGACGTGTTGCGCAGGCCTGCATCGTCGTGTCGGACAATACGCGCCCCGTGCCCTACAAGGGAGAAGGGGGAATCCTCATGCCGATAATCAGCGCCCTCCTGGCCCAGGGATTTTCGCCTGAGAATGTCATTCTCCTCGTGGCCGCGGGCACTCACCGCGCCATGGCCCAGGGGGAGCTTGAGGCCATGCTGGGCGAGGAAGCCTTTGCTTCCGGAGTGAAAGTAGTCCAGCACGATTGTCTGGACGAAGCCAACTTGGTGCATATAGGCACGACGGTACGCGGGACAGTGGCCAAGATCAACCGGCTCTACGTCGAAGCGGATCTTAAAATCCTGACCGGATTGGTGGAAAGCCACTTCATGGCAGGCGCCTCGGGGGGGCGCAAGGCGATTTGCCCGGGGATATTCGGCGAGCAGGGTACCTTCATTTTCCATTCCGCCGCCTTGATGGCCCATCCCAATGCCCGGGATCTTCAGCTGGAAGGGAATCCTGTCCACGAGGAATCGCTGACTGTCGCTAAAATGGCGGGAGTCGATTTCATTGTCAACGTTACCCTAGATGGAGCCTTCCGCATAACCGGAGTATTCTGCGGGCAACTCGAGCCTGCCCACGCCGCCGCCGTGGCCAAGCTGAAAAGCTATGTCGGGATTCCCTTGAATCGGCAGTATGATCTCGTGGTTACCCACGGAGGCTTCGTAGCGGTCAACCACTATCAAGCCGCCAAGGCGGCCGTAGCCTCCTTGGGAGCGCTGAAAGCCGGGGGCGGCTTGATTTTGCTTGCCAATAACAAGGACCCCAACCCTGTGGGATCGAACCGCTACCGGACCGTACTCTCCATGCTGAAGCTGGCGGGAGCGGAAGCCTTGGACCGAGTCTTAGCCTCGCCTGATTGGCCCTTCATTCCGGAACAATGGCAGGTGCAGGAGTGGGCGAAGGTCTTCAAGAAAATTTCTATGTCCGACTTCGTGTATTACGCTCCCCAGTTGGATGACAAGGACTGGCGGGACCTGCCTGGGATTGACGGCCAAAGCCTTGTGGGCAAGGACAATACCAGAAAATCGGCAGAAGAGACCGTTCCGGCGGTTGTGAATGTGGCGGTGGAAAGGTTCTTGGCCAGGCGTGGGTTTACCCTCCAAGACGTAGCCGAGGGAGTCTGCCACATCGCGTACCTTGCCGACGGACCTTATGGCATTCCAATGTACTCGGGAGGAAGTGCGTGACCATCGGCTTGATCCATTCGACCCGCCTGGCGATACCCTGGGTTGAACAGGCAAGCACGCCCCTCCATGGACGCATGGGCTTCCTCCACGCCTTGGACGAGAGCCTCATAGTGGAGCTGAAAAAGAACCGAGGGGTAACGGAAGGAGCCAGGAGGCGGATAGACTGCATGGCCAGAAGCCTTCTGGACGCCGGAGCGGAAAGGCTTGTCTTGACCTGCTCGTCGCTGTCGCCGGCAGTGGATATCCTGGCGCCGGATCTTCCCGTTCCTTTTTTTAAAATCGACGAGCCCATGATTCGGGCAGCGGTTCGCAGCGATCTACCCTTTGTCATTTTGGCAACCAACCCCAGTACGGCTGAACCTATGCGCATCATCGTGGAAGCTGAGGGCAAGAAAGCCGGTGTCATTGCGCAATGGCGCTACGTATTGCTGGATCGAGCCTTTGAAGCCTTGAACCGCGGGAACGCAGCCGCCCATGACAAGGAGCTTGTCGCCGCATGCCTTGGGATGGATTTGAGCTCTCAATGCGGTCATATCCTGTTCGCCCAAATTTCAATGTCCCGGGTCCTGCCGCAAATTCCCGAACCTGTCCGAAACCGCATCGCCACCTGCCTGGATTACTTTCCGGAGATTGTCCAATCTCAGCGATAAATTCCCGCGATGGACGGCGTGACGGAAAAGACATAGAAAGCCCGTAAGGTCACTGATACCTATATTGGGGGTTTAGGATTGACGCGATCCAAAATGGACGCGAGCGGGTTGCCGCTCTTGTGGAATATCTATACCGGCTCTAAGAAGGCACGGTCACCAAGGAAGTCTATCGAGAGTATGAGCCTGTCCTTTGCAATGCCGGAGCCTTCGAGGTGAACGCCGCTGAGGAAGAATTGTCGACGCTGGAAGATCATTACCAAACAGGAAGTGCAGTCCCGATTTGGAAATCCTTCCGGTAGATTTTCCCCTCATCGGTACGGACTCGGTACGGACGACCGAAAGAAATTCTACTCCGATCCCCCATAGGATCTTTCCCC
This sequence comes from Spirochaetota bacterium, assembly GCA_008080685.1. Taxonomy (GTDB): domain Bacteria; phylum Spirochaetota; class Spirochaetia; order Treponematales; family Rectinemataceae; genus VKGY01. Next base: position 15,178 of record VKGY01000001.1, read on the forward strand.
GGACTCCTGCGGCGATCGGCCGAAAAGTGCAAAACTGCTATCCGCCCAGGAGCGTCGCGATGGTGGAGGGAATCCTCGCCTCCTTCAAAGACGGATCTAGGGGAAAAGGCGGAGTTCTGGCTTGAATCCGAGGGCATCTTCATTCATTACCAGTACGTTGCCCTCAGGTGGGCATTGGGGGCCTACATCGGAACCCTGGAGGTATCCCAGGATGCCTCGGCCATGAGGTCTTTGCAGGGAGAAAAGAGGCTGCCCTAGCCATCAAAAAAAATTTTAGAATTCGATATTTTTTCCTTGACAAATTTAGAAAACGTTTTCTATAATGGCGCTTAGAAAACGTTTTCTACGCCAAGAAAACGAAATTGCTTCAATGTGCGGCAGAATACAACAAAACTTTATTGTGGAGGAAAAGTAATGGAAAAGATCAACATCGATCTTCGGGGCTTGAATCCTGCTCCGGTAACTCCGTTCAATCGGGATGGCAGCATCGATTTCGCTGCCATCAAGCGTCTCGGCTCATGGCTCGCCAGCATCGACGGTGTAAAGAGCCTCACGGTTCTTGGCCATGCAGGCGAAGGCACCTATTTGGATAGGGAAGAGCAGGTCGAGGTCATCAGGGCTTTTGTGGAGGCGGTGGACAACAAGATCCCCATCATCGCCGGAATCACCTTGGAAGGAAGCCTCAACGCGGCCAACGAAGCCAAGCGCGCCGTCCAGGCGGGCGCCAAGGCGGGCCTCCTGTACCCCACCCATGGATGGCTCCGCTTTGGTTACCAAAAAGGAGCCCCCCAGGACAGGTACAGGGAAGTGTATGAGAAGAGCGGGCTACCCCTCATCCTCTTTCAGTATCCCGATGCCACCAAATGCACCTACGATCTCCAGACCCAGTTGGATATAACCGCCCAGCCCGGCGTCTTCGCCATGAAAAACGGAGTCCGGAACATGCGCCGCTGGGACACTGAGGTTCCCGTGATCAGGAAGGAAAGGCCCAAGCTCCAGATCCTCACCTGCCATGACGAATACCTCCTTCCGACCGTGTTCGACGTGGACGGCATGCTTGTGGGATACGGCAACGTGGCTCCCGAGCTTTTGATTGAAATGATCAAGGCCGGCAAGGCGCGCGACTATGTTAAGGCCAGGGAAATCCACGACAAGTTGCTGCCCGTCACCAAGGCGATCTACCACCGCGGTTCCCACATGGAAGGCACGGTGGCCTTGAAGCTTGGTCTCGTGGAACGAGGAGTTCTCGAGCATGCGACGGTTCGGTCCCCCCTCCTTCCCTTGGACGACAAGGGCGTGGCGGAGGTCAAGGCTGCGATCAAAGCCTCGAATCTCAGCAAGGTAATGTAAGGCTAGCTCAGGGAGGCGACATGGATTATCCTAAGCTGTGTCGCCGTATCTGTTTTTTTTTCACGTCCAGGATTCCCGGCTGAGGTCGGGAAATACAGGAGGAATTATGAAATTTAGTTTCGTCAGGATCGTGGCTCTAGCCTGCGTCCTACTGGGAGCCTTTGGCTCTGCCTTCGCCCAGGCAAGGCTTCCTAGGTTCATCGAAATCGGAACCGCCGGAACCGGCGGGGCATATTATCCCATCGGCATCGCCATGGCGGAAATATTGACCCAAAAGCTCAAGATCCAAGCAACCGCCCAGGTCACAGGCGGAGCCGTGGAGAATATCCGCCTCATCCAGGAAGGTAGCGTCAAGATCGCCCTGACCACCACCGCCAATGCCTATAGGGGTTTGATGGGTCTTCCGCCTTTTACAAAGCCCAATCCTAAGGTCTCGGGCCTATTCTCCAACCTTACCCAGGGAGTCTATCACATAGCAGTGCGCGAAAACTCCGGGATCAAGACGCTCCAAGACCTCAAGGGGAAGCGGGTATCCTTGGGACCCCAGGGCGGTCTTGGAGTCGAGCTTTCGAATTACGTATTCACCGCCGCGGGATTCTCAATCTCCGATGTCAGGGCGACCTTCCTCTCCTACGAGGAAAGCGCCACCATGATGGACGATGGCAACTTGGATGCCGTGGTCATCCAGACCGCCCTTCCCAACCCAGCCCTCCGCCAGCTGCAATCCACGGGCAAGAAATTCAACATAATTTCACTGCCTGCCAATGTCATCCAGAAAGTATCCTCGGATCATCCCTATTTCGAAGCCTTTACGATTCCCCCGTCCATGTACAATACCGCAGGAGAAATCTATACGTTGAACGGTACTAACATGGCCATAATCGACAAGGACCTGCCTGAGGACGTGGTATATCAGATAATGAAGGCTTTGATGGAAGACATCGACAAGATCCGGGCCTCCCAGCCGGCGGCCAGGGGTTTCAATTTGGAAAAAGCGGCCATAATGCCGATCCCCCTCCATCCAGGCGCTGAGCGCTATTATCGAGAACACAAAGCAATAAAGTAGGAGTCCCAGGATGAAAGATAACGGCACAGTCATGGAGAAGATCACCAAATGGCTGTTGGTGATTAGTTCTTTGGTTTTCTTCTATACAAGCGGATTCGGGAGCTTTTCCACCTTGACCCAGCGGGCCCTGCACTGGGCTTTCATGGGAACCTGCGGGTTCTTGCTGCTCAAGCCCAAGGGTTGGGTGGGAAAAACATTTAAGTATGTTTTTGCTCTAGTGTCCCTTGCGACGAGTCTGTACGTTATCTTCACTTGGAGACAGAGAATTTTTGGCATCGGGGAGGTTTCAAGCCTCGATGTGGCGATGGGAATCATGGCTATCGTCGCCCTCTTGGTCGCGGTCAAGCTTTCCGTTGGCTGGGGGCTGACGATAGTCGTCGCTGTTTTCATAGTGTACTCGGTGTGGGGGCCTATCTTCCCAGGGTTCTTAGGGCATTCGGGGGTAAAGATTCCTAGGCTCGTCAACTTCCTTTACCTTACCGCGGAAGGCATTTTTGGAATCGCCTTGGGAATTTCTTCCACCTACATCATAGCCTTTGTTATTTTTGGCTCTGTATTGAGTTCATTAGGCGGTGGAGAGTGGTTTGTCGATGTAGCCTACGCGCTTACTGGAAGGTATCGAGGAGGGCCAGCCAAGACTGCGGTGGTTGCCTCGGCTTTGATGGGAACCGTGTCTGGATCTCCGGTCGCGAATGTGGTTACGACCGGCACCTTTACTATTCCCCTTATGAAAAAAGTAGGCTTCCCCGCCAAGGTAGCGGGCGCCGTTGAAGCGGTAGCGTCCACAGGAGGAATGTTTTTGCCTCCCGTGATGGGTGCCGGCGCTTTCATCATGGCCGAATACCTCAATGTTCCGTATTTTTCCGTCGCGAAGGCGGCGTTGATCCCCGCTATCCTTTACTATGTGGCCCTGTTCCTCATCACCGACGTTCGGGCTGTCAAGTCCAACTTAAAGGGTTTGCCAAAAGAGGAACTGCCCGACATCAAGACTGCGGTTTTTAAAAAAGGATACCACGGGTTCCCCCTCCTCTTTCTCATCGTCGCGATCGTGTTGGGCTGGAGCCCTCTGAAATCCGCGTTTTGGGCAACCATACTGGCCATGGCCATCCCTCTTTTCATCATCAGGGATTTCAAGGTATGGCTACGGAAAGTTGTCGATGCCATGTACGATGCATCCAAGCAAGCCGTTCCTATAGCGGTTGCGTGCGCAGGCGCAGGGATAATCGTCGGCGCCATCGGTGTCACCGGCTTGGGAACCAAGATAGCGAATGGGCTGATCGACTTCGCCAATGGCAATTTGATGTTCGGGCTAATCTTGACGATGGTGGCTTCGATAATCCTTGGCACGGGAATGCCTGTCACTGCGGTATACATCATCTGCGCGGCCACCCTGGTCCAGCCCTTGGTCGCCATGGGCACCTCGGCCCTGGCAGCCCACATGTTCATCTTTATGTTTTCCGCCGTGGCCGGACTTACTCCTCCTGTGGCGATTACATCGTATACAGCCGCAGGGATAGCCAAATCCGACCCAAACCAGACAGCGATACAAGGATTCCTGTATGGCTTGCCGGGTTTTATCATTCCTTTCATTTTTGTATATTCACCGGAACTGCTCTTGGTTGGGGCTCCTTTGAAGGTGGCCTTGGCGGTAGTGACGGCCTTGATAGGCATTTGTTGCATGGTGGCTACCATAGAAGGGTATTTCCTGACCCGTTGGAATATGCTGCTTCGACCGCTATTAGCAATCGCGTCAGTGCTACTGCTGGATCCTGGCATCATCACTGATCTCATCGCCTTCGGCATCATCGCTGTATGCTTTGGACTGCAGCTGCTGGTCATCAATAGGCTTAAGAAGGCATGAGACTCATAGATTGCCAAACCCATGTTTTTTCTCCGGAATTCGCCGAATTTCTCTTCAAGAATCAGGGAATAGTTCAGCCGGAGCGGGTTGGAGAGGCTGTGGTCGTCCATTTTGGGAAATACCAGGCGCTTAGGATAAAACCTTTTGACTATTCGCCGGAAAAGAAACTCGCCGACATGGATGCCAACGGCGTCGAGTACAGCATTCTGGCTCCGAATATTCCAAGCCCCGCAGATCTCGATTTTGAGCTGAGGGAGCCTGGGGCCGTCATCAGCAACAATTATACTGCCGAGCTATGCGTAAAATATCCCAAACGTTTCCGCGGGCTTGCTGTCCTTCCCTTCACTACCATCGAGGCGGTTCTCCTTGAGTATGAACGGGCTGTCCATGCAAAGGGTCTTTCCGGGATCCTGCTTTTATCCAACTTGGGCGGAAGGATGGTGGACGATCCCTATTGGGATCCCCTGTACCAGGCCTTGGAGTCCGACGGCGTGCCTGCGGTAATCCACCCCACCTTGCCTACCTGGTCCGAAGCTATCTACGACCATTCCATGATACCCATGATGGGCTTTATGGTGGATCATTCCTTCGCCATGCTCAGGCTCATCCTCGGGGGCGTCCTTGAGCGGCACCCTTCCTTGAAAATCGTCCATCCCCATTGTGGCGGAGTATTGCCTTACCTGATGCCCCGGATAGACGAGCAGACCGAGGTGAAAGGCCGGGGAAGGGAGTTCATCACCAAGGCACCCTCGGAATACTACAAGAGCGTGTACATGGATATAGTCTCCCCTTCGGAAAAAACGGTTCGCTTTTCAGTCGATTTCGCTGGGACGGAGAGGATGCTCTTCGGTTCCGATCATCCTTGGATCAAAATCGAATCCATGGTTGAAATCTTCAACCGCCTGGGACTTTCCGAGCAGGAAGCGGAGGCGGTGGGATATCGAAACGCCGCGGAGCTTTTCCGCATTTCCTAGGCGTCCAGGTTCCGCACCGATCCTCGCTCTATGAATTCCACGGGGAAATATTCCGAAGCGTTATCCGCCAGGGGATCCAGCATTTTTTCCACCGCCCGCGCCCCCATCCGGTAGCGGGGCACTCTCATGCAAGTCAATGCCGGCCTTAGGTGCGCCGCTATCGGAGTATCCCCGATGGAAACAAGGGATACATCCCTGGGCACCTCAAGTCCTTCGTCGTGAAGGGCATGGAGGACGCCCACGGCGATGGGATCGCATCCGCAGATTATCGCCGTGGGCCTTGGGCTCTGCTGCATGAGAATGCGGCAATTGGAATAGCCCCCGTGTTCCGAGAATGAGTCGAATCGCGCAAGCTCTTCCCTCGCCTCCAGGTGGGCAGCGCCTAAGGCGTTTCTATAGCCTTGGACATGATCCTTGCTGGTGGTGACCACCTTGTCGCCGGTGATAAACCCTATCATCGAATGTCCTTTTACTATCAAGTATGAGGTGATTTTCTCAGTCATGGCGACAAAGTCTACGGAGACGGTTGGAATATCGATGCCCTGGGGAGCGATGGCGAAAATACGCAAGCCGAATCTGTCGCACCGCTCCATCTGCTGCTCCAGCAGATGCCGGTATTCCGGCGTATCGATTCCTCCGCCCACAAGCACTATGCCCCGGACGCGATTCTTCCACAAAAGCTCGTGGAATTCCATCTCGTTGGCGGGTTTCCTTCCGGTGTTGCAGACAAAGGCCAAGTAGCCTAGTTCCATCGCACGCTCGGTGGCACCCTTGGCTATCTCCCCGAAATACGCCTCGGCGATATCCCTTACGATCAACCCGATGACAGGGTTGAAATCGTTCCTAAGCCTTTGGGCTGCGAGGTTTGGAATATAATGAAGCTGCTTGACCGCCGCAAGGATCCGTTCCTGGACGTCCTTTGAGACAGGATATCCCGTATCGTTGATGACCCGGGAGACCGTTGAGATCGATGCTTCCGCAAGCTTGGCGACATCGGCGATGGAAACGCGTTTCTTCATCGGTCTATTGTATAGAAAACGTTTGCTTCTGCCTATTCTTCACGGCGCGGTTCCCAAGTCCCGTAATACCCGGCCAAAGCCCGGGCCTCCTTGCCCACCTTGAGCATTAGGGAGAGCTGTTCGGAGAGCTTTGAGTAATCGATGAAGGGAGTCGCTATCACAACCGCTACGTCGTCGTCGGGATTGTAGAGCGCAAAATTGACATAGCCGGGATGAGCCCCGGTATGGCCTACGCCGATGGGAGTGTTGCCCAAACCCAGGGCATAGGTGGCATTGCCTTTAGGAACGGTGCGCATGCGGAGGACCTGTTCTTTGGATAGGGGCCCCCGGCCCGATAGAAGTGTCCTGACCCACCGCGCCAGGTCCCCTGCGGTGCTTATTATGTTGCCTGGCCCGACCTGGGAGGACATGTTGTCCTCGCTGAACTCCATAGACTCATCCCCATCGATGACATAGCCCTTCAGATAGGGTTTGGGCAGGGAATAATCGTTTCCGTTCCACGGCGCTGAGGTTTGGGCCAGTCCCATGGGAATCCAAAAATATTTTTCCAGGAAGCGGTCATAGCTCATGCCTGCCACGCGCTCGACAATCTTGGCCAGCAAGGTGAAACCCGTGTCGCTGTAATGGTATAAAGTGCCGGGCTCGCCGAACGACAAGGCGTTGGCGGCGACGACTCCGGCGAGTTCCTCGGCCGTGAAGCTGTGGTCCGGCTCCTTGAGCTCGGTGTAGATATAATTGTTGTAGATGAAGCCCGCGTAGGGGAAGGGGCTTGTTTCCGGAATGGGATTGTTGAATACGTCGAAGACACCGGCGCGGTGGGAGAGAAGCTGGTGGATAGTTATGCGATTCTTATTGGGTATCGCAAAATTGGGCGAATCCGCCAGATAGGGCATGTCGGAGCCTGGTATCATGGCAGTGACAAAATCGTCTATGTCCAGGCGGCCCTCCTGGTCAAGTAGCATGATCGCCGCCGCGGTGAAGGTCTTACTCACCGAAGCGATGCGGAAATGCCAGGTTTCATCAGCCCCGGCCGCGAGCCCCGCGGAGGCGGTGTATGCGCCCCGGGGAGTCTCCATCCGGAGCATAGCATCACCCCTGCGCCTTCCGGAAGGCCGTAGGCTGCCTTGTAGGCCTGGTATTTGGAGTCTACCATCCCCTGGATTGCCTGCGCCGTATCATCGGCGCGCAAGCTCCCCGCAGGAGGAAGGGCGATTGAGAGAGCGAGGAAGGCGAGAAAAACCGATGCCCGAGTGGCAGGAATTTTCATGGAAGCTCCTTGAGGAAATCTTGCACTATCAATTTGTAGAGATCGGGCCTTTCCATGTGGTGGAGGTGTGAGGCCCCTGGGATAACCGCCATTTTTGCATCTGGGAAGGCGAGTTGGTATTTCTTGACAGTCCTGGGATCCGCTTCGTCCTGGTCGCCGCACACCAAGAGGACAGGGGCTGGGATCTCGCCCAGGCGGGGAACCAGGTCTAGGCTGCGCAAGGCTCCGGTGATGGTGAATTCGCTCGGTCCCCAGAGGGAGGTGTAGACCTCGGGGTTGAGCTGGGAGAAAGCCTTTTGAAGGGAATCCGGCCAGGGCTCAAGGCGGCAGACATGGCGGCGGTAATACTCCATCATCGCCGCTTGATAGGAGTCTCCGTAATCACCCTTCGACTCGCCCTCGACTATGGCTTCCTTGACCACTAAAGGCATCAAGGCGATATTAGCCCTCTGGTCCGTGTCCCACAAGGCTGTGCTGAGGAAGGGCCCGCAGAGAACAAGCCCTCGTATGCCCCCGCATCCGTGCTTGATCGCATAAAGGCAGGCTAGCGCGGTGCCCCAGGAAAATCCCATGAGGATGACCGTGTCAAGGCCAAGCGCAGCGCGCACCTCGGCCAGTTCCTCCACGTAGTATGCAGCGGAGTATTCAAGTGGGTTTTCCGCCCTCTCGGAATTGCCGCAACCGTACTGATCGTAGAAATAGACAGGACGGTCCTCGCTGAGGTCGGAGACCACCTCAGGCATGCTCAGGAAACCGGGTCCTCCGTGAATGACCAAAAGGGGAATCCCCGGCATAGCTTCGCCATAGACTGAATACCAGATTTTTTTGTCTTTGACGTGGAGATAGCTTTCGCGCATCTTTCATCCTTTAAGCCAGAGTAGCCACGTCCCTAGCGGCAGTCAAATCGAATTCGAGCAAGGGGATAAAAAAGTTGCATGATTTTTTAACGTGTGGTACTATACTATAAATCAAAAGTGTTCAACACAATGGGACAACTTTATAGGATGGTGATATATGGAAGCTTTGAAGGGTATAGGTTCCATGGCTACCCGCCAGGTGCTGCAAGAGATTGCGGGGTTGTGGAATTCCCGCCGGGAACCCAAGGTCAGTCTGGAGTCGGCGGGGGGCGTAGAGGTTGGGAAGAGGGTGAGGGAGGGAGAAGCCTTCGACTTGGTATTCCTGGCCTCCGATGCTCTTGGACAGGTGGCGGCGGAGGGGAAGGTGGATGGGGATGCTTCCTTCGATCTTTTTAGATCCGAGGTAGTCGCGGCGGTGCGCAAAGGCGCCCAAAAGCCCGACATCTCCAGCGTTTTGGCTTTTAAGAATGCCTTAAAAGCCGCAAAGAGCATTGGATACTCTACGGGTCCCAGCGGCAAAGCCTTGGTCGCCTTATTCGAAGGCTGGGGAATATACGGTGAGATAAAGGATAAGATGATCGTGGCGCCGACAGGTGTTCCGGTGGGAAGCCTCATCGCCGCCGGAGACGTTGAATTCGGCTTTCAACAGAGAAGCGAGCTCATCCATGTGGAGGGAATCGAAATCCTTGGCTCCCTGCCCGGGGAGGCGGCGATCGTAACGATATTCTCCGGCGCCGTCGCCTCCGGTTCAAAAAGAAAGGCCGATGCTAAGGCCTTCCTTGAGTTTATCGTCAGCCCGGAGGCGAGGGCTGCGACTCTTGCGGAGGGGCTTTCTCCCTTTTCAAAATAAAAGCCAGGGATAAATTTAAGGATTGACAACCTAGTATAGTGTGTTACTATACTTTAGAACAAAAGTGTATAACACATATTGAGGAGTAATCGATGGCGGGGTTCACGTTAGGCTTTATCGGTTTCGGCGAAGTGGCCTTCCATATAGCCAAGGGCCTGACTAGCGCTGGGTTGTCGGGAATCCAGGCTTTCGATGTGATGACCCAAGACCCGAAAATTGGCCCCTTGGTGCGGGAAAGGGCGAATGCGGCCGGGGTTGGGCTTGTGGATTCCCTTGCCCTCTTGTTTTCAAGCTGCGATACAGTCCTTTGCGCCACCAGCGCAAAATACGCCCTTGCCATCGGGATCGAGGCTTCGCAGCTTCTGCGGCCGGACACCCTGTACGCCGATCTCAACAGCGCTTCGCCGGGAACGAAAATAAAGCTAAGCCGCGCGATAGATGAGGCTGGAGGCTGTTTTGTGGATGCGGCGGTGATGGAACTTGTTCCTCCCCACGGACATAAGGTTCCTATGGCGGTATCAGGTTCGGGCGCCAAGGAGTTCGCAGGAAGGCTTTCGCCCTACGGCATGAAAATCAGTTTTATCAGCGAGGCCGCCGGCGCTTCCTCCTCCCTCAAGATGATGCGAAGCATCTTCATGAAAGGACTCACGGCCCTTCTTCTTGAAACGCTCACCGCAGGCCGCAAGGCGGGCGTGGATGCCCAGATCATGGAGTCCATATCCGGAACCCTGGACTCAAGGCCGATCGCCGAGACAGCGAGGCTTTTGGTAACCCGCACCGCCATAGCTGCGGAGAGGCGGGTGGCGGAAATGGGGGAGGTTTTGGATACCTTGGAGGAGATGGGCCTCGACGCCTCTTCGTCCCAGGCTACCAAGGCCAAGCTTCAATGGCTGGCTGATTTCAACCTTCGGTCTGAATTCGGATCCACGCCTCCGGAAACGGTTGCCGCTGTATTGGACGCTATTCTCGATAGATCCACTCCAAAATTGTAAGGACAATCCCCGGACTCCTTGGCGGGCCGGGAAATTCAAAGGAGGCATCATAGATGAAACTCAATCGAACGAGGAAAGGGGCGATGTTGCTCGCCCTCGCTTTCGCCGCGGTGGTAGGCGTTGCGGCTGCGCCGTATCCCACCAAGACTCTTACCTTTGTGGCTCCCTCGGGGGCGGGCGGAGCTTTCGACACCGCCCTGCGGGTCATAACTAAAGCCCTCTCGGACACCAAGCTGGTCAGCCAGCAGATGCTGGTGGAAGCCAAGCCGGGCGGGGGCGGGTCTGTCTTCCTGGCGGAGTACGTCACTAGAGACCAGAAGAACGACCACAAGCTTTTCCTCACTTCCCCGACCATGCTGATCAACAACCTAAAACGGGAAGGAAACTCTCCGTTCACGTATAAGAATGTGACCCCCCTTGCCCAGTTCTTCGTCGACTACGCGGTAATCGCGGTCCGCTCCGATTCCAAATACAAGGACATCAACTCCTTGTTCGCGGACATGAAGGTTGATCCTTCCAAGCTCTCTGTGCTTGGCGGTTCAGGCCCCGGCGCCCTCGACCACCTGGCTTTCATGCTTCCCGCCAACAAGGCGGGTGTCAATCCTCAGAAATACATCTCCTACGACGGAAAGGCCGAAGCCATGGCAGCTCTCCTGGGCGGAAACGGCGATGTCCTCTCTTCCGTGACCGCTTCGGTGGCGGAGTTCGTGGAAGCGGGCAAAGTGCGGGTCCTGGCGGTCAACGCATCCTCCAGGCTTGGGGGAGTCTTCAAGGACGTTCCCACCCTTACGGAAGCGGGAATCCAGGCGGATTTCGTCATCTGGCGCGGCGTCTTCGGACCACCCCAGATGTCTACGGAAGCCAGGGCATATTGGGTGGAAACCTTCACCAAACTGTCCAAGACCGAGCTCTGGGCCCAGGAATTGGCCAAACGGGGCTGGGATCCTGAGTTCCTTGCCGGCAACGACTTTGTGAAACGGCTTGATCAACAGAACGCCGATCTCAAGGAATTGCTCACAGCCCTCGGCATGGCGAAGTAAGATCTCTTCTCCTAGGATAGAGGAAGGGAATGCGGGATTTCCCGCATTCCCTTCCTTGTCGCATTCCCGACCCATATTCGCAGGGAGGAACCTTGATAAACAAGAAATTCGATATCCTATCGGGGACCGCGTTCCTCGCCGTGGGAGTATTCTTCATTGTCGCCAGCAGGGGAATCACCTCCAGTTCTTACGGCAGCAACGTGGGACCATCGGTGTTTCCCACCCTTTTGGGGGTGATCCTCGTTGGCTTGAGCGCCATCGTCATCTACAGCGCCATTACTTGGAAGGCCGCGGAGAAAAAGAAATCCGCGATGGCTGTCGGAAGGTTGTTCGCCTTGATCGGAGGCATTGTCGCCTATATTCTCCTTTTCGAACCTGCGGGGTATGTGGTCTCCACTTGCCTTTTCCTCACCTTCGCCTTTCAACTCATGGAGCGGGGAAAGTTTTGGAAATCCTTTTTCATCGCCGCGATTTTTTCAGGAGTTGTATACGGTGTTTATGTGGTCCTGCTCCAAGGAACCTTGCCCGCCTTCCCTGAGTTCCTGACCGAGATGATTGTAGGAGGCTCCAGATGAGTACCTTCGAATACCTTGCGGTGGGATTTTCCCAGGCTTTGCAGTGGCACAATATCCTGTTTTGCTTTTTCGGCGTGTTCATAGGCACCGCGGTAGGGGTCTTGCCGGGCATCGGGCCCTCAAGCGGAACGGCTCTCCTCATACCAATCACAGCGACCCTTACGGGGATGCTTAACCCAGCGGATGCGGCTACCAGCGCCATAATCATGCTTTCCGGCGTTTTCTACGGAGCGATGTACGGCGGTTCCACTACCAGCGTCCTTATCAACACACCCGGCGAGTCCGCTTCTGTGGTTACATGCTTGGATGGGTATCAGATGGCTAAAAAGGGCAGGGCAGGCCCGGCCTTGGCCATCGCGGCCATCGGCTCTTTCATCGCGGGGCTTTTCGCCTTGGTGATGCTGGCGATCTTGGCCCGGCCTCTCGCGGAAGTAGCCCTTAAGTTTGGACCAGCGGAGTACTTTTCCCTCGTGGTGCTGGGATTGGCGGCAATATCTGGATTGGCGGGGAAATCCATCCCCAAGGCTCTCATTATGATGGTCTTCGGGCTTTTGCTCTCCACCATTGGTATTGACTCTGTCTCGGGCTCGGAGCGTTTTGTTTTCGGTGCCTTCGTGCTGTACAGCGGGATCGATTTCATCACCATCGCGGTTGGAATGTTCGCCCTGGGCGAGGTGTTCAAGTCTATTTTGGACAAGGACCACGGCACCCAGGATTTTCCCAAGATCGGACGCGTGCTTCCTACCCGTGATGACATGAAAAAGAGCTTCATGCCTATCGTCCGTGGTTCGGTTTTGGGTTTCTTCACAGGCATCCTGCCAGGGGCGGGAGCCACGCTTTCTTCCTTCCTCTCCTATACCTTGGAGAAAAAGATCTCCAAGCATCCTGAGGAATTCGGCCAGGGAGCTATAGAAGGGGTGGCCGGGCCGGAATCGGCGAACAACGCCGCCGCGGGCGGCGCCCTCATCCCCCTTCTCGCCTTAGGCATTCCCAGTTCCGCGACCACGTCGGTCTTGATGGGAGCTTTCATGATGTACAATGTGGCCCCGGGTCCCTTGCTTTTTGACAAGCACCCCAAGGTAGCCTGGGGGGTGATAGCCTCGATGTTCATCGGGAATGTGATGTTGCTTATCCTTAATATGCCCTTGGTCAAGATTTTTGCCAAGCTGGTCGAAGTGCCCGCCAAGATTCTCCTGCCCATCATCGTGGCGATCTGCATTTTCGGCATTTACGCGGTGCAGGGCAACACTTTCAACCTTGCGCTCATGCTCGGATTCGGGATCCTGGGATATTTTCTCGTCGCCAACGATTATCCCGCGGCGCCCCTTGTCCTTGGGCGCATCCTGGGGCCGATGTTGGAGAACAATTTGCGCCGCGCCCTTACGGGGAGCAATGGCGATTATTCCATTTTCGTGACCAGGCCGGTTTCGGCGGCTTTACTGTTCGCTGCGATACTCTGGATTGCGATTCCAATTTTCCTGAAAAAACGTAAGAAGAACCTACCATTGGGAGTGTAGGTTCGGGCTTTAATAATACAAGCTCTGTGGCTATACTACGGAAAATTACAAGAGGAGAGGTGCGTGCGCAATCAGACAATTCTGGCATATCAGAAAATCCGCGAGCGTATATTGGGGGGAGTCTACAAACCGTCGGAAAATCTCACGGAATTGGCTCTCTCCCAGGAACTTGGCGTCAGCCGCAATACGGTCAAGAAGGCCTTGCTCAAACTTGCCAGCGAGAATCTCGTGGTGATCGAGGAAAACAAGCGGGCCATGGTGCGGGCTTTTTCCAGCGAGGAAGTACTGCATTACCTCAAGGTTAGGGAACTCTTGGAGGGCCTGGCCATCCGCGAGGCTATACCCGCGATAGACGCCGAAGATATACACCAGATGGAGACCATCCTGGGTGAGATGAAGGCCCACCTGGAAAAGGGGGAGCTTAAGGAATACTCCCAGGGAAACTGGAGATTCCACCAGGTCATCTACACGAAATGTCCCAACCGTCCGGCGGTTGACATCGTCATGTCCATCAAAAACCAGCTCAACCGATACAATGTCAAAACCATCTTCATCCAAGGACGGGGCGACAATTCCCTCGCGGAGCACCAGGCGATCCTCGAGGCTGTGCGCAAAGGGGATCCTGACCAGGCGGAACTCCTGATGCGAACCCATATCTCTTCGATGCGCGAGGTGCTCAAGAAATACTACGAGCTACTTTTTTAGCGCCCATGGTAGTCGAAACCCTGCTGAGGGAGAGGGAAAAGGAGCTGGCCTGCATCTATTCCATCTGCCTCTTGGCCGCCTCGGCTCCGGATCCTCGATCCGCCTCGGAAGGAGTGGCCAAGGCGCTCTGTGCGGCCATGCGGTTCGATCAGCGCGCGCGGTGCCGGATTGATTTCTGCAACGATCGAACCGGCGGAGAGGTGCGGGTAGGCTTTCGCGACGAGGAGGAGTCCGGCCGCCTAATGGAGGCTGGACTCCATGCCCTATCCGCTGACCTTCCTCCTGACCTCTCGGGCGGCTGGACCGGAACAATTATCCTCTCTTATCCTGATCCCTCCCTTTGTTTCCTTCCCCAAGAAAAGGCATTGCTTGAATCGGTGCTGGTCATCGTTTCATCCATGCTGAGGACAGCCGAACTATTCGCGCGCCTGCGGGCGACTTCTGAAAACCTCGCATCCAAGAACACCGCCTTAAGGGAGGTTCTGTCTGTCATCGAGGAGGAAAAAGCCCAGGTTTCCCGTGCGTACAAGGATCGCCTTGCCTTGGACATCCTTCCCTTGGCCGAGAGGGCGAAGGACATGAACCTGCTTCCGGAGAGGCGTGAGGCTTATCTCACCCTCCTTATCGATGAGATCAAGCGCCAGATGTCAGCGATCCTGCCAGGAAGGGAGGATCCTCCCGCCCTCAGCCCAAGGGAGAGGGAAATCGCGCTCCAGGTAAGGAACGGAAGAACCAGCAAGGAGATAGCCGAAATCTTGGGCATAGCCGAAGCCACCGTGGAGCGGCACCGGCACAACATCAGAAAAAAACTACGCCTCATAAACACGACAACCAACCTCACTAGCCTTCTTTCCCAGGAGCCCACCCCCTAATTCCTCGCTTCGATGCGGTAAGCCTGTATATTCATATACACATTTCATACAAGGATTCTGGGAATAGTCCCGCAGATACCTTTCCTGTAGGCTCGACTCCGACTGCGAAGCAAGCCTTTACAAGGAGGGTGTCCATGGATGAATACATACGCCTCAAGGCGCTCGTTAAGGCGCTTCGTCTCACCAAGCATCACGCTAAGGCGTCGATGCTGGACATAAGGCTTGCCTACCTCGACCAGCCCGGCTTGGAAGGAGAATTGGAAAGAGAAACGGCCAGGGTAATACCGAACTCCTCTGTCTCTCTCCAATGCCAGGAAACTGGTGAGAAATACTGCTACAAGGTGGTGTTTCCTGGCGAGGCAGACATCGCCAAGGGGAATATTTCCTTGCTCACTCCACTGGGAACAGCCCTGATCGGCCGGATGCCTGGCGAGAGGTTCACCTACGAATCCCCCGGCGGCGTC
>VKGY01000147.1:0-3768 GCA_008080685.1 Spirochaetota bacterium
CGACGCTGAACTGCCCCACTCCTATCTCAAGCCCGAACTCTACGAAGTATGCCAAACCTTCGAACCCTACGGGGAGGACAACCGTCCCCTGGTGTTCTATAGCAAGTCCGTAGCCGTGGTGGACGCCCAGATCGTGGGAAAATCGGCCAAGAGCCACCTGAAGCTCACCTTGGATTTCGGGGACTACAAGTGGCCCGCCCTGCTATGGGACGGGGCGGAGCGCCTGGAGAGGGATTTTTCCTTCCGCGCTGGGGACAGGATCGACATCCTGTTCAAGGTCACCATGAATAGATGGAACGGCAAGGAGAAACCCCAGCTCGAGCTTTTCGACCTTAGGAAGTCGTAGGCGGAATCACGACCATAGGCTTCGGCGCGCCCGGGATCCTTGTCCGG
Organism: Spirochaetota bacterium; assembly: GCA_008080685.1. Classification (GTDB taxonomy): domain Bacteria; phylum Spirochaetota; class Spirochaetia; order Treponematales; family Rectinemataceae; genus VKGY01. The sequence goes on from VKGY01000147.1 coordinate 394, forward strand.
GTGTCCCCATCCCCCTGTGCATTTGTTCCCCGCCTAGCTCCCCTCCGAGGCTACGCGCTCAGCCACGGCCGAGAGGTTCAGGTTGTTCACCTCCAGCACCTCGGATAGGATGTCCGCCGGTATGCCATGTCCTTTCCCCAAGGCGGCGCAGGATGCGGCCGCAAGCATGCCGGCCAGGGCTGCGATTGTGTCGGTGTCCCCTCCCACCGAGGCGCCCATGCGTATGCAGAGCCAGGGATCGAAAGGCGCCCAAAGGTACAGGCAAATTGATGCGGTTGCCACGTCTGCGGAGTCGAGGCCGGTGCCGAATACGCCGTAAAGGAAATCGAGAACTTCCCCGGGGCTATGCATCCGGCTAGACAAGGTTTGGAAGCACGCTAGTCTTGCGGAGACGGAGGGAGAACAAAAGGCGCCAAGAACCAACTCATCTGCTTCAGCGGCTCCGAAGCATGCCGCCTCGGCCGCTTGCTCGGGACCCGCGCCCTCTAGTATCGCTTCCAGCGCCCGCGCGTAGGCCATGGCGGCTTCCAGGGCAGGCCGGGTGTTGTGGGTCGGAATCAGGCAGGACAAAATGCTGTCCTTAAGGGGAAGTCCCCGGCTAAGCGCGAAAAGGATCGCCGCGGGGCTACGCATGACCCCGCCGCACGTGGTGCCGAATTTTCCTGCCTCGGCGGGATCGGAGCCTTCGGCTATGGCCAGGAGGGCTGCCTTCGAACTTGGTCCGATGTAGCGTCTCTCGACCGCTTGGCTCTCCCGGACCCAGCGCAACAGCCTTTCGGCGGTTTCCCTAGGGTCGATCCGTCCCTTGGCGCAATACTCGTCGAGGAGGGCTAGCACCTGCTCAGTATCGTCCGTAATCCGCCCCTTCTTCAAATCGCTGTGGTTTTTCGACGCCGTGGGATCCATAAGTCCGCTTACCATGCCGAAACGGTCAAGGATTTCTCCTCTCGTCATGAATTCGGTAGCCATGCCTACGGCATCGCCCACGGCGAAGGCTTCCAGGAGGATCCGCACCGTCTGATCCATGGCCGGGGAGCTTCCCCGCGGGGATTTTGTGTTAGCCCTCATACACCGATCAAGTTCGAGATGAACGCGTAGGCTTTCTCCAAGGCCGTCTCAGGTTGATCCAGGTAATGCGAATAGAGCGGCTCCAGGGTGTAGTAGCCCGAATACCCATAGCCGAGCAGGGCATTCTTGACTCCCTTCCAATCTATAGTGCCCTCCCCCGCGGGAATGTGCTTCTGCCTCCCTGCGTAGTCGCTCAAATGCAGGTGGCGAGGCTTCACCGCCGCGATGAAAGCGACGGGATCCTCATCCGCCTCCCACGACTCGGTGGTGTCGACCATAGGAGCAGCGCAAGGGCCAAACCCCAGGGCGCGTATATAATTTATGAGTCCGTCGGGCGTGCGCCCAGGGCCCCGAGGATTGTTTTCGATTGCCAGCGTGATTCCGGCGGCGGCGCAAGCCTCGCATAATTGCTGCAAGTTCCTGCGGATAGGTTCCTCAAGCAACGCTGCGTGGGATGGATCCTTTGCCGGTTCGTGGGGGTGCACGACAAGAACCTTGGCATCCAGGGCCCTGCAGAGCCTTACAAGTCCGTCCCCGAATCGCCTGGCCTCGCCTGTCATGCTCTCGCCCGCGTTGTAAAGCATGGAAAACATCGCGAGAGGATAGTGCACGGAGGAGACATGGATCCCGCACTTCTCCGCTTCGGAGGCGAAGCTTTCGGCCGCTTCGGCGAAGCATTGAGGCATTAACTCGGCATGTGAAAATCCTGCTCCGGCTATGAGTCTAAGGCTCTCCCCAGCCTTGCGCGGGAAAAGCGCCGCTGTTGAGAAAGAATACATGTTTGACATCGTAACCTCCTTGCGGCAATCGCACACTCCGCCTTCCTCGCAATCAAAGTCGCCAGAACCTTTGATCATCCGTCTATCTCATCCTGCAAATCCTTAGCGGCTTTGTCCAAGGCGGCCTTTGGGGTCGCTGCCTTGCGCTCGAATTGGTCGATCGCCTTGGCAAGGATTTGGTCCATCGTTCCCATCTGTTCGAAGTGCCAATATGACCAACTCGTCTCCAACTGGTCGAAGGCCACTGAGAACATTTGGTTTGTTTCCACCGCCGCCAATGCGGCAGGGATTTTCAAACCCGACTTCCTTATAGGCAAGTATCCTGTCTTGAGGGCGAAGGCTGTCTGGTTCTCCGTGTTGGAAAGGAACTTCACCAGCTTCCATGCGGCTTCCTTCATTTTCTGGTCTTTACTCAGGATCACCAACACATTGCCGCCCAAGGCAACCGAAGGTTTTTGGAAGTAGGGCATGGGAATGGCACCGATAGTCAGCTTGGGATCGGCGGACCAGCGCGCCACTCTGGAGGAACTCGCCACCAGGAAGGCCAGATTGCCCGCCAGGAATTTCTTCTCGGCATTGGCGTGCTGTCCAACAGCCATCACCTTGTCGTTGGTCAAGGATTCCCAGAACATCGCCACCTCCAGGGCTTTTGCGTCGTTGAAGGCGGGTGAGATCTTGGTTCCCTTGACCTGGATGACGCCGTTGCCGTTCTGGTTGAGCATGGTTTTGAAGAGCCAGCCTACGTCGGTGACATCAAAGCCCCAAAAATCAGCGCTGTTGTTGATGTTGCCCTTGGCTTGGGCTTCCTTTGCAACCTTTGCGAACTCTGACCACGTCTTCGGCGGATTCTTCATGCTGATGCCCGCCTTTTCCAGGATAGCCTTGTTGTAGAACATGATGGGCGTCGAGATTCCGTACGGCACCGCGCAGATCCTGCCGTTGAACTTGGCATAGTCCCAGACGCCGGGGTAAATATCGTCCTTGTTGAAATCGGCCTCCTGGATCTTCTGCTCGATGAAGTAATCGCCTCTGGCTCCGGTGTAGAGAGGCCCGGCAGCCATGAGGGCGACGTCGGGGGCGGTGTTGGATATCAGGGCGGCGCTCACCTTTGTGGCGGTATCGCCGTAGTTGCCCGAATAGGAATATTCGATCGCCACATCGTCATTGGCCGCGTCGTACTTATCGAGCATGGCCTTGAAGGCTTCCCCTGAATCCCCGGAAATCGCATACCACACCTTGAGCTTGGTTTGCGCCACGACGGGCGTCAAGGCGCCATACAAGGCGAGCAATGCCACAAACAGCATACCCATGCGTTTCATACCACTACCTCCTGGAAGCATCCGCTTCCGTGAATAGAGCCGCACGCAGGTCGGCTCAGGTTTCGCTACGACTTAAGCCCAGTCAACGTTATGGACTGGACGAACTCCTTTTCCATGAGCATGTACACCACGAGCACTGGCACAATGGCCATGAGTGAGGCTGCCATCATCACCTGATACTCCGAGGATGTTTCCGTCACCAAGTACCT
>VKGY01000147.1:3794-7735 GCA_008080685.1 Spirochaetota bacterium
AGTACCTCAGCCCGATAGGGAGGGTCCGCATCTTTACATCGTTGGTTGCGATCAATGGCCACATATATGCGCGCCAGTGGGTGAGGAAGGCGAAGAGGGACGCGGTGCCTACAGCGGTGCGCGAGTTAGGCACCACTACCTGAAGAAAGATGCGGTAGTACCCGCAGCCGTCTATCTTGGCGGCGTCTACCAAGTCATCAGGGATAGTTTGGAAAAACGCGCCTAAAAGAATCGTAGTGAATGCGCAGTTCAGTCCCGGCAGGATCAGACCCGGATAGGTATCCACAAGCCCCGCCTTCGATGCCAGAAGGAAGAGTGGAATCACCGTCACCGCTTCGGGAACGAACATGGAACTCTGCATGAAGGAGAAAATTCCCTTTCGTCCTGGGAAGATAAGCTTGGTGAGCGCGAAGGCTCCCATGGCAGATATGGCGATCTGTAGCACAGTTTGGACGATGCCGATGAAAAGGCTGTTGGCATAGAAGCGCAGGAAGGGGATCTTCTTGAACACCTCCATAAAATTCGTAAGTTGGAACGAACTAGGCATCCATCGGGGCGGGTACTGGTAAACATCGGAAGAGGTCTTGAACGCGGAGAGAAAAAGCCAGACGAAGGGGAATATCATTATCACGGAGCTTAAGACAAGGAAGCAGAATGTGAACGGATATCGTCTCAGTCGCTTATCTTTCATATTTCTCCTCAATCGTAGTCCACGGACTTCTTGGTGAAGGCACGCTGCGCCAACGTAAGGACGAAGATGATGGCGAAGAGAACCAAGGCCGCCGCCGCGCCCCTGCCCATCTTTCCACGCACGAAAGACAAGTCGTAAATGTACGACACGAGAAGGAGGGTGGATTCCAACGGCCCATGGTTCGGCGTCATGACGTCGACCTCAGTAAAGACTTTAAAACAATTTATTATGCCCATCATGATTACGAAGGTGGTTACGGGCGCAAGCAAGGGCAGTTTGATCTTGAAGAGAACCTGGGCTTCCGTAGCACCGTCGATGCGGGCGGCTTCCTGGTATGACTCGGGGATGCCTTGCAGCCCGGCAAGGAAGAGTATGACATTGTAGCCCAAGCCCTTCCAAACGGAAAACGCTAGCACCGAAAGCAAGGCTGTGTTCTCCCCATAGAGCCACTGGGCGGCCGGCATGCCTAGCATCCGCAGAATCTGATTGAAAGGTCCGATTCCAGGATCATAGAACCATAGCCAGATAAGGCTTGATGCGGTTATAGGCACCACCACGGGCGCGAAGTGGGCTATCCTTAAGAATTTGAGTCCCCTAACCTTCTTATCCAGAAGGATGGCGAGAAAAAGCGCCAGCCCAGTATCCGCGAAGAGTTTGATCGCAGTATAGAAGGCCGTATTGCCCAATGCCTTCCAAAATCTCTCGTCCGAGACTACGAACTTGAAATTCCTGAGACCGACATAACTACCTGAGCCGCTTGTCATGCTCCAATTCGTGAGGCTCATCCCGATTACGATGACGACAGGCAGTAGGAAAAGGCAAACCAGGGTGGCCATGAGCGGAGCGATCATTACTGCAGCGGCAAGCTTCTGCTCTCGCTGCTGAAGATTGTTCTTCGCTTTTGCTCGTGTCGTGGCAAAAACCATGCTCTCATCCTCCCGGCAGCCGTGGATCGACTCTAAGCACATCCACAAGGTTGGGAATCGACCTTAGACTGACAACGCCGCCCATTCGGGTGTAGGGGTTCCCGTCCGCTATGATCAGCCCTGCTTCAGCAAGCCCCTCGATTTCGATGAGGTCCCCTGGACCGAACAGGACCTGCTCGGAGGAGGAGAAGTCTTCCAATCCATGGCAGGGCGGCCCAGCCGAGACAATCACCGAATCGAACAGCGAGAGTGCGGCAGGGCCTTCCATGAATGAAGCGTTGCAGAGCACCCCCGCGATCGCACGGGCAAAAAATTCCCGCCGCCTAAGCGGTGCCGCGACCAACTGTGCTGGCCGCAGGTTACGCGGCCGAAGTCTCCTTGAATTTTTAAATATGCGGAACCGCTTTGACACAATGTCCTTAGAAGCTTTTGCCTCGACCTTCTCTCCCCTCTCCAGGAGGGCCCTGGCAGATAGGTTTCCCACCTTTCCACCGACAGTGCCCAGGTAGGTGTCGCCGAACACCACATCGTTGAACCCATACGCGACATGCTCGCCATCCACAAGGACCTCTACGGCTCCCACCTGCTCCACCCGCAGTTGGGATAGAGATGGGGGTTCGACGGCTTCTATCCCCTCGGTGACTATCGGTCCCGCGTTTATAGTGCCGGCAGGTACTCCAAACAACGTCATCCGCCTTCCAGAACTGATCATGGCATCTGCGGAGTAGGAGGCCAATCCGTCGCCGCCCACGCAGACGATGAGTTCCACACCCCAGGCTGCGAACGCTGCCACCGATGAGCGGAGGTCTTCGACGTATGGTCGATGATCGCCTGACCCATCCTTTGGTTTAAGGTGCACCCAGCCTTGAGGGCCATCTCCGTCGAAGCGGCCTTCGCAGAATGCAACTTCGCTGTCCTTTAGCCAGGCCGAAAGAGCCGACACGCTATCCGCCGCATGCCCCTCGCCTGCTGCGGTTCCGATGAGCACGCCAACTTTGCCGAAGGCAGAACCGATCATTTGGGATTCTCCGCGGAATCCAGGCCTGGCTTCAATACGACCTTGAAGGCCTGGCCCGATTGAAGCAGGCCAAAGGCGTCCTTACCCCTCTCCAGGGGCATCCTCCCACTTATGACTCGGGAAAAAACTTCCCGGTGCCTAGCCGTGAGGTCCAAGGCCTCCTTGAAATGCGTAAGAGCGTACCCCGAACAGCCTGTCAGGGAAACTTCGCGATAATGTATGGCATATGAATCTACGGCTACCGTTTCGCCTTTCCCTAGCCCAGCGAACATGAGGACAGTCCCACAGTCGGCGACGGATTTCACATAGTCTTCGACTAATTCCCTACGATTCACCGCTATCACTATGTTGTCGTATTCGCCCGGATCGACTGAGCCGGGTTCCCGCGAATCAATCCCCCACGATGCCACAGCCTCGCGGCGATGCAATCCCGGTTCCACCACGGTCACAGGCAAATCCCTAACCTTGAAAAGAAGGGCGAAAAGCGCTCCCATGGGTCCTGCTCCGACGACAAGGGTCCTGCTGGAGGGGCGGATACTGAGGCGGCCGACCCCATTGAGCACGCACGCAAGCGGCTCCACCAGCGTATAGACATCATCGGCCTCCGGGAGCTTGAATACCCCGGTAGGAACATAGGAGGGAGGGATCCCAACCAGCTCGCAAAAGGCTCCTCCTTGCACAAAGGCCTTATTCCTGCAAAGTGTCCTTCCTCCCGCCAGGCAAAGGGAACATCGGCCGCATTCCGCATACGGGGCCACCGCCACCGGATCGCCGACAGAAAAACCCGAGCCAGGAAAAGTCTTTTCGACAAGACCATAGAACTCGTGGCCTAGGATCGCGGGTGGAGGGAAAAGGTGGTGGCCCTTCGAATATGTCTTAAGGTCTGTGCCGCAGATGCCGCATCCCATCACCCGCACAAGGAATTCGGCATTCGGCGCTGGAATGTCGCGCAGTTCAAGGTGGCCTATCCCCAGGTAGACTAGCGCTTTCATTTGGTGTTCTCCCTGCCTTCTCCACCCTCGTGGAAAAACGCTCCGGCATCGGAGCTCTTTGTGCGGCGCACGATTTCCAAGACCCGGATTGCGGTGTTTTCATCCGTGATAAGATCGCTGAAAAAACCTGCCAGCCCAGCCGCCGCGATTCCCTGGGCTTTGAGGTTTCCGCCTGCCAGACAGATCGAGCGCCGAAGGGAATGTAAACCTAGGATGTTGAACGCCAGCAGGTCGTAGCCATGTTTCGCCGTGAACAACCTGCCCATAGGGTCGAAGAAATGGGCGAGGATGTCGCCGCAGGCGGCGCTTCTCTT
>VKGY01000148.1 GCA_008080685.1 Spirochaetota bacterium
AACTGTTCTCAGGCGCCTAAGGAAGGAGTGGAAGACGCTTCCTTGGACATATCCGACTCGACTCCCCCAATTTTCTCAGTGCCAATAGTGGAGATTCCGATTGCTTCAGAAACTTTCGGAATCGTCGGCTTCGGCCAAAACTTGAACAACTCCGATGCTTTCCCTCTACGGTTAAGCCCTGCGATCGAATACTACACGCGGGATGAAGATGCGATAGTCCGGGCTCCTTGTGACTTGATCTTGACTAAGGTAATGGACAATGGGGAGGGAGTTGGGGACTTTGAGTTAGAGTTCAGGACTTCGGAAAAGTCCGCCTATTTTATCTACATCGACCATGTGCGAAATCTGACGGTTGAAGAAGGAGACAGGGTGGTCGCCGGGGAGTCCATAGGATTAGCTGGGGTTTTCCCAGAGTTTAGGGTGGAGCTCCAGGTGAATCTTCTGCGAAGGATTGAACCATCGGGATACGGCACTACCCACTATTGTCCTTTGGATTTCGCTAGTTCCAATTTCCTCGCGGCCCATATCCTATTCGCCCCAATCCAATTCTGGAAGTTAGCAGAGGATGTCGACGGAGGTACCTTTTAAGACTCTTTAACCGAAAACGTGCTTGCGTTGCGCCCGCTTTGGCACTAGGCTCTTTTGCATGAAGCGATGGAACGGCAAGGGTTCGAAGAAAGAGGCCGGGAAACCGGGCTTTATGACGGACAGGGTGGGTGAGGTCCTGGCGAAGAATAGCCGCCGTGTTTCCAAGCTTCCCTTCTCCGGCGTATCCGTCGAAACCGCCGGGCTGCCTCCGGGCTCGGCCCGATATATCGGCGATGTGGAGCCAACCCAGGCCACATTTTCCCTCTATTCCTACGACGAAGGTTCCGCGGTGATGCGGATACCCGAGGATGCCAGCGAACTCCTCGCCCTCATAGACCTCAGCCTCAACAATTGGATCAACATCAATGGACTGTCAGGGGGAACAATAGAGAAACTTTGCGCCATGATAGGCATCCACCCCCTGGTGGTCGAGGATATCCTCAATACGGAGCACCGTCCCAAGCTGGAAAATTTCGACGATTATCTCTTCCTTATTACAAAGATGCTAACGACGCGGGAGGACGGCTCCATCGAGTACGAACAGGTGAGCTTTATCCTAAAAGGAAAGCTCCTCATCTCTTTCCAGGAAAGTCCCGGCGATTGTTTCAAGGGGGTGAGGGACAGGATTGTCTCCGGCGTAGGGAGGTTGCGGAAGCTGGGGGCGGATTATCTGCTCTACGCCTTGCTGGACAACATCGTGGACAACTATTTTGTGATCCTTGAACATTTGGGGGACCGGATGGAGGGTTTTGAGGATGGGGCGGTGAGCGAGGACGACAAAGTGTATCTCCACGGCCTGCAAGAATTGAAGCGAGAACTGGCCCACCTGCGCCGGGTGATCTGGCCAGTCAGGGATTCCATCGGGGCCTTGGCCAGGAATGATTCGATCCAGTTGGAGGAATCCCTTTCCCCCTACCTCAGGGATTTGTATGAAAACACGGTCCAAGCCATCGAAGCCCTGGAATCCTATCGGGAACATGTGGGATCCATCATCGAACTCCACCTCACCCAGGTGAACACCAACATGTCCCGGGTGATGAAGGTTCTCATGGGAACAATGGTGGTTGCCGAACTGATTTATTTTAAGATCAAGAAATGGTTATGATAAATTGACACTATGGTATAAGTAACATATATTCTTCCTATGTCTATCCGATATGCCATCCTCGGTTTCCTCAGTTGGCGGGCTTACACTGGGTATGAACTGAAAAAATGCTTCGCCGACGCCCTGTCCTTTCATTGGTCGGGCAACAACAATCAGATTTATGGAACCCTTGTGAGCCTTCACAAAGAGGGGGCGGTGACGCTTGATATCCAGCCGCAGGAAAAGTTGCCCGCCCGGAAGGTCTACACCATCACTGAATCGGGGCGCCAAGAGCTCAAGTCCTGGCTGGTCGCCGAATCGGAGCTTCCGATCCTGCGCAGCGAATTCAATGTCCGACTCGCCTGGGCCTGCGGCCTTTCGGGCAAGGAGCTCCTAGAGATGGTGGGCTCCTATGAGCGCCAGCTCGCCGCCCAGGTCCTGATGTACAAGGAAAAAGCGCGTAGGGGTTTTCAGGCTCCTGACCGGACGGATTTGGAGCGCAGGCTTTGGAACAGCATCGAGGCGCACGCGATCGCTTTTTATGAACGCGAACTGGAGTGGGTAGTCTCTCTCAAATCGGAGGTGGGGGAAAATAAGGAGTAAACTATGAATTTCGATGTGGATAGCTTGAAGGTTTTGAGGGAAAGGACCGGAGCGGGGATGATGGATTGCCGGAAGGCCCTGGTCCAGGCCGACGGGGAAATTGAAGCCGCCCAGGCTCTTATCCGGGAATGGGGGTTGAACGAGGTCGAAAAGCGGGCCCAGCGGAAGACTTCCGAGGGCTGCGTGGCCGTGGCTCGGAGGGATGGGCGGATAGCCCTGGCCGCGCTGGCCTGCGAGACGGATTTCGTGGCCCGCAACCAGGCTTTCATCGACCTGGCGAAAACCCTGGCCGACCGGGCGATCGATTCATTCAATGTGGGGTCAGACCCCGGATTGACCGCCGATCTGGGCCGGAGGATGAAGGAGAACATCGTTCTCAAAGGCATCGCCCTGCTGGAAGTAGGGGAGGGCGACCTCTCGGACTATTACGTCCACGGCGACGGAAAGATCGCCGCGGCGGTCAAGGCGGCGCCTCGAATTTCCATCCAGGACAGCGCCCGGGCCATGGCGGCCATCCACGATCTATGTCTTCAAGTGGCGGCTAAAAAGCCCCTCTATGGTACCTCAGCCGAGGTGCCCAAGGAGGTTTTGAGCGCCAAGGAGGCGGATTACCGCACCGAGATGGAATCGGATCCCAAGCTGGCCGGCAAACCCCAGGCCATGATCCAAGGCATCCTGGCGGGAAGGATGGAAAAGTGGCTCTCTGAATCCTGCCTCTTGGAGCAATGGTTCATAAAGGCAGATAAACTCACTGTAGGGCAGTATCTTGCCGGCATCGTGGCTTCGGGTGGCCCGGAGCTGGAAGCCCTTGAATTCCGTCGCCTCGCCATAGGCGACGATTAGATGCTAATTCCGTCGCTTAATCCACTGGAGGATGATATCGAGGGTTGGGGCGGCGTATTCATTGAAGGGAAACACATGGGTGCCGCCCTGGATTATCCTGCTTTCCATGGAGGCGGTTCCGGAGGCGCGGCTTTTTATGTACTCCGCCACTCCCAAGGGAATCGTTCTGTCCTTGTCGCCCACGATTACAAGGCTGTCCGACTTAAGCCTTGGCAGGGTACTCCTGCAAAGGCTTCTCAGGCGTTCCAACTCTGCCGCAGGCCTCACCAACACATCCGACCAGTACTCCTTCTGGAGCACCACCCTCGCGGGCACCGAAAGATCATAGGCGGAGGGTTCGCGGCGGGCGGAGATCACAGAGACAAAGGGAGCCGCAAGGCGAGTCAGCCCTATGAGCCTCACCTTGAGCTCAAAGGCCGGAGCTAGGAAAATCGCGCAGGGAGCATCGAAGCGGATCGCCACCGCGCCGGCGAGGAGGGCTCCCATGGAATGGCCAAGGACATGGACTTGGGAGTATTCCGCCTTGGCATCCAGGTAAGCATCGAAAGCCCTCTGCACCCAATCCTCCGCTTTGGCAAGCATGAGGTCGCTCCGGCAGGTGCCGTGGCCTGAAAAGCGGGGGGCGAATACGGCGTACCCTGCTGCCGCGAGTCCTTCCGCGAGGGTGCCCATCTCCCCTGGATAGCCTGAGAAGCCATGGAGCAGCAAAAATGCTTCCGTGGCGTCGGCAGGCGCAATGTGGATGGGGAGGGCTTGCCTAAGGGGGAGCGAAGGCGCAGGGGCGAGGAGCAACTTTCGCAATCGGCTCATCGAATCATGCTAGATCAACCTGCCCAGTCTCGCAAGGGTGCCTCGCCGAAGTGCCTTGCCAAGATTCCCTGCCGAGGGCGGGGCCGACGGAAGCGGCTACAGGAGGGGATAGCGTTCCAGAGCCCTATACTCAGGACCTTGAGGCAACAGGGTGGACTCAAGGAGGGCGAAACTCTTTGGGAAGCTGAATAGCCGCAAAGGGGGAGGCAATAGGGCTTTTTCCCGAAGGGGAAAGGGCTGGGAGCTATTCAGCCTGGCCAGGGTCAGATGGGCTTTCCATGGCCTATTGCTCCTAGGCGCGGCGTCCAAATCCAAGGAAAGGGCGGTTCGGATTATTGGATCGAAAGCTGCTTCAGGGTGGATGGAGACTCCGAGATAGAGAACCCGGGGGCTTTTCTTTGAAGGGAGAAATCCAAGGCCTGTGAACTCCAGGCGCGGCGCGACGGTGAGGCGGGGGCATGAGCCTAGGCCTTCCCGCAAGAGCCTGGCTCGGGCTTCGCCGCATTCCCCATAAAAATGCAAGGTCAGATGGTAGAGCGAAGGATCCACCCAGCGGGGGCGCCAAGGCGCGAAAGAGAGTTTAAGCTCCCTGGCGTACCCGCCAAGAGACAGGCGTATGGAATCCTCCAACTCAAGGGCGGCGAACAAGCGCTTGGGGTAGCGTTCTTCCATGGGCATCTAGCCTTTGGAGGCGACGCCCAGCCTTTTCTCCAAGGTTTCCTTGTCGAAGCGATAGGTTGAGGCGCAATAGTGGCAGGTAGTTTCCAAAGGCCAGGGGCCGTTGGCCAGGATGTCGCTCACTGTCGCCCTGTCCAAGGCTGCTATGTGGTCCAGGAACCGCTGGGAGCTGCAGGGGCAATCGAAATCGATGCCGCCTTCGCCTGTCCTTCGGGCGCCGAAGCGGCCGAAGACCTGCTTAATCAGGTTCTCCCTGGTTCCTCCTTGGGAAAACCAGAGCCCCAGGGGGGGCAAGGCGGAGAGGGCTGCCTCCACGGCAGAAACGAAGGAATCCTCGGCGCCGGGGAGGGCTTGGAGCAAGAGGGCGCCCGCGCCGTAGAGGCGGCCGTCGTCAATAAAGTATATGCCCGTGTCTACGGCGGTGCGGGTTTGCTCTGATTCAAGGAAATAGTAGGGAAGATCCTTGTTCAGGTTTCCCGACCTCAGGGGAACGGAGCCTACGAAGGGGATGCCTTGGCCTTCCATCCTGGTCACCGTAAGGGCGCCAGACCCGAACATCGCCTCCGCCGATTCGGCTCCGAGGGCTTGGGGAGGGAAGGGCGATACGAAGAGCCTCCCCCGCAGGCGGATCGAGCCTGAAGGAAGGCGTGCCGCCTCGGCGCTTAAGCCCTCCGCAGGCCCTGAGCCGTCGATCCTGAGAAGGATGCTGCCCGGATCCTTCAGCAGCGCCGCCATGAGCGCCGCGGCCAGGAGCCCTTTTCCCAGGACTGCAGACTCGACGGCTCCGAGGCCATGATTCGCCCGCATGGAGTTGAGGGCGCGGCTGGCATGGA
>VKGY01000149.1:0-1324 GCA_008080685.1 Spirochaetota bacterium
CCCGCTTTACGGGAATAGAGCAGCCACAGGATAAACCGGGTGCCGAGGCGTGGATGGGTTCCCACCCCGACCTTTCGTCGGAAATTCTAGATCCCCAGGGAAGGCTCCGCCGTCTGTCTGAATATATCCATGAACAACCCATGTCCGCGCTGGGCGAAGAGATCTTCGTGGAGTATGGCGAGCTCCCCTTTCTTTTCAAGGTACTCTCCGCCTCCATGCCGCTTTCCATCCAAGTGCACCCGGATCTTTTGAAAGCCAGGGATGGCTTTAAGAGGGAGAACCTTAAAGGAATCCCCCGCGCCGCGCCGGACAGAAACTACAGGGATTCCAACCATAAGCCCGAATTGGCCTTGGCCTTGTCGCCTTTCCGGGCTTTGTGCGGGTTTAGGCCCTTGGAAGAGACTGCGCGGCTTCTCGGACCAAAGCTTTCAACCCTCCTGGCCTTCGATCCATCACGAGGTTCCGAAACCTTAAAGTCCCTTCTTTCCTCAACCCTCCGTCTCAAGGAGAAGGAGCGCCTCAACCTGGAGACCCTGGCCCTTGAGAGGGCCAGGGAACTCGCCATATCCACCGAACCAAATGAGAAGGATGCGGGAGCGACCATCCATCTCTGCTACAGCCATTATCCCCATGATCCCGGCGCCATGGCGCCCTTTTTCCTTCAAATCCTCAACCTTGAACCTGGCCAGGCCCTCTATGTTCCCGCAGGAGTGATGCATGCATATTTGTCAGGCACCATTCTTGAAGTCATGGCTACATCTGACAATGTAATTCGCGGCGGCTTGACCCAGAAGCACATGGATATCGACGCGCTTCTCTCAGTCATCGATGTCAATGCCCACCCTGCCAGGGTGGTGCCGAACCTTGAGGATCCCTTTCTGGTATGGAGGACCCCGGCTAAGGAATTTTGCCTGCGTCGGTTCGAGAACCAAAAGGCAGGCTCCGCATCGCTGGGCGGGGGAACTCCCACGATTCTCCTCTGCACCCAAGGGAGCTTTGTGCTGCATCGCCCCTCCCCCATGAATCGTTCCTGGATGGAAAATGAAAGACTGGAAATTAATCGGGGCTCAAGCGCCTTTGTCAGCGCATCCTGCGGAGAATTTGTCGTCGAAGGCCAAGGCACCCTTTATATCGCCAGTCCGGGAAGCCAATGAATAGGGTCACGATCTGGATAGACGGCGACAGCCTTCCTCGGGACATCAGGGCCCTCATTCTGCGCCGCCAGGGTAAGAGGTCGCCCTCGGGTATGGGAGTGTTCGACGTGCGCTTCGTTGGAACTCGAATACTTCCGGACATACCCATCGACCGATGGACGGGGGTCGCT
>VKGY01000149.1:1409-5329 GCA_008080685.1 Spirochaetota bacterium
GGCACAGCCCGGAGACTTGGTCGTAACCCGGGATATTCCTTTTGCTGAGCGTATCCTCGCCAAGGGAGTGGATTGTGTGAACGACCGAGGTGAACAATTCCATCCAAGGACCATCGCGGAGAGGAGGTCATTGCGGGACGCGGCGGCCGAACTACGACTCCTGGGCCTTGCCCCTCAGCCGGGGAAAGCGGGTTCGAGGAAGGAAACGGACAAAAAACGTTTCGCCAATGGTTTGGACAAGATACTGTCCCGACGGTAGGAATCCTAAGCTTAGGGTGATGCCGAAAGCGCCGATCCCGTGGTTTCTCCGCTTGGAGCGTTGGGAGGTGCCGCATCGGCTGCAACCGGATCGGACGCAATCGCATCTGGTTCTGAAGTACCCGCTTCTATCGCTTCTCCGGTTTCCTCCGCGCCGGGCTCTAGGGAACCGGGAAAAATTTCCTTGACCATTGTTTCCGCCGCGGGGATGGATGCGGGGACAGGAGGCGCCACAAAACGCCGCACGAGATAGGAATACCGTTCACGAAGAATAGCGGACTTATACAAGGTCGAAGGCGTATACTTAATTGGAGAGGAAAGCAGGGCGATAAGTCTGGCGCCCTGGTCCTTGGTCAGGTTTGCTACGCTTGTCGTGAAATAATGCCGAGATGCGGCCTCGATGCCGAAAATGCCCTTGCCCCATTCCGCGTAGCCGAAATAGAGTTCCAGTATCCTTTCTTTGCTGAGTATCAGTTCAAGCTCCAAGGCCGCGATCACCTCGAAATATTTTCGTAGATAGCTTTTTTCCGGAACCAGAAAGAGGGTCCTGGCCACCTGCATGGTGAGGGTCGAACCGCCGTAAAGCGGCCTTCCCAGCCTGGCGTTGATCTCCCTAGCCCGCTTAAACGCTTCAAGATCAATGCCCCTGTGGGTGTAGAACTTCCCGTCCTCCACAGCCACGAGCATGGTGCGCAGGTAGGAGGGAATTCGGCCTAGTGGCAAGGGCTGAGGTTTTGTCAATTTCCATCCGTAGCCGATCGAACGGTAGGGCATGAGGACGATAGCGGGGGGATTTATGAACTTGTAGAGAAATATAAGGCTCGAAGTAGCGGCGATGTAGGCCAGGTGGACGATCAAGACTAGCTTGGCGCACAGGAGGACGACCCTCCCCAAGGTGAAGGGTTTTTTTTCTTTTCTTTCTTTCTTCCGAGGTGACCAGGCCATGGCGCGCAATTATACCGCTTCACCGTCCAAGGGTATACGGGGATGGGTCGATGGGCGGCGAAAATTAAGGGGGCTGCCATGAGCATTCTCCAGGACAGCCCTGCGATGAGTACCGGTGTTTCGCCGGTCAGACGGCTTTCTTTCCCGCCTCCACGGCGGCGATGTTCAAGGGAATGAGATGGTGCTTGGAGGGAGGAAAGAAGTCCTTGAGGACCTCTGCGAAGGAATCGAGCTTCACGGCTCCCGTGACAGCGCTCATGGCGCCCATCATGACCATGTTCGCGATGCGCACGTCGCCGATCTTCTCTGCGATTTCGTTGCAGGGCACATGGATTATCTTGGCGTCCGGACGGTCTGGGTCTACCTTCACCAGGCTGGAATTCACTATCACTGTTCCTCCTGGGGAGAGGGCGTCAGAGGCGAAGCGGACCGAGTCCTGATCCATGATGACCACCGAATCAGCCTTGATGACCACGGGTGAGGAAATCTCCGCGTCCGAGACAATCACGGATGCCCTGGCGACGCCGCCCCGCTTTTCCGCTCCATAGAAGGGATAGAAGGTCACGTGCTTGCCTTCCTTCATGCCGCAGTACACCCACATCTGGCCCAATGAGATGACGCCCTGGCCGCCGAATCCGGCGATATAGGTTTTTTCTTTCATCCTTGCCCTCCTTCCTTGGAAAGGGTGTTCTTGAGTTCGCCCAGGGGGTAAAAGGTGAGCATGTTCTGTTCCATCCATCCGATGGATTCCACCGAGCTCATCTTCCAGTTGGTCGGGCACTGGGAAAGTATCTCCACCATCGTGAAGCCTTCGCCGCGCATCTGGGCTTCGAAGGCCGTCTTGATATATTTCTTGGTCTTCTTGATGTTCACGGGATTGTTCACCGATCCCCGGGCCAGGTACTTGGTGCCCGTGAGGGAAGAGAGGAGTTCGCAGACCTTGATGGGGTAGCCCATGCCAGCGCCTTCAGGATCGCGGCCCAAGGGCGAGGTGGTTGCATACTGGCCAATCAGGGTCGTGGGAGCCATCTGGCCACCTGTCATGCCGTATATGGCGTTGTTGACGAAAATGGTAGTGAATTTTTCCCCGCGATTCGCGGCGTGGATCATCTCCGCCGTTCCTATGGCGGCTAGGTCGCCATCGCCCTGATAGCATATGACCAAGTGGTCGGGCAGCATGCGCTTGATACCCGTCGCCGCGGCGGGAGTCCTTCCATGGGCGGGCTGGACCGAATCGAAGTCGAAGTAGAGGTCAGCCCAGATGGAGCAACCGACAGGGTTGGTGATGATGGATTTAGCCTGGATGCCCATCTCGTCGATCACTTCCGAAATCATTCTATGGATAACCCCGTGGCCGCATCCCGGACAATACTTTGTCTGGATGGGCTTGAGGCTCTTGGGATGCCCGTATACTAGATCCATGGTGCTCTCCTTCCTCATTTGCCGAGAAGTTTTTCGGCGTAGGCGAGGACTTCTTCCTCACTGGGAATCATGCCGCCCGTCCTGCCGTAGAAATCGACCGGTGTCTTGCCGTTCACCGCAAGCTTGATGTCTTCAACCATTTGGCCCATGCAGAGCTCTAGAGAAAGGAATCTCTTGCCTTGGTCAGCCAAGCGCTCAAGTTGTTTATAGGGGAATGGCCAGAGGGTGATGGGCCTGAAAAGCCCTACCTTCAGCCCCTTGCGCCGGGCTTCCTGCAAGACTCCCAGGCTGATGCGGGCGGAAATGCCATACGCCACCATGATCAAGTCTGCGTCTTCCACTTGAACTTCCTCGTAGCGGCATAGCTCGGCCTTGACTGTCTCGTAATGCTTGAACCGGGCGAGGTTGGCCTTTTCCAGCACAGGCGGATCGAGGTTCATGGATGAAATATGGTTGATATCCCTGCCGTCCCTGGCCTGATGACCCACCGCCCAAGTTTTCCTGGGGAGGCTGGCTGGATCTATGGGTTCCGGAAAGATTACGCCTTCCATCATTTGGCCTAAGAGGCCGTCGGTCAGTACTAGGACGGGCATGCGGTACTTGTCCGCCAGAGCGAAGGCCTGGTAGGTGAGGTCTGCGGATTCCTGGACGCTCTTGGGTGCCAAGACTATGGTGTAGTAGTCGCCGTGGCCGCCTCCGCGGGTGGCCTGGAAATAATCGCCCTGTCCGGGTGAAATGCCGCCCAAACCGGGACCAGACCGGGCCACGTCCACGATCACAGCGGGAAGGTCAGCGCCCGCCAGGTAGGAGATGCCTTCCTGCTTGAGGGATATACCGGGGCTGGATGAACTGGTCATGGCTCGGACGCCCGTTGCTGCGGCGCCGAAGACCATGTTGATGGCCGCAACTTCGCTTTCAGCCTGAATGAAGACTCTTCCCTTGGGAAGCATCTCCGTAGCCATATAGGCGGTGAGTTCGTTCTGGGGGGTGATGGGATAACCGAAGTAGGCGGTACAGCCTGCGCGGATAGCCGCTTCGCCGATCGCTTCGTTGCCTTTCATGAGGCGGATCGCTTCTTTCATGGTCCCCTCCTTTTAAAGTTTATAGACCGTGATGGCCACGTCCGGGCACACCTGGTAGCAATTACCGCATGCGATGCACTTGTCGGGATAGATCGCCATGGAAGGATAGTAGCCCCAGGAGTTGGGTTTGGTTTCCGGTCCCAGGACCTTAGTTGGACAGGCTTTCGCGCACAAGAGACAGCCCTTGCACCGCTCCCGGTCGATGACGGGCTT
>VKGY01000150.1 GCA_008080685.1 Spirochaetota bacterium
TAAAAAAGGACGCCACGGCCACAACCAGGACGAGTATCGTAGCAACAGCAAGGAATATCTGTAAAATTCGTTTCATATGCCCTTCCTAATCCTTTCAATTATCGGCTGTTCAGTTTCGCATCTTGCCATCATTTTTTATGCCAAAGCGACTTTAATTGCGGCCATTCGTATATATACTTGAAATTAGGAGGCTAGGATGGAAAGTCCCGGGGGAAGAAGGATGCCTGCCCTTCCCAAAGGCTGGTATCCGGGCACAAAAGAAGAGATCGTGAATAGTCTAAAATCTTGGGTAGACGGGGCTTATCCAAAGACAGCGGTTTCGGTCATTTCGCCCCATGCCGGCTGGAGGTATTCCGGCCGCTTGGCCGCCAAGGCGGTGTCATCCTTGAAGGAGTCCCAGACTATCGCGGTGTTCGGCGGACACTTGGGTTATGCGGATACAGTCCTATGCGCCAGGGATTCGGTATTCCAAACCCCCGCAGGCGACCTAGAGACCGATAGGGAACTTTTGGCGGCCTTGGAATCGGAGCTTCGCGATTCGGGGTACGGCGGTCTCAAGGAGGATCTGCGGACCGACAACTGCGTTGAAGTCCTCCGCCCCATGCTTCCCATTCTCCATCCCGGGGCAAAGATACTCTGGCTTCGATCTCCCCCTAGGCCGGTGGCAAAGGAACTGGGCGCGGCATTGGGCAGGGCGGCGGCCGTATTGGGCAGGGGCGTATCCTGCATCGGCTCCACGGATCTCACCCATTATGGTCCGGCCTACGGCTTTACCCCCCAGGGTTCGGGTTCCAAGGCCGTGCGCTGGGCACGTGAGACGAACGACGCATCCTTCATATCCGCCCTGCTCGACATGAATTGCGAATCTGCTCTTTCCTCGGGTGTCAGGAGGGGATCGGCTTGTTCTCCGGGAGCCGCGGTTTCTGCCTTGAGCTTCGCTCTGGAGCGAGGCGCTACTTCCGCACGGCTAATAGAATACACCACCAGCCTTGAGGTTGCGGATTCCCCTTCCTTCGTAGGCTATGCGGCCTTGGCCTTCGAACCCTAACCTGCGACGCAGGTTTTGAATTTTTTTCCCCTGTCGAATTCGTGGAGAAACATCCCAAAGGAGGTGCAGCCCGGTGAAAAGAGGACGACGGAACCTGGCTTTGCAAGCCTGCGGGCCTCGGCGATGGCGGAATCGAGGTCGGAATAGGGTCCGGACCACCCAAGCCCCCGGGCAGCCAGGAGTGGCATGAGTTTTTCAGTGCCTGAACCTGACAATAGGACAATCCGGGTTGCCTTGGCGTATTTCTCAGCCGAGTCGGAGAAATCGATGTTCTTATCCGTTCCGCCGGTGATGAGCACTATGGGCGCGGAAAAGCTGTACAAAGCTGCGGCGACCGCCTGGGGTATGGTGGAGGCGGAGTCATTGTACCAACGAACCCCTTCCGCCTCATGGAAAAATTCTAACCTATGCTCCACGCCGGAAAAACAGGAGAAGGCTTGTACAATCGCCTTTGGCTCGAGTCCCAGGGCGAGAAGGCCAAGCCCCGCGGCGAGGAGGTTTTTCCTCATATGCTGACCCGGAACCCGAAGATCCTCAGGCACAATACGGGTAGGCTTTATGCGATAGTCTCCTGCTGGGATCCAATCGCCTAAGGCATACCCTTCCACCTCTCCGCTTTGGCTTCGCTCCAGCCAACCTCCCGCCTCGCGGTGGGGAGAATCAGCGTACCAAAGGACCTTGGCCCTAGTTTCCGCAGCGAAACTTCTGCCCCATGGGGAATCGCGATCACAGATTGTTACATCTTCGGCGTCCTGTTCCGAATATATCACCCGTTTGTCCGCCACGTACTCCTCCATGGAAGAATAGTAGTTCATGTGGTCGGGCATGATGGCCGTGAGAATAGCGACCTTGGGTTTCAACACTCCTAAACCCCGCAGGTCGGCAAGCTGCCATGAGGAAAGTTCCAGGACTACAGGAACATCGGCGGAGGTTTCTTCCAGGAAATTCAAGGGGGAAACGGTAATATTGCCGCCCAATAGGGATTTTTTCCCTGCGGATTGGAAACCATGATGGAGGGCTGTGGCGGTGGAGGATTTTCCCTTAGACCCGGTGACCGCCAAAAGGGGAGACTTTGAATATCTTAGGAAAACGGAAATGTCGCTTTCGATCCGTCGGGCGGCGGCCAGAAAGGGCGAGGTCCTCCTGACCGCGGGATTTTTGATCACTATGTCGGCGCGGGAAAAATCATCCATTTCGTGCCTGCCCAGGACAAACCTGATATTCCTGTCTTCCAGGGCTTCAATAGATGGCGCGAGGACTTTTTCATCCCGAAGGTCCGTAACCGTGAGTTCAGCTCCCCGATCGTAGAAGAATTTGGCCGAAGCCAGTCCGCCGCCGTGGAGGCCAAGGCCCATGACTGTGACTTTCATGCCTGCTATGTCGTCCATTTGTATGGGCAAGGTGCGCATGGCCAGGAGTGTAGCACAGGTCCCCCGAGTCGGGGAATCTCGGGCCGGCATTGACAATCTGAACTCATTATGCGATATTCCTAGTATTCCCATAGGATATTAAGGAGTTACTCGCCATGTTCCAGGTTCCCGCAAAAACGCAGTATGCGATCCGAGCCCTGGTTCACTTGGCGCGAAACGGTTCGGACAGCGCGGCAAGAATAGCCGAGGCCCAGAAAATATCACCCAAATACCTTGAAGGCATTCTCAACCAACTCAAGCTTTCAGGCCTTGTCGCTTCCGATCGAGGAAGGTCGGGAGGGTATCGGCTGGCTAAGGATTCGGAATCCATAGCCATGATAGAAGTGGTGAGGGCGACGGAGGGAGAGATCAGGCCTGTTGAATGCGTAGACCGGGCTAATCTCTGCGCCCTCGGCGACCTCTGCATGCCCCGGAAGTTCTGGATAGGACTCAAGGACGCGGTGAATTCCTATCTTTCTTCCGTAAGTCTGGCGGATTTGGCCGAAGATTCCGCCTTTGCATTTCATGCCAACCCGTCGGACGAAGGAGAATAAACAATGGCAACCCCCTTTATCTACATGGACTACAACGCCACCACTCCCTTGAGGGAGGAGGTGAAGACCCTTATGGTGGAAGCCCTGGACATTTACGCCAATGCTTCGAGCATGCACGAGTCGGGCAGGCGTGCCAGGGCGGAGATCGAGAAGGCCAGGTCTTCCGTTGCCGCCCTCATAGGAGCCCCCGATCCTCGGACTTTATATTTCACATCCGGAGGCTCGGAATCCAACAACACAGTATTCATGACCATGTACGACCTGGGCAGGAAGGGCGGAAGGAAAAAAATCATCACCACCTCCATCGAACATCCCTGTGTCATGAAGGCCGCAGCCTATCTGGCCGAGGAGGGATTTCCGGTTGTGTACCTTCCTGTGGACGAATTTGGGAAAATCGACATGGAAGCGTATAAAAGAGAATTGGATTCGAACACCCTCCTGGTATCGGTCATGGCGGCGAACAATGAAATCGGCACGCTTCAGGAAATTAGCGAAATTTCCCGCCTCGCCAAGGCTGCCGGAGCCTATATGCATACCGACGCAACCCAGGCGGTGGGAAAGATACCCCTCTCCGTAGAGGCTTGGGGCGTGGATTATCTCACCCTATCCTGTCACAAGATTTACGGTCCAAAGGGCATCGGCGCCCTCTATGGGCGCAAAAAGTCTCCTCTAAGACCGCTCATCCGAGGAGGGCATCAGGAAGACGGGATACGGGCGGGAACCTACAACAATCTCGGCATCCTTGGCTTTGGGAAGGCCGCAGAACTAGCCCTTTTTGATTTGCCTGAATTCTCCGGCCGCGTCTGGGCTTTGAGGAGCATGCTGAGGGATGAGATCCTCGCCACCATTCCCCAGGTCAGGATCAATGGTCATCCTAGCCAAGTCCTGCCCAATA
>VKGY01000151.1:0-5035 GCA_008080685.1 Spirochaetota bacterium
CTGCGCATCGAACTGGTAAACTTCGACGAACCGGCGGTGGCACAAAACCGCATTCCCTTTGAAAACCTCACGCCTCTGTATCCCAATAGCAAGCTTGACTTGGAAACCTCCACGGAGGAAATTTCCACTCGGATCATCAATCTCTTCTGCCCCATCGGCAAAGGACAAAGGTCCCTCATCGTCTCGCCTCCCAAGACAGGAAAGACGATCCTTCTGCAAAAAATCGCCAACGCCATCACCACGAACCATCCCGAGGTCTACCTCATTGTCCTCCTCATTGACGAGAGGCCTGAGGAAGTGACTGATATGGAAAGATCGGTTCAGGCGGAGGTGATTTCCTCCACCTTCGACGAACAGGCCACCCGCCATGTCCAAGTTGCGGAAATGGTGCTTGAGAAGGCAAAGCGACTGGTGGAACATGGGAGGGATGTGGTCATCCTCCTGGATTCCATAACAAGGCTCGCAAGGGCGTACAACCAGACTGTGCCAACCTCGGGGAAGATCCTGTCCGGCGGTGTAGACTCAAACGCCCTCCATAAACCCAAGAGGTTCTTCGGCGCCGCCAGGAATATCGAACAAGGCGGAAGCCTCACCATCATCGCCACGGCCCTTATCGACACACGGGCAATATGGAAATCAACCTGGACCGGAGGCTTTCGGACAAGCGCCTCTTCCCGGCCATCAATATCAAGAAGTCCGGAACCCGAAAGGAAGAAATCCTTCTCACCGACGAGGAACTCCAAAAAATCTGGGTTCTGCGAAAGGTCATCAATCCCATGGACGATTCGGACATCATCGAACTCCTCATAGACCGAATGCTCAAAACCAAGAGCAACGAGGCCTTCCTCAAGTCCATGAGTAATCCTTCGTATTCCTCGTCGGACTGATAGACGCGCGAGGCGTTTTCGGGATATACTCCCGCGAGTTTATAGAATAGCCGTCGCAAGGCCGGTTTTCAGGCATGGATAACCAAGGTTATCGGCGGCGCAGTGGAGGAAGTAGATGAAAGCGGGAATTCACCCCAAATACGAGAACACAACCATCACCTGCGCCTGCGGCAATGTCATCGAGACCCGTTCGACGGTAAAGAATCTCCAGGTGGAAATTTGCTCCGCCTGCCATCCTTTCTTTACCGGAAAACAGAAGCTCGTGGACACCGCGGGACGAATCGAGCGCTTCAATCGCAAGTACGGAATCAAGTCGACGGAGAGCAAGTAAGACTTCTTCCCGATCTCCGATTCAGGAAAAGGCCGCCCTGCGCAACGCAGGGCGGCCTTTTCTCTTCACAGGGGGAG
This sequence comes from Spirochaetota bacterium, assembly GCA_008080685.1. Taxonomy (GTDB): domain Bacteria; phylum Spirochaetota; class Spirochaetia; order Treponematales; family Rectinemataceae; genus VKGY01. The sequence continues at coordinate 1,296 of VKGY01000151.1, forward strand.
CTTGTCCAGCAAGCTTGAGAGGATTTTTGCCGCCTTGCCGCGATGGGAGACCTGATTTTTCTTCTCCGGGCTGAGTTCAGCCACGGTGAGGTTGAATTCGGGGAGAAAGACCAATGGATCATAGCCAAACCCCCCCCTCCCTCTAGGCTCTTGGGCAAGCAGGCCAGGGCAGGTTTCTTGTACGCAAAGGAAGGCATCATCCCGGTATATCAGGACAAGACAACAGAAAAATGCGCATGCGCGGTCTTCCGCTCCTTTCATCTCCCGGAGCAATCTATCGTTCTTTTCTCCCTGGGAGAGGGCCTTGCCTTCCTCTAAAGTTCCATATCGGGCGGAGTGGATACCGGGCCTGCCGTCCAAGGCTTTCACCGAAAGCCCCGAATCGTCGGCCAATGTTGGCATACGGGCAAGGGCATGCAAGGCCTTGGCCTTTATCATCGCATTAGCGAAATAGCTTTCTCCGTTTTCCTCAATTTCCATTGCGTCGATGCCGAGGTCGAAAGGGGCGACAATTTCATGCCCCGGGAATAAGGCTTTCAGTTCTTCAATTTTATGGGCATTGAAGGTGGCGGCAAGAATTTTCATCCCTCAAGGATATCTGTCGTATCCTTTCCCCCGCAAGCCTCAAGCCCCCCAAGGGAATGATTTTTAAGGTAGTAAAGCCCGGAATCGACAGTGCCCTTCGGCACCTGAAGCAGTGCGGAGATGGTTCGATTGGATACCAAGAGTCTCGTGCCTGAACGATCCTTGAGGGCTTGTTCATAATACCTGCGGCACGATAGGGCGCGATACTCCAATTTTCTCTGTTGCTCCGGCTTCAGGCTTGTGGATTTGAGCATGCTTTCAGCGAGGCGCAAGCGGAACCATGCCGCATTCCGGCGCTCCACCCTTTCCTTTGTCCTTGCCGCCGAACCTTCCAAGGAGAGCCGTGCGCCATGCAGCACCATGGCGAACCATGGCATCGGAACACCCAGCCTGACGGCGATCTTGCCAGCAAGGATATCATCGATTTCCCAGGCGCATTTTACAGATAGAAACAAAAGCCTCTTATCCGCCGCATTCAGCGAAGTCGTTATTGCCTTCGACCTCAGGATCCATGACTCCGCCTCCTTCTCCTCCCCCTTTCCCATGGGGACGTAGGAGGGAGAGGGGGATTCCGAACAGGCCGAAGGAGAGAGGTCTCCAGAAGCCTGGATAATCTCGTTGATAAAATCCCTTCTATGCCGATCACGCCGTATCGTACGGGCAAGATAGCGCAGGCAGGTCTCCAGGTAGGCCTCCTTTTTTGCCCCGAGGGTTTCGCCTTTTACGATGATGGATCGAAGCCGCCTCTTATAGGACAAAAACGCCTCAGCAGCCTCGTCTTCGGACTCGAAGCCGTACCTGTCCGGATTTTCGAACACTTTTCTTGTAAGTCTATGGAATGTCGCCGACTCTCTCACCGTCATTTCATCGAGAAATGGCGCAAGCACCTGCGTGTCCGGTTCTTTCACCCTCCTGCCTCCGGAGGGATTTCAGCAATATTTATGCCAAGGAAGATATGCTTTGGTTTCGCACAATAAAACCAAAGGATGCGTAGGAATTATAAATATCCGCTCCGGTATTCTTGGTTATGCGCTTCAGGTGAAAAATTATCTGTTGCCGCTTGTTGCCTGTCGCCTTCGATCCTAAAGAATTATCCTTGCTCAAAGACAGGCTTGAAGGCGGCGATGAGGGCCGCGAGAACCTCTTCAACGCTTCCTTGCATGGATAGGCCCGAGGCGAGCTTATGGCCGCCTCCGCCAAACTGCGCGGCAATCTTGGCTACATTTACCTTTTCCCGGGACCTAAAGCCCACGGTGCACTGGTTCTCCGCCTCCTGCTTCACCACGAAGCAGACTTCGCAGCCTTGTACGCTCATCATAAGCTGGTAGAGAAGATCTGAATCCCGGCTGGACATGCCGTACCGCTGCTGGTCCTCAACGGTCACGTAGGAAACCAGGAGCTTTCCCTCGTAATAGGGCAGGATACGGGAGAGTATCTCGGCCAGCATTTTCCTTGAATTGAGGGATTTCCCGCCATTGATCGCCATGAAGGTTGTTTTAGGCGAGGCTCCTAGATCCACCATCCGCGCCGCGATCTCGAAGGTCTCCCCTCCCCGTTCGTCCAGGTGACGGAAAAAGCCCGTATCCGTGGCAAGACCAAAAAAGAGCAATTCCGCTTCTTCCTTGGTGGGACTATGTCCCATGGCCTCCATAAGAAGAAATACCATTGCCGTCACGGCAGGAGCGGAATGATCCAAGTAATCCGCCGGTCCTGGTTCCCCGCTTTCCCCATGGTGGTCTATGAAGGCGACGGGGACATCAGGCATGGTCTCTCCCACCGCGCCGATCCGCGCCATGGAGGAGCAGTCTAGAACGATTGCCGCGGTGCGTTCGAAATCTCGTTCCGGAGGGGCGGAGTATTTGAATTTTCCTTCGAAATGTATGATCTCAGACCGGGTAAAAGGCCCGGAAGAGAGGATATGGGCCCTTTTCCCGAGGCTTCTGAGGAATGAAGCGAGGGCGAGTTGGGAGCCGATGCAATCTCCGTCAGGTTCCCGATGGCCAAGGACGTAAAAACAATCATGGTGCTCGATAAAATCAATGATGCCTTGGGGAACTCGTTTCATAAAACCTTATCCTTTCCATTTCTAAGTCGGAGAAAAGCATCGTATAATGCCCCATGGATTTGGTCAAGTTTGCATCTTCAGGAGGAAGGGCAGTGAAAAAACCTTCCGCAACACCCCGCATGAGGGAATATTTGCACAGGATCGAGAGGATTCTTGTGCCTCTTTGGCCTGATGCCAGGCCACTTTTGCATTCCTCCTCATGCTTTGAGCTTCTCTGCGCGGTAATCCTGAGCGCCCAGACTACGGACGAGCAGGTCAACAAGGTGACAGGGCCCCTGTTCGCCGCCTACCCTACTCCCGAGGCCATGGCCCTGGCGAAGCCTGAAAATCTTGAGGTCTTGATTGGATCCCTGGGTTTCTACCGAGTCAAAGCCCGCCACCTCATAGGCACGGCCAAACGTTTGGTTCAGCACTTCGATTCCAAGGTTCCTTCGTCCATGGAAGGACTGCTAAGCCTTTCGGGCGTGGGGAGAAAGCGTGCTTCGGCGAACCGGGCATCATCGTTGATACCCACGTGTCCCGAGTCGTCTACCGTCTTGGTATCCACGAGAGCCGGAACCCCGAGGAGATCGAGGAATTGATCGCTTTCAGCATGGATCCCGCGTCTCGAACCGCATTTTCCCATGCCCTTAACCGCCACGGCAAATATACCTGTTCAGCTAGGGCCCCGGCATGTCGATCCGGCGGGACCTGCCCTCTGGAATCTCTTTGTCCCAAGGAAGGCTTAAAACCGGCACGCGGGAACCCATAGAATCAAGACGCCCCAAGTTCTGCGTAATCCTAGGTGAGGGGCGCGCATGGAAGATTACTCCAACGAGGACCCAGTATCCCTGAGGGCAAGGTTCGACTTTGGAATTCCTTATTTATTTCCCCTGCAAAGGATGGCCGTCGCCAATGTGCTCGACGCGAGCGAAGGGGAAGAAGATTTTCGCCAACTTGTCCTGTTTCCCACGGGATTCGGGAAAAGCTTATGCTTTCAATTGCCTTCCTTGCTGGCTCCGGGGCTCACCCTGGTCGTCTATCCCCTGCTTGCCTTGATGAACGACCAAAAGCGGAGCCTCGACGCGCGAAGCATAGGGAATTCCCTCAT
>VKGY01000151.1:5068-7344 GCA_008080685.1 Spirochaetota bacterium
GCCGATGAAGAGCGAAATAAGGAACTCGAGGCCATCGCATCAGGTCGATCACGAATCCTTATCACAAATCCCGAAACCTTGGGCAGGAAAGACCTACGCGATTTTCTCGCCTCCACCGGGGTGTTTCATTTTGCGATCGACGAAGCCCATTGCGTAAGCGAATGGGGCGAAACATTCAGGCCGGCATATCTCGCTCTAGGCGACTACATAGCGCAAATACGGCCCAAAGTAGTGAGCGCCTTTACCGCCACCGCAAGTCCCCAGGTGGTTGCATCGATCACTCGATATCTCTTCGGCGACGCTTCGTACTCCTTGGTGACTGCGGACATGGACAAGCCTAACCTGCATTATTCCGTTGTGCCGACCCTCTCACCCCTCCACAGCCTGGAACGCCTGATCAAGGGCAAACCCCGTCCAACCATTGTGTTCGATCGGTCCAGGGCGGGAGTCGCGCTGCTCTGCGAGGAGATAGGAAGCAGGATCGGCCTGGATGTAAAATTCTACCATGCGGGGCTCACCAAGGAAGAAAAGTTGAAAATCGAAGCTTGGTTCATGGCCAGCGCCGAGGGCGTGCTCGTCGCGACCTGCGCCTATGGTATGGGCGTGGATAAAAAAAACATCAGGACGGTTATCCATTTCAGGCTTCCTTACTCCGTGGAGGCATATATCCAGGAGGCGGGGCGGGCTGGAAGGGATGGAGAAATCGCCCACGCCATCCTCATCGACGACAGGAGGACAGCCGCCGTCGAGCCTCCTTTCGGGGAGAAGGACGATACCCGACGCCTCAGAAGCCTGGCTTTCGCAGGATATGCGGTTTCCCGTCAATGCAGGCGGGAGCATCTGCACCGCCTCATGGGGGGCAGCCTTGAAGGCTATTGTTCAGGTTGTGATGTCTGCGACGGTACTCTTCTTTCCCGCCCTGAGGGCCAGGAGGAGATACTGGAGTTTTTCCGAAAAAACTCCTACCGGTTCGAAAGGAAGGACGCAATTCGCCTTCTTTCGGGAAGCCGCGATGCAGGAGGCTTCGAACCGCCTGTCTGCGCCGGTTCCGGATCTCTCGCTGGCTGGAATGGCATCGATATCGATGAGGCCATAGCCGCCTGCCTTTCCAAGTCTCTACTCCGGGTAAGGGAAAAGGGATTACGCAAAGGTACCTATGGCGGCGCAAAGCCTGCGCTTGAAGTGTAGCATTTTCCACATTACAATGTATTAAATGGAAACACAGGAGAGAAAAATTCATGGAATATAGGAATTTGGACCTGTATCCCGAGTTCGATACGCTGAAAGCATTGCCTAGGGTGGACCTGGCGTCGGTGTTGACCGAAACCCGGATCAAGGACTATTCGATTCCTCTCCCTGAGGGTTTTGCCTTCAACTACGCCGCTTCGAAGGTGGACGAATGGATCCTCGATTCTTTTCAGAAGCTTTCCGACGCGCTCGGCCTGGTGGACAGGTATGCGAACCTGCTCTCGGGCCAAATAATGAACACTGGCGAGGGAAGAATGGTCCTTCATCACCTTGCGCGGGGTAATCTTGGGACTGGAGTGGTTAAAAATGGTGTCGATCTTAGAAATTTCTACGAAGAGGAACGATTGAAGGCGGCGGCTTTTGCCGGCAAGGTGCACCGGGGAGAGATTCTCGGATCTTCGGGAAAGCCTTTCCAGAACGTAGTGCAGATCGGGATAGGCGGTTCCGACCTAGGGCCACGGGCGGCCTACCTCGCCTTGGAGCGTTGGGCGAAGGCCGAGGGCCGCCACAGGATGAAGGCTTATTTCATCTCCAATGTCGACCCGGACGACGCTGACAACACCTTGAGCGCCCTGGACTTGGAGAGAAGCCTTTTCATCCTCGTTTCCAAGAGTGGAACAACCCAGGAGACCTTGGCTAATGAAACCCTGGTGAAACTGCGCCTCGAGAAAGCCGGACTCGACCCGGCGCACCATATGGTAGCGGTGACCAGCACCTCCAGCCCCCTTGCCCAAAACCCCGATTACATCGCCCGCTTCTATATCGACGACTACATCGGAGGCAGATATTCAACCTCCAGCGCCGTGGGCGGCGTGGTGCTCTCCTTGGCCTTCGAGCCCGATGCATTCTCTCAATTTTTGGAAGGCGCGCATTCCTTCGACCGCGCTGCCCTTGAGCGGAACGTAAGGAAAAACGCCAGCCTCCTGGCCGCCCTGATCGGCATGTACGAACGCAATGTCCTGGGTTATTCCAGCACCGCAGTCCTTCCCTACACCGAAGCCCTTTCCCGGTTTCCCGCCCACCTGCAA
>VKGY01000152.1 GCA_008080685.1 Spirochaetota bacterium
ACCGATTGGGATTCACGAGCAAGAAAACCATGCAGATAGCCCAAAAGCTCTACGAAGGCGTGAGCCTGGGAGCGCACCGCACGGGTTTGATCACCTACATGCGCACCGATTCGACGCGGATCGCCGAATCCGCCTTGGCGGAGGCCAGGGAGTGGGTAGCCATTAAATATCCAGGCCAATTGCCCGACCAAGTCCAGCGGTATTCATCCTCAGGAGCCTCCCAGGACGCCCACGAAGCGATCAGGCCCACGAAAGTAAGCATGGATCCCGAGACAGTGGGGAAGTACCTTGCCAAGGACGAGCTCAAACTCTACAGCTTGATATGGGAACGCTTCGTAGCCTCACAGATGATCCCTGCGCAGATGAAGGTAGTCACCGTGGACCTGGAGATAGGCCAGGGCATATTCCGCGTGTCGGCATCCTCCTACGCCGAGGAAGGCTTTTACAAAGTGATCAAGCTTGCGGCGACGAAGGAAGAGAGGTCCAGTCATTTCCTTGCCCTGGAGCCGGATCAGGTCATGGCCGTGGAAAAACTCGACGGCATCCAGCATTTCACCCAAGGTTCCTCGCGCTTCACCGATGCGTCCATTATCAAGGCCTTGGAAGAATTGGGCATCGGCAGACCTTCCACTTACGCGCCGACAATAAGCACTCTCATAGAGCGCTATTATGTCTCGCGCCAGAACAAGCAACTCGTGCCCAGCACCTTGGGCAGGATGATCACGGAAATTCTCACTCAATTCTTCCCCGATGTCATAGATGCGGGATTCACCGCACAAATGGAAAAACTTCTGGATCAGGTTGAGGAAGAGTCGGTGGATTGGGTATCGGCCATGAAAGACTTCTACATGCCCTTCAAAACCCGGCTGGACGAGTTGATGTCGACGCTTTCCAGCAAAAAAGGCCAGCTTGACGAAGAAACCGAGAGGGTGTGCGAACTTTGTGGCAAGCCCATGGTCAAAAAATTGGGAAGGTTTGGTTTTTTCCTTGCCTGCACAGGATTTCCAGCCTGCAAGAATACAAAATCGATACCCCTGGCCGTATGTCCCAAATGCGAAGGCGACATCGTGGAAAGAAAGAATGCCAAGGGCAAGCGCAAGACCTTCTACGGATGCGCCAATTATCCTACCTGCGACTTTTTGACCTATCACCGGCCAACCGATTCGCATTGCCCCCAGTGCGGCTGGTTCCTGGTGGAAAAGGCGGACAAGAGGTCGGGAAGCCATAAAGCCTGCATAAATCCCGCCTGCGGTTATCTTCACTCCAAAGACGAAAGCGTCCAGGAGGAATAGAGGAATGGACAAAAGAATCCTGGACTACCTTTCCTACCTCGATGCGGTGAAAGGCCTCTCCGCACGGACGCTTAAGGTGTATGGAGACGACTTGGAGCGTTACGAGACCTTCCTGAAGGGCAGGGATATCGACCAAGCCCAGGCCCGCGACTTAAGGGCCTTTGCAGGCACGCTGGTCATGGCGGGAATGGCCCCTGCAAGCGTCAATCGCGCCCTCTCTACTTTACGCGGCTATTACCGCTATCGCTGCAGGTTCGGAGGGCTTGAGTCCGATCCCGGCAGGGAAGTTGAGAATCTCTCCAAAGTCCGAAGCCTGCCAAAGTTTTTGTTCGAAGAAGAAATGTCCGCCCTCATCGATTCTGTGGAGGGCCAAGGATTTTCCGAAGTACGCGACAGGGCCTTGCTTGAGACCCTCTACAGTACAGGCTGCAGGGTAGGGGAATTGGCTGCCATCAAGATGGCAGACATAGACTTCCATCGGGCATTGGTGAAGGTCATGGGAAAGGGCTCCAAGGAAAGGGTGGTTTTCCTGGGCAATAAAGCATCAACCGCCCTTGATGAATACCTTCCCTACAGGGCGATGAGAATCGCTGCCATGGGCCAGACCGACCATAGCAGGCTCTTTGTAAACGCAAAAGGATTGCCCCTTTCGGTGCGGGGAATGGAACTGATAGTTGAAAAGCGCAAGCGAGGCTTGGGCTTAAAAAAATCCATAACCCCCCACGTTTTCCGCCACAGCTTCGCCACCCAGCTTGTGGCCGGCGGGGCTGACATCAGGGTTGTCCAGGAAATGCTGGGGCACGCGAGCATTTCCACCACCCAAGTCTACGCCCATGTTGATATGGAGAGACTGAGAAAGGTGTATGAACTGGCCCATCCCCATGGGACTAAAGGAAAGTGAGATGAAAATGAGCCAAGAAAACAGGATTAGATCTACCACCATACTTGTGGTCAGGAAAGACGGCCAGGTAGCCATGGCCGGAGACGGCCAGGTGACTATGGGCAACACGGTGATGAAGAGCAATGCGCGGAAGGTGCGTACGATCTACGGCGGCAAGGTGCTCTGCGGTTTCGCCGGGGCTACCGCCGACGCCTTTACTCTCTTCGAGCATTTTGAAGTGAAGGTTCAGGAATATGGCGGAGACCTGACCCGTGCCGCGGTTGAACTGGCCAAGGATTGGAGAACAGACAAGATCTTGCGTCGGCTCGAGGCGATGCTTTTAGTTGCGGATGTGAAAAAATCCCTCCTCCTTTCCGGTACCGGGGATGTCATCGATCCGGCGGAGAATGCGGTGGCCATAGGTTCGGGGGGGCCTTACGCCTATGCGGCGGCGCTGGCCTATCTCGATGCGGCTTCCGGAAAGGGAGCCGAGCTCGACGCGGCGCAGATCGCACGAAAGAGCCTGGAAATCGCCTCGGGAATCTGCATCTACACCAACGACTCCATCGTCGTGGAGGTAATCCAATGAAGGTCGATTTTGATTCATTGACGCCTAGAAAAATCGTTCAGGCCTTGGATATGTATATCATTGGCCAGAAAACCGCCAAAAAAGCCGTAGCCATAGCGTTGCGCAACCGGATGCGCCGGCAGCGCCTCTCGGAGGAAGACCGGGCCGAGGTGGCGCCAAAGAATATTCTCCTGATGGGTCCCACGGGAGTGGGGAAAACTGAAATAGCCCGACGGCTGGCCAAACTTTGCGGCGCGCCCTTTATCAAGGTCGAAGCCACCAAGTTCACCGAAGTAGGCTATGTGGGCAGGGATGTGGAATCAATGATCCGTGATCTCATGGCCGCGGGAGTCGCCATGGTCAAGGAAGAGATGCAGGCGGAGGTGGAGCTGGAGGCAAAGCGGCGAACCGAAGAGCGGCTCCTGGATATTCTGCTTCCGGGGCTCAACACCTCGGTGGAACCTGTCGGCTCCACCCAGGCGACTATCATCGCTCCCTCCTCGCCCAGCGAAACCCGGGAGAAATTCCGCAAGCTGCTCCGGGAAGGCAAACTCGATTCCCGCCAAATAGAATTGACCGTAGCCGCCTCTGGCCCCTCGCTTGAACTTTTTGCCGGGACCCAGATGGAAGACATGGGAGCAGCCCTGGGCGGTATAACCTCCATGTTCGGCGGCAAGAAGAAGAAAAAGACCCTCACCGTGGCCGAAGCAGCGCCCATCATCGAGGCTGAGGAACTGGAAAAACTGGTGGATCCGGAAAAGATCGCCCAGGAAGCCAAGAAGCGGGTTCAGGAATCGGGCATCGTATTCCTGGATGAACTGGACAAGGTGGCGAACCGGGAAGGCCGGGGGTCTTCAGGTCCCGATGTATCCAGGGAAGGGGTGCAACGCGACCTTTTGCCCATCGTGGAAGGCTCCATGGTCAACACAAAGTGGGGGCCCGTCGATACGACATACATCCTTTTCATCGCCGCGGGTGCCTTCACGGTATCCAAACCCCAGGACCTCATCCCCGAACTCCAGGGCAGGTTCCCCATCAGGGTGGAGCTTGAAGCCCTGACTGACAAGGATTTCGAGCGGATCCTCGTGGAGCCTAAGAACGCCCTCACCCTCCAATACACTCAAAACATCGGAGCCCGTCGGCTCCACACGGTTCTGGAGCGCCTCCTTGAGGAGCTCTCTTTCGAAGCCGACGCAATGGCAGGCGCAAAAGTAACCATCGATCAAGCCTATGTGGACGCGCGATTCAAGGATTACGCGGAACGTCAGGATTTGAGCAGATACATCCTATGAATGGGAGGCCTTTCGACATGGACGCTCAGTTATTGCGAACCTTTGAAACCGACCAGGGCTCCGCCGAGAGGGAAAAGTGCATGTGGGAAACCTATCGGCAGGGCGGAGAAAGGGCCATCCGGGATAGGCTGGTGGAGCAATACGCTCCCTTGGTCAAATACGTGGCCGGGAAAGAGAAATTCGACCCTGAAAAGCACGTGAAGTTCAAGACCTACGCGGTGACCCGGATTCGCGGCGCAATGTACGATCATCTTCGCGAGATGGACTGGGTGCCCCGCTCGGTGCGCCAGAAGGCAAAGGAACTGGAGCAAGCGGTCATGCTTTTGGAAGCCCGGCTGGGCCGCCCTGCTTCGGATATTGAAATCGCCGGGTCCATGGGCTTGGGCGAGGAAGAATTTTCTAAGCTCATGAGTAAAATTTCCAGCACCGTCATCATGTCGCTCAATGATATCTGGTCCTCAGGGGACAACGCGGACAGGATGTGCGTGGGCGAAAGCATTGAGGCGCCGAGAGGGTTCAATCCCGACTCCAGGGTTGAAAAGGAGGAGATGCGCCGGGTGATCAAGCAGGCGATCAATGAGCTTCCCGAGAAGGAGAAAAAGGTTCTCGTGCTCTACTACTACGAAAACCTTACCTTGAGGGAGATAGGGCATATCCTCGAGGTCACGGAATCGAGGGTGAGCCAGCTCCACACCAAGTCGATCATCAGGCTCAAGGCCAAGCTCACCAATTACAGGAAGGGGATTTTCTAGGCCGGTTCAGGACCTCGGCTCCTGAACCTTGGTGCTGCCCTGCCGGTCTAGGACGTCGATGCCGTATTCCTCTATCTTTTGATAGAGGGTTTTTCGCCCGATCTTGAGGATTTCCGCGGTTTTGGTCTTGTTGCCCCCTGTGATCGCCAAGGTTTCAGCAATTAAGATTTTTTCAGCTTCGTCCAAGGAAGAGAAGGCGGGAATATGAATTTCCCTTTTTTCCTGTGTCGACCTGGGACCCGGAGGGAGATCCTCCATTGCGACAAACCGTCCCGAGGCCATGACTATGGCACTCTCGATACAGTTACGTAGCTCCCGGACATTGCCTGGCCAATCGTAGGCGTACAAGGCCTGGCGGGCTCGGGGTTCGAAGCCCTCGATTTCTTTGCCGTTTTCCTGGGAAAATTCCTGGAGGAAGGTGGTGGCGAGCAAGGGGATATCTTCTCTTCGCTCCCTCAGGGGAGGCACTTCGATATTGACCACGTTCAAGCGGTAGTATAGATCCTCCCTGAATCTCCCCTCGGAAATTTCCTGCTTCAAGTCCTTGTTGGTCGCGGCGATGATTCGCACATCCACTTCGATGGTTGATTCCCCCCCAACCCTCTCGAATTTTTTCTCCTGCAAAACTCTGAGAATTTTAATTTGGACATTCTGGTTGATCTCGCCGATTTCATCCAGGAATAGGCTTCCGGAGTCGGCGAGTTCAAATCGGCCTCGTTTTTTTGTCTGGGCTCCCGTAAACGCGCCTTTTTCGTGGCCGAAGAGTTCGCTTTCCAATAGGCTCTCCGCTAAGGCTGCGCAATGGACCTTGACCAATGGCTTGTCCCTGCGAGGGGAAAGATTGTGGATCGCATCGGCGATGAGTTCCTTGCCTACTCCCGATTCCCCGGTGACCAGGACATTCGCCTTGGTGGGAGCGACTTTCCTGACTAGGTCGAAAATCTTTCGCATGGCCGGGCTCTTGCCGATTATGGAGCTTATCCTCTGCTGGGCTTCGATTTCTTCCCGCAACTCCTGGTTTTTAATGGACAGCTCCCGGAACTCAAGGGCGTTTTTGGTAAGTTTGAGCAAATGGTCCAGGTCCAGCGGCTTGGTGATAAAGTCCAAGGCACCGAACTGCATTGCCTGGACAGCCTCTGAGATGTCTCCGTGGGCGGTTATTATGATGACAGGAATATTTTGCCATTGTCGTTTTACATGCTGGAGGAGCTCAGTCCCCGAGACCTTGGCCATTTTAAGGTCGGTTATGACCAAGTCGATGTAGCGCTCGTCCAGGATTTTCATCCCTTCCTGGCCATCGGAGGCGACTACGGTTTCGTAGCCTTCCATGCCGAATGCCTCGGCCAAGCCATCCCGGATATTTCTTTCGTCATCGACGATAAGAATGGTGAATTTCATCTATTCCTCCGCCTGTGAACCCGCCAGGGTGGCCGAATCCTGCCATTGGGGCAGGGCTTTCTTTTCCTTTTGCGGCACCGGGAGGTGGATGGTGAAGGTGGATCCCTTTCCTTCCTTCGATTCCAAGCTGATGTCCCCCGAATGTTCCTTTATGATCTTGAAGGTGATGGTGAGTCCCAAGCCGGTTCCATTTTTTTTCGTAGTAAAATAGGGTTCGAATATCTTGGTGAGGAGCTCCTCCGGAATTCCCGTGCCCGTATCCGAGATTGCGATCCTGATCTCGTCCTGGATATATTCGGTGGAGATTCGAAGCGTCCCCCCCTCGGGCATGGCAGCCATGGCATTTTGCATCAGATTCAGCAAGGCTTGCTTCAAGTGGCGCTTATCCATGAGTATCCTCGGCACATCCTTGCAGGTGCGCGACTTTAGATGAATGCCCTTCCGTTCCGCCTCGGGCTGGATAAGCTCAACAACTTCCTCCACCGCGATTCCAGGGTCGTCATGGAGCAATTGAATGTCCATAGGCCGCACGGCGAAGAGGAAATCGACCACGATTTGCTTAAGCCTCTCGATTTCCTCCTTCACTACCCCAAGATGCTTGATCATCCCGGGACTTTCGGAGGACTGGGCTCGGACCATTTTTTCCAGCAGCTGGATCCGGATGGAAATCGAACCGAGAGGATTGTTGATCTCATGGGCAATCCCCGCCGCGAGGGTGGTGAGGGCTGCAAGGCTCTCTGCGCGGCGCAATTGGGTTTCCTTCTTCCGCTTGTCCGTGATGTCTTCGATATGAACTATTGTTCCGGAGATTCCATCCTCTCCTAGAAGGGCGGTTAGGCTGATGGCGATGATTTTCGTGCCCCCGGAACCTTGGAGCGCAAACTCCTTGCCCAGGATCGTTTCTTCCGCTGTTAGTGTCTTATAAAAGAAATCCTTGAGCTCTTCGTCGGGGAGGTAGATCCACAGGGGGTTCGCTCCATACCCCGGCGCCATCCTAAGGATCCTTTCCGCTGATTTGTTGGCGAAAACTGGCTCGTGGCGGAGATTGCACACCACGATACCGTCAAACATGGATTGGAGGGCCGCCTCAAGCATATCGTTGGTTGAGACAACTTCTCCAAGGATGCTCCTCAATTGCTCGCTGGTGAGTTTTTCAGCCCGGGAAAGGGCGCGTTCCAAGAAAGCGGGTTTCATTCCGATTCACCGAAGGAGGTGGCAAGGATTTCCACCAAAAGCTCTGGACTGCGGTTTAGGGATTGATAATGAACCGCCGCAGTCCTTAAGAGCCGAGTCCAGCGGTCGATCAATGCGACTGTCCCCGGATCGTCCCTCGTCTCCTTCAGCATTTGGTCGAACACTCCCAGGACAGCCCTCAGGAATTTAGGAAAAGATCCCGACAATTTCTTGTCCTTAATGCCAAAGCCTCCAGAAGTCTTCGCGAGGGCGTCCAGGAATTCGCGCATCTGCAGCTCCTGATCTTCGGCAGCCTGGGCGAGAGAATTGGCGTAGTTGCCCAAGGGCGGTTCCTTACCCAAGGCGTTTCGTTGGGCTAGCAAGATGCCGACGAACCGTTGGGCTTCCTGCCGCGCGGAATCGGGAGGGAATCCGGTTTTTGATTCGAAGAAGGCCTGGAGGTCTGTCACATTTTCCTCGGTCTTGAAGACCCGGGAGGCAACCAAGCGGGCGGATTCTACGCTTCGGG
>VKGY01000153.1 GCA_008080685.1 Spirochaetota bacterium
GCATGGCCTGGGACCTTAAGTCCAGGTACCGGTAGGTGAGGCGCAGGTCTTCTTTGGCGTCCGATTCTTCGTCGATTTGGAAGGGGAGAACAGAGCATTTGGACAGGACCGTAAGGTCGTGGCAGACTACCTCGATCTCCCCTGTGGCCATCTCGGGATTCACCATGCTGTCAGGCCTAGGGCGGACCGTGCCCTTTACAGCCACGCAGTATTCGGACTTAAGCTCCGCCGCCGTCGCCAGGAGCTCTGGCGGAGCGTCTGCGGGAACCACGACCTGGGTTATCCCGTAGCGGTCGCGAAGATTGACAAAGGAGATCCCACCATGGTCGCGCTTGCGGTGGACCCAGCCGTTTAGGACTACGCTATTTCCCGCGTCGGCGGCGCGAAGCTGGCCGCAGGTGACGCTTCGTTTGGGGTACTGCATGATCGCCCATTGTATCCGCGAGGCCCAAGGATGGGCAATATCCGCGCATAGGCGCCCCGAAGCCTAGGAATATGATTATATTTTACTCACGAGGTAAACAATGGTGACCGAAGGCATGAAAGCTCCCGATTTTTCGCTTTACGACGACAAGGGAAGGGTCTGGACCTTGGCTGACTTCGCCGGCAGGCCCTTCGTGCTCTATTTCTATCCCAAGGACGACACTCCCGGCTGCACCACCGAGGCCTGCGGCTTCAGGGACGAGTACGCGGTGTTCAAGGACAGGGGCGTGGAGGTTGTGGGCGTGAGCCCCGATTCCGAGGCCTCCCACGCAAAGTTCCGCAACAAGTTCAACCTCCCCTTCATCCTGCTTTCCGATCCGGACAAGAAGACCCTGACAGACTACGGCGCCTACGGGGAAAAGGTGATGTATGGAAAGAAGGTGATGGGCGTCCTGCGATCCACCTTTGTCATCGACGGGGAAGGGAAGATCGCCAAGGCTTTTCCAAAGGTAAGGCCCGCCGAACATGCTCAGGAGATCCTGGCTCTTTTCCCCTGATCAATCCCTAGTCAATCCCAGGAGGACCTTTGCCGGTTTTCCTTGACTGAGGACCGTAGCTTTTTGGCTCCCATGCGCCGCTCCCGGGCGGCCCTGCCGGGCTTGGTGGGTATGCGAACAGGATCCCTCCGGGCGGCGCCTGTTACAAGGGAAACCAGCCTGGTTACCGCGATTTCCTTGTTGGCCCCTTGGGTGCGCTCCTCCCGGGCTTGGACCTGGAGATATCCTTCCTGGTTTATCCTTGAAGTTAGGCGCTCTCTAACCAAGGCGAGTTCGACTTCGTTGAGCCCTTCGATGTCAGCCAACGCTATTTTCGCCAGAGCTTTGGTGTTCACCTTATTGACGTTTTGTCCGCCCGGGCCGCCAGAACGGGAAAACTCGAAATTAACGTTGCGCGATATTGATTCCTGGATCAATGCCTTGTTCATCGCCTCAGCCTTCCCCACTTAAATCGCGCAACTTCTCAAGAGCTCCGGATAGATGACGGCGCTGGGCTTCGACCGCGCCGGCGGCGTTACGGTCGGCTATCGCGTCAACCAGGGCGGAGTGCTCACTTAGGATTCGGCCCGGCCAGGACTCCAGTGCCAGGAGCTTGAATCGGCTAATGGAAATGTAATTGTCCATGGTGGAATGCATACCCTCGTACAGCCGGGTGAGAAGAGGGTTCTTGGCCGCCTCCACAACCAGCATGTGGAGCATTGAATCCCACTGCGCCCCGGTGGACGCGCCCGAGTCGGGCAGGCCCTGCACGGCGGCCAACTGGGCCACGCAGGTTTTCATCCTCGAGAGTTCTTCCTCGGTGCGGCGCAAGGCCGCCTGTCCTGCGATAGGCGGCTCTATGAGAAGCCTCATTTCCATCAAGTTGATGAGAAGATCTCCGGGCCAGAACACCGCGTATTTCATGCTGGCGGAAAAATCCGCCTGATCCGGCGCCTTGATGAAAGCGCCCTGGCGTTCCCGGATATCGATGTAGCCCAGGGCTTCCAGAGTGATGATGGCTTCACGCAGAAGACCCCGGCTCACGCCAAGGGCAGCCGCCAGGTCGCGCTCGGGCGGAAGTTTTCCGTCGGAGAAGATGGAGGGGGCGAGAATCATCTTCTGCAAGGTTCTGACCAATTCTTCCCGCTTTTTTTCCATGATTCTCCCCCAGCGTCGATTGACACCACTATACCACTGGTCTACTATCACAGCAATATGGTCGTACCTTGGTAAGACCAATATATTTAGGAGGAAACCATGAAACGCATTCTCTTCTGCCTGGTCATCGCCTTGGTTCTGCTGAACCCTGCCCTTGCCCTCGACATCAAACTCGCACACGTAGTCAACGAACAGGATTCATTCCATCTTGCGGCAACCAAGTTCAAGGAATTGGCAGAAAAATACACCAACGGCGAAGTGAAGGTCACCATCTTCCCGAACGCAGTCCTAGGTGACGAAAGGACACTGCTGGAACGCATGAAGATGGGCATTGTGGACGCAGGCATCATCACCAACGGCCCCTTTGTAAACTTCGTGCCCAAGTTCGGCGCCATAGACCTCCCCTTCCTTTTCAGGGATCCCGCCCATGCCTACGCGGTGCTGGACGGACCGATCGGCGACCAGCTTTTCGCCGAGCTTGAGAAACAGGGATGGAAGGGTCTTGCGTGGGCTGAGCGCGGATTCCGCAACCTGACCAACAGCAAGAAGCCCGTGAACAGCCCGGACGACATGAAGGGCTTGAAGATCCGCCTCATGCAGAATCCAATCTACGTAGATTCCTTCAAGGCCCTGGGCGCCAATGCCGTACCCATGGCTTGGACCGAGGCCCTGACTGCCCTTCAGCAGAAGACTATCGACGGACAGGAAAATCCCCTGAATGTCATCGTGTCCTTCAAGCTCTATGAAAGCCAGAAGTACATGACCATCACTCGCCATGCCTATGCGCGTCTCATGACCTGGAAGAAACTCAAGCCTGCTCAGCAGGAGGCGGTGGTGAAGGCAGCCAGGGAAGCAGCCCAGTTCGAAAGGGACTACAACAACTCCAACGAGTCGCAGTGGGCGAAGGAACTTGAATCCAAGGGCATGGTAATCGCCCGGCCCAATCTCAAGCCCTTCCTGGACGCGGTAAAGCCGGTGTACGACCAGTATTCGGCCCAATTTGGAAAGGATTTCATCGACGCGATCCTCGCGACCAAGTGAGGCAGGCCATGCCAGCCATGCAAGGGGGAAGGAGGGCGAAAGCCCTCTTTCTCCACACAATGAGCGACCGGATCAATACAATTTCGGAAGCTGTGCTCTTTGCAAGCCTTCTTCTCATGGTGGTAGTATCGGTGCTCCAGGTTGTATTCCGATTTTTCTTCACCGCCCTGACCTGGTCTGAGGAACTGTCTTGCTTCCTTTTGGTTTTTGTAAGCCTGCTGGGCTCGGCGGTAGCCTTTAAGAAAGGAAGCCACATAGCGGTGACCTTCCTTTTGGACAAGCTGAAAGGCGGGGCGAAAAAGTCCGCCCAGACGGTGATAGCCCTCCTGGGGTTGCTCTTTTTCGCCATTGTCGCCTACTACGGCGCGGTGCTGATGCAAGCCGAAGCGGGCCAGCTCACACCCGCCATGGGGCTCTCCATGAAATGGATATATCTCATCTACCCCGTGGTTGGCGGCATCACCATTGTGCACATCACGGACTGGGTTTTCAGGATCTGGGAGGAGGCGTGAGATGGGATACTTAATATTTGGAGCCTTCTTCGTTCTCCTTTTGATCGGCGTGCCGATAGGGCTGTCGATAGGCCTGTCAGCCCTGGTGGTATTCATCGCCAGCGGATTCCCACTCCAAATGGTTCCTCAAACCCTCCTGGAGGGAAACAATTCCTTCGCCTTGGTCGCCGTGCCCTTCTTCATCCTCGCCGGGGACATCCTCGCCCGGGGAGGGATTTCGGAACGCATCGTCGCCTTTGCCGAAGCAGGCCTAGGAAGGATCAGGGGCGGACTTTCCATTGTCTCCGTGCTTGCGTCCATGTTCATCGCCGCCATCTCCGGTTCCGGCGCGGCAACCACCGCAGCGGTCGGCGCCTCCCTCATTCCGGATTTGAAGGAAAAAAAATACGATGTGGATTTCTCCGCAGCCCTGATAGCTTCGGCGGGAACCATTGGGGTGGTGATTCCCCCTTCGGTGCCCATGGTCTTGTACGCCGTCATCGCCGGAGAGTCGGTGGCGAGGCTTTTCCTGGGCGGCTTCATCCCAGGGATTCTCATGGGAGTAGGGCTGATCGTGTGGGCCTTGATCGTGGCCAAAAGGCGCAACTATCCCGCGGGTGTGAAGCTTCCGGGCAAAGAGGTGTTTAGGAGATTTGGAGCGGCCAGCTGGGGTCTCATGGCTCCGGTCATCATCCTGGGAGGTATATTCTCCGGGATTTTCACACCCTCGGAGGCGGCTGCAATCGCGGTAGTGTATACCTTGCTAGTGGCGAAGTTTATCTACAAGGCCTTGGATTTCAAGAAATTCTACACCCTGGTGGTTGGGTCGGGAATAACATCCGCCCTTATCATGTTCATCATCGCCACTGCGAAGCTTTTTGGCTGGAGTCTCGCCTTCTACCAGATTCCCCAGGCGGTGGCGGGCGCCATCCTGGGCTTGGCCAACAATGTTCCGTTCTTAGTGTACCTCATGATTGCGGTGATAATCCTCCTGTCAGGAATGTTCATGGAAACGGCCTCGGCCCTCATCATCCTCACTCCAATATTCATCCCCGCCATCGTTGGTGTCGGAGGAAACTTGATACACTTCGGAGTGGTACTAGTGGTGGGGTTGGCCATAGGCATGGCGACGCCGCCGGTGGCCATCAATATCTATGTAGCCAGCGCGATCACTGGATTGCCCATGGGGAGAATCACAAAGCCGATAATTCCCATGGTGCTCATCCTGATTCTGGTATTTCTGCTGATCATCTACGTGCCCCAGCTGGTGATGTTTTTGCCGAGCCTTTGACGCGGCAGCCATATAAAGGAGAAAAACATGCGAAGCGATAGAGCGAAGATAGGGCCTGAAAGGGCTCCGCACCGATCCCTGATGAAGGCTGCGGGCTACGCTGACTGGGAGATCGAGAGGCCCTGGATTGGGGTGGCCAACTCGTACAACCAGATAATTCCGGGCCATGTCCACCTGCGCAGGATCGTTGATGCGGTCAAGGCGGGGATCTATGCCGCGGGAGGCCTTCCCATCGAATTCCCCACCATCGGGGTCTGCGATGGCATAGCCATGAATCACATAGGCATGAAATTTTCCCTCCTTTCCCGGGAACTCATCATGGATTCCGTGGAGGTGATGACACAGGCCCACGCCTTCGATGGCCTGGTGCTGGTGCCCAACTGCGACAAGATCATCCCCGGCATGGCCATGGCAGCGGCGCGGCTCAATGTGCCTTCCATCGTGGTATCCGGCGGCCCAATGATGGCGGGCTTGCACAAGGGCAAGGACATAGACCTCTCCACGGTCTTTGAGAACGTGGGCAAGCATATCGCTGGAAAGGTTTCGGACGAGGAGCTTCTGGAGATTGAAAACTCCGCCTGTCCGACCTGTGGGTCCTGCGCGGGCATGTTCACCGCCAATACCATGAACTGCATGATGGAAGCCCTGGGCATCGCCTTGCCGGGAAACGGCACGATTCCGGCGGTGTACGCCGAGAGGGAGCGCCTGGCCAAGGACGCAGGCCGGGCTATCATGGACTTGGTGGCCAGGGACGTGAAGCCCCGGGACATCCTGACCCGCAAGGCCTTTGAAAACGCCATCGCCGTGGATCTCGCCCTTGGTGGGTCCACGAACACAGCTCTACATCTTCCCGCCATAGCGCATTCGGCTGGAGTTGATTTCGACATCGAGCTTTTCAACGAGATTGGCGAGAAAGTTCCCCATCTTTGCAGCCTCTCCCCGGGCGGCAGCCACCATATCCAGGATCTGTACCGGGCCGGGGGCGTACAGGCTGTCATGGCAAGGCTTGCGGGCGGGGGGCTTTTGCACGGCGGCTGTCCCACGGTCACGGGCAAAAAGGCATCGGAGAACATAGCCTCGGCCTGGGTTAAGGACGAGGAGGTGATCCGCCCCTTGGACAGGCCCTACCATGAAAAGGGCGGGCTTGCGATCCTGCGAGGAAGCCTGGCGCCGGACGGAAGCGTGGTGAAGCAAGCCGCGGTGGCTCAGGAGATGATGGTCCACACGGGGCCTGCGCGGGTTTTCGAGAGCGAGGAAGAGGCCTACGCGGCGATTTCCTCCCGTAAAATCAAGGATGGGGATGTGGTGGTGATCCGCCACGAGGGTCCCAAAGGCGGCCCGGGAATGCGGGAAATGCTGTCTCCCACTTCGGCCTTGGCGGGAATGGGCATGGACAAGACGGTAGCCCTGGTAACCGACGGCCGCTTCTCAGGCGCTTCCCGGGGGGCTTCGATCGGCCACATATCGCCGGAAGCCGCCGTGGGCGGGCCTATTGCCTTGGTGAAGGAGGGGGACTTGATCAAGATCGACATCCCCGGCAAGAAGCTGGATCTTCTGGTGGACGAGGCTGAGCTCGCCCGCCGCAAGGCCCAGTGGAAGCCCTATGTCCAGCCTGTGGACAGCGATTTCCTCTCCCGCTACCGTCGGGTCACCACCTCGGGCAACAAGGGCGCTGTACTGGAATAATCAACAAGCGGGGCAACAAGCGGGGCCATCGCAGGGGGGGGCCCCAAATATTGATTTTTATGTCGACAAAGGGGGCCGCCGCAGGCGCGGGCCCTGGGTAGCCTTTGACTTGTTAATCCT
>VKGY01000154.1 GCA_008080685.1 Spirochaetota bacterium
CTCGTGTCCTTCAGGACTTCGAGGGTTTCATAGGAAAAATGCACCCCCTCGAAGCGGACCGCCACGGTGCGCTGTGTCACGGCCGCGCCGACTTGGCCAAGGCGGCTCCCATGGCCTTTATATTTTCAAGCCACCTTTCGGCCAAAGGATCGATCTCCACCACGACGCCTCCGATGGCCTTAGCGACCGCCTTGGCCGCGTTGACAGAAAACTGCTTCTGGACAAAGATCGCCCGGGCCTTTTCTTCTTTGGCCAAGCTGATGAGGGATGCCAAGGCCTTTTGGGTGGGCTCTTTGCCTCCTATCTCCACGGCCTCCTGAAGGATGCCGAATTCATCCAGGAAATAGCCGAAAGAGGGGTGGTACACGAAAACCTTTTCTCCCCGCAAGGGTGCCAATGTGGGGACGAGGGCGGCGAAGGCCGCGTCTATGTCTCGTACATAGACCTCGTGGTTGGCTGCGAATTCCTTGGCTTTGGCGGGTAAAAGCCGGGAAAGTTCGTCCTTGATGACCAGAAGCTGGGCTTTCACCGCCTCTTTTCCCAGCCACACATGAGGATCCCGGGCTCCCGACCCTTCGGCTTCATCCTCGTGGCCATCCTCGTGGCCATCTTCCTCGTCGCTATGAGCCTCGAGGAGGCGGAACTTGACGTTCCTGGCCGTGTCCACCAGGAAAAGCCTGGGATAGAGGGACTTGATCTTGGGTTCCAGGGCGGTTTCAAACTCCACGCCGACTTTGAACCAGGCCAGGGCGCCGCTCAGCTCGGCCATCTGCCGGGGGGTGGGTTCATAGCTGTGGGGCGAGGACCCTGGCCCTACCAGGACAATAGGTCGAACCGAATTCCCTGCGATCCTGGTGACGAATTCAGCCTGGGGAAGGATGGAAACCGCCACAACCGGCGGCCTCTGGGCTGAGAGGGAGGGGGGAAGGACCAAGGCGGCGCAAAAAAGTAAGACCGTCTGAAAATACCATCGTTTTGTTGGGATACGCATAAAGATAAAATATCAAGGGTGGTAGAATATTGCAAGTCATTCGCAAATTTGCCCTTGATATTTCATCATACTCCTCCTATGGATATACTGCATCGATGGAACCTCGATTTCTCGCCCTCTGCCTCAACCCCACCATACAGAAGACCTACCTCTTCGACCGGCTGGCCTGCGGGGAAGTCAATCGCGCCGTCCTGGTGCGGACCGATGCCTCGGGAAAGGGAGTGAACGTTGCACGAGTACTGAAAGAGGCTGGGGCTCGGGCGATACACCTCACCCACCTGGGGGAAACCTCGGGGGCTTGGTTCCTTTCCATGTGCGAGGGCGAGGGGATCGAGGTGCGCTGGGCGGACTCTAAAAGTCCGGTGCGGATCTGCTCCACCATAGTGGAGAGGAATTCTTTCCGTGTCACAGAGCTTGTGGAAGAATCCGCGCCGGTAGCCCCGGGTACTGAAGACAAGCTATTGGCGCTTTACCGCGAGTTGATCGCCCAGTATGACTTCCTGGTAGTCTCGGGCACCAAGGCGGCTGGATACAGTCCTTCGGTGATTCCCGAGATCCTGCGCTTGGCCGCCTGCGCCGGGGTTCCAGCGGTTCTGGACTTACGGGGCGAGGACCTCAAGGCCAGCCTCCCCTTTCAGCCTCTGGCAGCCAAACCCAATCTCCAGGAATTCCTGGCCACCTATCCGCCCGCCCCGGGGGAAAGGTCGGTGGAAGCGCATATAGGTGAAACGCTGAAAAGGCTGAAATCCAAATACGATACGGATTTTGTGATTACCCGGGGCGGGCAGCCTGTGCTTTTCCTGGAAGACGGCAGGTTGGCGGAGATTGAGGTTGATGGAATCGAGCTCCTCAATCCCATCGGGTCGGGAGACGCCTTCGCCGCCGGGCTGGCCCTAGCCTTGGCCCGCGGGGATTCCCTTAGGGAGGCGATATGCCAGGGGATTGCATTTGGAGGGGCGAATGCCTTGCTCCTGAAGCCGGGATCGATTCAAGGAGGGCTGGAATGAGCGAAGTTTTGGTTTTGGGAATAGATTACGGCACCGATTCCTGCCGGGTGGCGGCGTTGGACGCCCGGACGGGCAAGACTGCGGGAGAGGCGGTGGCGGCCTATCCGCGCTGGGCGGCGGGGCTCTACTGCTCGCCGTCGGAAAATATTTTCCGCCAGCATCCTCTTGATTACCTGGAGTCCCTGGAAGCGGGGATGAGGGGTTTGTCCGCGGCCTTGGAGGCAAAGGGCTGTGGGGCGAAGGGTCTTGAGGCGGTAGCCGGCATAGCCTTCGCCACCACGGGCTCGACCCCGTGCTTGGTGGACTCCAGGGGCATGCCCCTGGCCATGTCGGCGGAGTTCGCCCAGGATCCTGACGGCATGTTTGTGCTGTGGAAGGATCATTCCGCCATCGCCGAGGCCGAAGAGATCAACCGTCTTTCCAGATCCTGGGGGGGCGAGGATTTTACCAAATTTTCCGGGGGCAGCTATTCTCCCGAGTGGTTCTGGGCCAAGGCCCTCCATTTGGTACGCGCCAATCCCCGTGTAGGCTCGGCTTTCCATTCCATCCTGGAGCACTGCGACTGGATGCCCCTTCTGCTCACGGAGACTCCCCTTGCAATGGCCAAGAGGTCGCGCTGCGTGGCGGGCCACAAGGCAATGTGGCACGAGCGGTTCGGCGGTTTTCCTTCCAAGTCCTTCTTAGGGTTTCTCGATCCCCGCCTTGCCGAAGCAAGGGATACCTTGGGAAGCGGGACATTCACGGCCGACCAGGTGTTCGGTCTCCTTTCTCCCGTCTGGGCTTCGCGCTTGGGCTTGAAGCCCGGGATTCCCGTGGCGGTCGGCGCCATCGATGCCCACATAGGGGCTGTGGGAAGCGGCGCCGGTCCGGGCGTCCTTGTAAAGGTCATGGGCACGAGCACCTGCGATATGATCGTGGCACCGAAGGAAGGTGGGGGCGAACGCCTTGTCCAGGGAATTTGCGGACAGGTGGACGGATCCATCCTTCCGGGCATGCTGGGTTACGAGGCGGGGCAAAGCGCCTTCGGCGACGCCTACGCCTGGTTCAAAAATCTTCTTTCTTGGCCTATTGAGGCCATTTTACCCGAGGCGGAAGGCGTGAAGGAAAAAATCGACGCTTCGATCATGAACGTCCTGGGGGAGGAGGCGGGAAAGATCGACCCGGAACGTTCCAGCGTCCTTGCCTTGGATTGGTTGAACGGCCGGAGGACTCCGGACTTGGCTCCTTTCCTGAAGGGGGCTCTTGTGGGCCTCACTTTGGGGGCCACGGCGCCTATGATTTTTCGCGCCCTTGTGGAGGCCACGGCCTATGGAACGAGGGCGATCGTGGAGCGTTTCGAGGCCCAGGGGGTGGCTATCCAGGGGATCCTGGCTTTGGGGGGGGTGGCGAGGAAGTCTCCCTTGGTGATGCAGATCGTGGCTGATGTGCTTGGCCGCCCCATCGGTATTGTCGGCAGCGACCAGACTGTAGCCTTGGGCGCCGCGATGTTCGCCGCAGTGGCGGCGGGGGTTTATCCGGATATCGGCCAGGCCCAGAAGGCCTTGAAGCCTTCGATAGAGCACATTGTCCAGCCTAATCCGGCTAGGGGGGTGGTCTACGACAGGCTCTACGCTGAATACCTGGAATTGGGGCGCTACGCCGAGTCCTTGGAGGCCCGACGTCCCTAGGCCTTTAGATGACTTTTGCCAATACTTTTCCCATGATGAGGATGTAGCCGAAGGCGGCAGCGAAGGAAACAAGGGTTCCTATCCAAGGTCCTATCATGGGGAAGAGGATGCCGGCGAAGATGACGTAGACGACGAGGTTGGTGGACGAGATGATGAGGATTTTACCTGTGGCTTGGGTGAAGGCGACGC
>VKGY01000155.1 GCA_008080685.1 Spirochaetota bacterium
ACCCTGTCCTGGACGTGGCGGACATCGAGGGGATATCCCAGGTGGCCAAGCGGCACCGCCTCCCCTTGGTGGTTGATTCCACCTTCACGACCCCCTACCTGTTTAGGGCGATCGAGCACGGCGCGGACGTCGTGGTGAATTCGCTCACCAAGTGGTTGGGCGGGCATGGAACCGCCATCGGCGGCATCGCCACCGATGGCGGCAGCTTCGACTGGTCGGATCCCAAGTTCGAGCTCTACAACAGGCCCGATCCCAGCTACCACGGGCTTCGCTGGGCAGTCGACCTGCCTCCGGAGCAGAGGAAGATGGCCTTCGCCCTCCGGTTCAGGACCGTTCCCCTGCGCAACCTCGGCGCCTGCCTCTCTCCGGACAATGCCTGGGTTTTTCTTCAGGGCATCGAGACCCTCCATGTGCGGATGCCCCGGCATTCGGAAAACGCCCTTGCCGTGGCGAAGTACCTGCGGAACCACCCCAAGACCGCCTGGGTGCGGTATCCCGGCCTGGATACGGATCCCTCGCACGCCTTGGCAAAGCGCCAGTTCCCTCGGGGCTTCGGCGGCATGGTGGTGTTCGGCGTCAAGGGCGGCAAGGCGGCGGGGGAGAAGTTCATCGATTCATTGAAGCTTTTTTCCCACTTGGCCAATGTCGGCGACGCAAAGAGCCTGGCCCTTCATCCCGGCAGCACCTCCCACTCCCAGCTCACGGACGAGCAGCAGGAAGCCGCGGGACTCAAGCCCGACCTCATCCGACTCTCCATCGGCCTTGAGAATATCGAGGACATCATCGCCGACCTGGACCAGGCCTTAAGCCAGGCCTAGGCCGAAAAAGGCCTTAGCGCCAACAGGGCCTAGCGCAGTTCGAAGACCACCGAAACCTCGGCACTCAGCTCAATGCTGCCGGGAGAGAAGCCTTCGCCGCCTCCACCCATGTCCGCCGCCTTGGCCATGTACATCCTGGTTTCCGGGATCCGGGCTGAAAAACCTTGCTCCTCAATGGAGAGGGCGGGGCCGAGTTCTCTTCCAAGGGCCGAGGCCATGGCGTAGGCCTTTGCCCTTGCGGCCTCGAGTGCCTTCACCAGGGTGGAAATCCTCAAGGTTTCCTCGTCTTTTTTCTGATAGCTCAAGGAGCGGATCTCGTTGGCCCCCGCGGCGAAGGCGGCTTCCATCACCTGGGGAACCAGGGCTGTGTCTTCCAGAGTGACGGTGAGGACTAGGTCAGACCTATAGCCTGATATTTCGTTCTGCTTGCCTTGCCTGGTGTCGTAGACAGGGTAGATCGAGAAATTGCCCGTCCTGATCTCTTTCTTGTCCACGCCGAGGGAAAGGACAGCCCGGGCGACCGCATCCGCCGCCTGGCCTGTGGAAGCACGCAAGGCGGAGGCAGTCTTGGCCTGCTGGCTGACCGCCAGGCTCAGGACAGCCGTGTCTGCTTCCACCTTCAGGCTCGCCTGGCCGCTCACCCTGATGTAGGGCACCGCCGCGCCGCCTGCCGCTTGGGTTCCTGGCAGCGCGCCCGGCTGGCCCCTGCCTTGGGCAACCGCTTGGGCAGCCGCGCCCTGCAGGGGGACGAAAAGCGCTGCCACGAGGATGACCGCAAATAAAAGGAAGGCATTCGTGTTGCTTTTTACCATGTTCCAAATATACAACCTTCCCGCGCCTTGGGCATAGCTGCGGGTGCTGAAGGCTTGCCTGGATTTCCCCTCGGGGTCTGACTCGTTCTGCGCCTGAGGCCTGCGCCAACACTGAGCCATGCCCCAGCTGACACGCGAAGGCGGTCTGTGCTATGGTTCCGCGATTTCGGCCTAGTCCGGAACAATGAGACGAGGAGCGACCTATGAGCGGGGCATCGAACGCTTTGAAGGTAGTCGACGGCACGGCGAATCCTGCCCCACTGGGGCTGTTGGGCTTTGGGATGACAACAGTCCTCTTGAATCTGCACAACGCGGGGTTTTACCCCCTGGATTCCATGATCATGGGAATGGGGATATTCGTGGGCGGTTTCGCCCAGATCATCGCGGGTATCCAGGAATGGAAGAAAAACAACACCTTCGGCGCCACGGCCTTCACGGCATACGGCTTCTTCTGGATAGCCCTTGTGGCAAGCTGGACCTTGCCTTCCTTGGGATTGGCACAACAATCTTCGGCCTACGAGATGGGCTTTTTCCTCGGCCTATGGGGTATCTTCACCTTGGGCATGTTCTTCGGCACCCTGCGGCTCAATAAGGCCCTCCAAGTCGTCTTCGGCAGCCTAACGGTCCTCTTCTTCCTCCTGGCCCTCAGGGATTTCACTGGATCCGAGACGATCGGCCTTGTCGGAGGCTGGGTCGGCCTCGCCTGCGGTTTTTCCGCCCTCTACGCCTGCCTGGCCCAGATCCTGAACGAGGTGTACGGGAAGGTGGTCCTCCCCCTTGGGCCGGTCAACCTGGGGTCAGACCCCAAGACAAGATAACAAGATATACTGGATTAACAGGTTGTTCTTGCTGGCAATCCGTGGGGTTGCGGCAATCCTTGGGTTATCCGTGGGGTCAGAGCCCTTTGGTTTACCTGTCGATCCTGGAGATCCTGCTATCCTGTCTTGCTTTTCATATTATATATATACAGGATAACAAGATATCCAAGATTTACAGCTTACATTGATCAAGGTCCGGGTATCCTGTCCTATTCACCTGTCGATCCTGGAGATCCGGGTATCCTGTCCTATTCCGCGGAAGGCAGGGCTACCCAGCCACCTGACGTTTCCGAAAGGAAAAGAGCATCCAATACCTCCATGTTCGCGATCCCATCCTCGGAAGGCGTAGGGCCGCTTCCCGGGCCGACATGGCGAAAGGCTTTTCGCAGAGCACATGCTTGCCCGCCGCGGCGGATTTCTTGATCCACGGAGCATGCAAATGGTTGGGAAGAGGAATATAGACCGCATCGATGTCCGGATCCTCCAGAAGCGCTTCATAGGACCCGAAGGATTTGGGAATACCGAGGCGCTGCGCGGCGAGACGAGCCTTCCCGGCATCCCTTGAAGCGATGCCCACCACCTCGTTGAGACGGGAGTCGCCAACCTGACCGTGAATCCTGAGCTTGTAATGCCCCGAGACCGAAAGGACCCCCCATCGGATTTTTTCATCTTTGTTTCCTTCCTTCAGCCCAGCATAGCCGGATTGAACGAAGTTTTGTATACTCAGGCGCCTGGGTAAAAGCCTGGTAAAGTGCCTGGACAACCGCCTGGGCATTGGTCCGGAGAATCCCAAGATGAGGAGCATCCATGAACCCCGTCGTCCTTCGCATCATCATATCCTTTTTCGTCGCCGGAGCCTGGATAGCCGGCACCACTCTTATAGGCGAGCGCCTGGGGGCGAAGAAGGCGGGACTCATCTCCAACCTACCTTCCAACATCCTCATATCCCTCCTCTTCGTCGCCCTCACCAGAGGATCCGAGTACGCATCTGACGCCACCGCCGGAGTCCCCACCGGAATGCTCATCGACACCATATTCCTCGTAGTGTTCATCTTCGTGTTGAAATTCGGAGTGATCCAGGCCTTGGTCGCCTCCTTGGCTACCTGGGCGGTCTCGGCGGCCATCGTGCTCAAAGTTCTGCCGCCCATGGATTTCATCGCATCAACCATCGCCTACGTCATCGTGGCGGCAGCGCTCTTCATAGTCGTCCGGGCGGCCCTCCCCAGGATCGCACCCAACAAGAAACCCACCACCTTTTCCTGGAAAATCGTCGGCATCAGAGCCTTTTTCGCCGGAACCGTAGTGGCCGGAGCAGTGACCATCGCCCAGTTCGCCCCCCCCTACATGACAGGCATCTTCGCAACCTTTCCCGCGGCCCTCACCTCCTCGCTGGTC
>VKGY01000156.1 GCA_008080685.1 Spirochaetota bacterium
GCTCCACATGCCAAGGCTCAGTCTCCATGACTTCAAGGGCTGCAAAGGCAGCCATGGCGTTGGGAGCGGGAAGGGATGCGGAGAAAATAAAGGATCTCGCCGCATGCTTGATATAATTGATGACATCCTTATCGCCCGCCACAAATCCACCCAAGGAGGCGAAGCTCTTTGAAAAGGTGCCCATGATTAGGTCCACGTCCTTGGTAAGGCCGAAATGCCAGGCGGTTCCCCTGCCTCCTCCCAAGACGCCCAAGGAGTGGGCATCGTCCACATAGAGCCTGGCTTTGTGCTTTTTGCATATTTCCACCAGCCGGGGGAGGTCTACGATGTCGCCGCCCATGGAAAATACACCGTCCACAATAACCATAACGCCGTTTTCTTCGGGGATTTTATCCAAGATCCTATCGAGTTGATCCAAGTCTCCGTGCACGTACCTCTTGATCTCGCCCATGCCAAGCTTGCAGGCGTCCACGATGGAAGCATGGTCGTCCTTGTCCGTGACAACCACATCGCTTCGTCCGATCAGCGAAGATATGGCCCCCAGATTGGCTTGCATGCCCGTGGAAAACACCAGGGCCGCTTCCTTGCCCACAAAGGCCGCCAGCCTATCCTCAAGCTCGATATGCAGCTTCAGGGTTCCGTTGAGAAAACGGCTTCCCGTACAAGAAGGACCGAAATCATCCAAAGCCTTCCGCGCTGCGGACCGGACCTTGGGATGGGTTGTGAGGCCGAGGTAATTGTTCGAGCCGATCATGATGATCCGCTTTCCGTGGAAAGTGGCTTCCGTGCCCTCCAATCCGTCCAGGGGCTGGAAGTAGGGGTAAATCCCCTTTTCCATCGCCTGCTTGTCCAGGTCGAATGCAAAACATTTCTGGAATATGTCCATCTGGTGGACCTCCGGGTTCGCACGGTGAGTTGTTCCCCTCGCGCGAGATATCGCCGCTTATGACTGAAGTCATTGCGGCATAGGGCATTGGCCGTTTATCGATGCCAGTGCGAGGGTATTCTACAAGGGAAGAAGCGGCAGGGTCAATCGCGGATTTTTCAGGGCAGCTCCTTGCGCTTCTTGACGGACTTGAAAAGGGTTTTAAAGATCGTCGTTATGGTCCTTTGTTTTCCAGATTTTTCTGTTCGGGTCATAACGTCCGAAAAGGCGAAGACATCGTCCTCCTTTCCTGCCACAAGAAGGTGATCGTAGTCCAATAGCTTGTAATCCCGATCGATGTTTTTAAAAACTTCTGAATTTTCAGCCCTCACCGCAACTACGTTGACACCTCTATGCCGCCGCAGTTCCGATTCAAGAAGGGTTTTGCCCACATAGGCAGCAGGAGTCAGAACCTCCGCCATAACCAGGTCGCCGCCTATAGGCATAAAATTGTACAGTGAAGAAGAAAGGATGAGAGGGGTGATCCTCGCGGCCGCTTCCCGGTCGGAATTGACTACTCTCGTGGCGCCGACAAGTTTCAACACTTCGCTCCGCTCGTCAGATTCGGATTTTACGATGATTTCCTTGACGCCAAGTTTCCTGAGGCGGTGGGTCGCCAGAAGCGCCGCCTCTATGTTGGAAGCAAGGTCGACTATGGCCACGTCGACCTCTTCGGGCAATATCCTCTCCAAAGCCTCGGAATCGAGGACATCGGCGACAAAGGCGGACCTGACCAAGTCTTTCACCCTATCGATAAGGATCGGATCCTTATCGATGACCACGATTCGATCCGTAGTCTCCGCGACTCTTTCGAGTATGCTCATGCCTAGGGAACCAAGACCGATGAAGGCGTAATTTCTCATGAGTGCATCCCCTTCTTGTTCATAGCATTATATCAGCCTTTGGAAGGAGGGCGTACCCTTCCACATCCCGCTCCGTTTTAGGCAGAGCCAGGGCAAAAAGTCCCACCCTTCCGATGAACATGGTCGCGATAAGGAGGGCTTTTGATATCCCGCCCAGGGTCGAAGTGATACCGGTGGAAAGGCCGACCGTACCCAAGGCGGAAATAGTTTCAAAAATAATATCGGAAAACTGCGTATCATGACCTTGAGCGGATTCCGCCAATGCGATTGACCCCGCGATGATAAGGATTATCCCAAATGCCTTGACCACGACGCCTATAGCTTTTTCCACTGTCCTCGGCGAGAGACTCCTCCCGTCCACGCAGATGGTATCACTGGTTTCATGGTAGCGGAACGCAGTCATCACTAACACAAATAGCACTGTGGTCTTAACGCCGCCGCCCGTGGAGGCGGGGGATGCTCCGATGAACATGAGAAGGATGGTGAGGAATCGGGAACCCGGACCAAGCTCGGACTGCGCGATGGTGTCGAAGCCTGCGGTTCTGGGAGTGACAGCCTGGAAAAGGCTGGCCAATAGACGTTCACCCAAGGGGAATCCCTTCATGGCCCCCTGGTATTCAAGGATGAAAAACGCTCCAGTCCCGATAAGAACCAAAGCCAAGGATGTCTTGAGCACAATTTTTGAGTGAAACGAAAGATGGGTTCTTTGGCCGGACAGATACTTTCTCAAATCCTTGATGACTATAAAACCGATTCCTCCAAGGGTGATGAGGATCATCGTGACCCCGTTTACGATAAAATCGCTTCTGAAATCCTCCAGGCTGTTGGTAAAGGTGGAAAATCCCGCGTTGCAGAAGGCGGAAACCGCGTGGAACAGCCCCTGGAAGATCGCCGAGCCGAGAGGCTGTCCCAAAGCGCTGAACCTAGCGGCGTAGATCGCGAAACCGAAGGCTTCGAAAATCAAGGTGTATTTCACAATAGCCTTCAAAACGGTCTTGGGCCTGAATTCCACCTCGGGGAGGGTGTAATCGCTGATTACTCCTTGGCTTATTATAGAGATCCTCCGCCTCGGCAAGGCAACGAAAAGGGTGGTGAAGGCGATTATTCCCAATCCACCTGTCTGGATCAGAACCATGATGACACTCTGGCCAAAGAGGGAGAATTGGGCGGTATCGACGGTGATGAGTCCGGTGACGCATACGGCGCTCGTGGCGGTGAATAGAGATAGGAGGATCGATCCAAGTAAGATGACTATGGTAAAAAATCCAAGAATGAGGATTTTATCCCTTCCGATGCGAATAGCCAAGCCGCGACTCCGTTGAACGCCATGATAGCACCCGTTTTTCCCGAGGGACAAGGGGAGCAGGGAAGGTGGAACAGAAGGCTTCTTCTTGTATGCGCCGGGGAGAATAATGTATACTCCTTCCACATGAAAATCGTCATCATGGGCGCGGGAACCTTGGGTGTCCAGATAGCCCGGGAACTCGTGGCCGAAAAGCGGGATGTAGTGATCATCGAAAGGAATCCCGACATCTCTAAGGCTGTCGCAAACGAACTTGATTGCCTTGTATGCGAAGAAGATGGCGAAAATATCGAAGCCTTGGATCAAGCCGGTCTTTCAGACGCCGATTGGTTCATAGCCCTTTCAGGGAGCGACGAGACCAACATAGTCGCCTGCGGGCTAGTAGCCGAATCGTTTTCAAAGCCCAAGACCATCGCCCGAGTGCGAAGCAATTATTTTAGTTCCTTCCATGGCGCCAGACGACGCCTCCTTGGCGTGGACCACATCCTCAATCCAGAATCCGAGACTTCCGAGGCTGTAGCCCGTATACTTTTCCGAGGCATGTCGCCTGACACCATCGATGTCAAGGAAGCGGGAATCCAGCTCAGGAAAATCACCGCTTCCGAGGATCCCCGGCTCCCGGGCACAAGCCTCCAGGAGTTGCGCGCGGCGATAGGGCAAGAGTTCATGGTTCCAGCGGTGCTGCGGGATGGCGGCATCATCATACCCTCGGGCGATTTCGTGCTGGGCAAGGACGATGGAGTCTATCTCCTGGGAGAACCCCGGCATCTGGATTTCCTTTTCGGCCGCCCCAACCATGATTCCCTTAAGATCAAGTATCTTGTCATTTTCGGCGCCAACGCCCTCACCCGCCGAGTCTTGAAAGAGCTTGGCGTTCCAGGTCCGGAAATCCTCTCCCTCTCCGAAAAGATGAGAAAGGACAGGAAGGCGCATTCAGCCCTTTCCTTGCTTGGAAATCCCGTGATCAAAGTCATCGACGAGAACCGCGAACAGGCGAAAATCATCTCCACTGAGTTCCCTGACGTTGAAGTGGTCCGTTCGAACTTTTCAGACGAGCTTCTCATCCAAGAAGAAGGAATCGACAAAGCGGACATCCTCCTTTCGCTGACAAATTCTCAAAGCGACAACATTGTCCTCTCCCTGGTCGCGAAGAGCTCAGGTACGCGGCGGACCCTTGCGGTGGTGCACAACGATCTTTACATGCGGCTCGAGGGAAGCATCGACATCGACGCCATAGTGAACCAGAAATCGGTAGTCGCGGGGGCCATCCTGGACATAGTCCGAAAAGCTCACATCCGTCGGCTCTACAGTTTCCACAACGGGGATTTCGAGCTTGTGGAGATTACTATCACCGAAGATTTCCGGCGGAAGGATGGGACGATCATCGACCTGGGCCTGCCCCGAGGCATCCTGGTTGCCTTTGTCATCCATGAAGGAAAAACCATAATTCCTACCGGCTCCACTGAAATCCACAAAGGGGACCAGATAGGCATCGTATTGCCCAAGGAACAGATGAACAGGCTCGAAAGCCTCTACGGAGCCTAGCCGTGTTCATTCATTGCGCCGGCGGCATTGGGGTTTGCCTTTTTTGCGATCATGGCCTTCATCAGCCGCAAGGATGGACGGCCCTTCCTGACCAACAAAGAGGGTTTCTTCTTCGTCACCTTTTCCTGGCTTATGGCATCCCTCCTCGCCGCCCTGCCCTTTTCCCTCTCGGGGTTCATTCCCAGCTATGTGGACGCATTTTTCGAGGTAATGAGCGGCTTCACCACTACAGGCGCCAGCATTTTGACGAACATAGAAATCTTGCCTCGATCCCTTCTCCTTTGGAGGGCGACTACCCACTGGCTCGGGGGCATGGGCATTGTAGTCCTCACCGTAGCCATCTTCCCCTTGCTTGGCTTCGGGGGACTCAGGCTCATGGAAGCCGAGGCTCCCGGACCTTCGGTGGACAAGATCACTCCCAGGGTCTCGGCCACAGCAAAGATATATTGGTTTATCTACCTTGGCCTCACCGCCGCCCAGACCGTCCTGCTCATGCTTGGGGGCATGGATTGGTTCGACGCTCTCTGCCACACCTTCGCCACCGTGGCCACAGGAGGCTTTGGCACTAAAAACACAAGCATCGCGTATTACAACTCGCCTTATTTCGATGCAGTGATCATGCTCTTCATGCTCTTGGCGGGCATGAATTTCACCTTGCATTTCCGCATCATCATGGGAAAGGGCAAAATGGCGATCCGAGATCCGGAGCTGAGGGCTTATCTGTTGATTTTTGGATTGTCGTCCCTGGTCATAGCTCTTGATCTCCGCGGCCATGGCCTTTTTAGCAACTTCGCGAACGCACTGCGTTTCGCGGGATTCCAGAGCGCATCGATCCTCACCACCACTGGGTTCGCCACGGCGGATTTCGCGCATTGGCCGCCGGCATCCCAGATAGTGTTGTTTTTCCTCATGTTCATCGGCGGCTGCGCAGGATCCACAGGCGGCGGTATAAAGGTGATCCGCATCGTGACCCTTTTCAAGATGGCTTTTACAGAAATGCGCTACCTCATGAATCCCAAAGGTGTATACGCCATTTTCGTCAACGGCAAAGCCTTGAGGAAAAACGTAGTCTACGATACCGCGGCCCTCGTCTTCCTATACTTCGCCTTCATGATCGTTTCCTTCGTGGTCGTAGGCCTCGGGGGATACGACATAACCACTAGCGTGACCGCCACCCTGGCCAATCTCGGGAATATCGGACCAGGTTTCGCCCTGGTGGGACCTACGGCGAATTACTCTATCTTTCCTTGGTGGATCAAGCTCTGGCTATCCTTCGCCATGCTTGTGGGAAGGCTAGAAGTATATACCGTGCTCGTGCTCTTCACCCGGCGCTTCTGGAAATCCTGAACGAAGACCTCGGCGCCAGGGTTTACGGCGCCGGGCATCCTATTTATTTCCTACTTATTCACTTCTTGAGCGAAAGCCAGAATGAAACGACTTCTTCGGAATTGTAGTAATTGAAATCCGGATCCTCGCTCCACAAGTTCATTTCCGAAAGAGCGATTTTACTCGCCGTTTTCTGGTCCGGCCTGGTGGGCCACGCGCCTTCCACATTGAAGGGATTGAACCCTACACCCTTGCCATCCGAATCTCCCGCCATGAACCGGATCAAGAGCTTCGCGGCGTTTATGCGCGGCGCGCCTCCGACTATGTTGAGATAGGCCGGGTTTTTCGGTAAGAAAGCGTACCTTTCGCTTTGATTCCCTCACCTCGCAGTCCTCCCCTTTAAGTCATCCAAGACACCTACAATCTCGCCCAAGCTTCCAACGAGATAATCAGGCTTGATAGCGCCAGCATCCACAGCCGCATCGCTCCCCGCGGTCAGGAAGGACCGGATTTGAATGGAAAGTCCGTATCCCGCGTTTTTTGAACCAAGGACATCCCGGGAAAGCGTGTCTCCTACATAGGCGCTTGATTCGGCCTTTGCGCCAAGGGCTGCAAGGGCCGCGTCGAAGATTGCTTTGGCGGGCTTTCTCACCCCCTCCAGGCTGGAAAGGATGACGCATTCGAAATACGAAGCTATTCCATATGCCTCGAGTGTTCGAAACACTTGGGTGGCACTGGAGGTATTGCTGATCACCCCAAGCTGGTATCCCCTGGATTTGAGGGCGTCGAGGGTAGACTGCGCATCAGGCCTGAGTGCCCGGGCGAAGAAAGTAGTTTCCCATAGATAGGACAATTCCTCGGCGATCGGTTCGAGCTTGGTCCGCGGAACATGAAAATCGGCCAAATTCCAATCCGCCCAGATGTCCAAGGGCGAGAGCTCAACCCCTAGATTTTCACTCCAGGCCTTATACCGCGCGTTCCCCGCCAGCACCCTGTCGAGGACATTTTCCGTATCCTCGGGCAAGGGAATACCGCCGAGGCGCAGGGTTTCCACCAAGGCGGGAAAGGCCTTACTGCGAATCTCCCGATTGTAATGAACATCCTCAAGTGTGCCGCCCATATCGAAAATCACGGTTTTAATAATCATTAAATTTTCCTTGTGGTTGACCGCAGGATAAGTTTTGGTTCCAGGGTTGCCCTGTGCGTTTCTACCTGCGGGCTTGGTTCCATGGCTTTGCACAGGAGATCTATGGCGAGCCTGCCTAACTCGAATCTTGGCTGGGCTACGGTAGTGAGCATCACGGTAGGCAAGGAGGCGAACATTATGTCGTCGTAGCCTACCAATGAAATATCCTGGGGGATTTTTACTCCTAGCTCAGCGGCCGCCTTCATCACGCCTAGGGCAACCATGTCGCTCGAGGTGTAGATGGCCGAAGGACGGGCTGCTTTCGCTTCTGAGGCGGATAGATCAAATAAGTTGCGGAACATCCTATAGCCGTACTCCATTCCCTCGGGGTGATCGCTCCCCCCTGCGACTATCCATGGATCCAGACCCTTCGCCGTCATTTCCGCCCTATAGCCTGCAATGCGGTCCTTCTTTGTCTTAGTGCCATAGTTGTCGCATATCATCGCGATCCGGCGATGGCCCAGGTCTACCAAATGGGAAATGGCCAACCGCGAGCCCATCTGGTTGTCCGTGGCCACATAATTTTCCATTTCGTCATTAACCTTTCCGCCAATGTAGAGGATCGGCACCCGGCCGCGGACAATTCTTTGAATATGGCTTACGTCGTTGGAGACTGGAGCTATGACAATTCCCTGAACTCTCTGCTCCAAGAGGATTCGGACGTAATCCTCCTCCATGGAGATCGTCCTGTTTGTATCGCAGAGGAAAATCCTATATCCGCGTTTCTTCGCCTGGGCGTCGAGGCCTTTGAATATTTCTGGATATATGGGAGTGGAAATATCGGGAATCAACAAACCCAAGGTTGAACTTCGGTTTGTCACCAGGCTTCGGGCAGCTTGATTTCTTGTGTAGCCCAGTTCGGCGCAAAGGGATAGAATTTTTTCTCTTGTCGCAGCGCCGATGTCCGGACTTCCGTTCAAGGCTTTCGACACCGCTGCCGCCGAAACCCCGGCCTTTTGCGCTATCGTCTTTATGGTTACGCTCATTCCCATTATGCCATGCATCCTTTGGATCCACTACTTAAACGTTTAAGTTATTGTAGACCTGGATTTTCATCCCGTCAATAATTATTTTTCGGATTTTCGGAGGAGAAGGGAGGATAATGTTGCCTTGCGAAGGGGAAAAAAAATAATCCCACCTCGCGGTGGGTCTAAAGAAAAAAAAGCCTGGCGACGACCTACTCTCCCACCACAAGGGCAGTACCATCGGCGT
>VKGY01000157.1 GCA_008080685.1 Spirochaetota bacterium
TCTCCACCCTCTGGAGGTGAAAATCCTCCTCTCCTACGAGGTTGGAGCGGTCATCGACGCCTCCTTGGTAAGAAACGACCTAGGGTATCGGGAGGGGCAGGAGAACCAGGCTTTTTCTTGGCTCCTCGGCAAGGGGCTTATAAAGGAAAGCTCCCGTTCCGAGACCACATATTTTGAAATTACTCCTCTAGGTAGGGAGTATGCGGAGAAGGGATCCCCAGAAGAACGGATTTTCAGCCTGGTCAAATCCGAAGGTCCGGCAAAGCTTACCGAACTCGCTGAGCGTTTGGGTTTTGAACAAAAAACCGTTGGATCCGCTTTTGGACTTCTCTCAAAAGCCGGCACCATGCAAATGGATCAAGACAAGCGCGCATCCCTTGTGCAAGGCGCGGCGCTGCCTGCCAAGGTATCGATCCTAAAAGGCTTGCTTGAAAAGGCAATCGTACAGGATGGAGTCTTGGATGAATCATCCCTCGATCCATCGTCCCTTGAAGTGATGCGGAGCGTGGCTAAAAAACGCGGCGCGGGAGATTCGCCTTTCCGGATCGCCGAAAGAGAGAGGGTAGGGTATACGATTCTTCCCGATGCCGGGGAGGTTCGGGAAGCCTTGAAGCAACTAGGCGTCACAGGCGAAGAGCTTGGAGCCCTCACGCAATCCATATTGGAGAAGGGATCGTGGAAAAATTCGATATTCCGCTCATATAACATCGGAGTGAGTCCCGCCCGTTCGATTCCCGGCAGGAAAAATCCCTATGTGGAATTTCTTGAGAGCGTAAAAGATAAGCTGGTGTCCCTCGGTTTCGAGGAGTTCGACGGCAACATGGTTGAGTCTGAATTTTGGAATTCCGATGCGCTCTTCATGCCGCAGTTTCACTCCGCCCGGGATATACACGACGTCTATTACATAGATGAACCCCGATATGCGAAGGAAATTGAGGAACCGCACCTTTCCAGCGTGGCCTCCACCCATGAGAACGGCGGAGAATCCGGTTCCAGGGGCTGGAATTATTCCTTTGATCGAGAGTTTACAAAGCGTCTCATCTTAAGAAGCCAAGGGACGGTTTTGTCCGCCCAGCAGCTTCCAAAGGCAAAAATTCCGGGCAAATACTTTGGCATCGTACGCTGCTTCCGGTACGATAAGGTTGACGCCACCCATCTTTCCGACTTCTACCAAACCGAAGGGATCGTGTTGGGTGAGGATGTCTCCTTGCGCACCTTATTGGGTTTCCTTGAAATGTTCGCTGTGG
The DNA here is from genome assembly GCA_008080685.1 of Spirochaetota bacterium. GTDB lineage: Bacteria > Spirochaetota > Spirochaetia > Treponematales > Rectinemataceae > VKGY01. The sequence goes on from VKGY01000157.1 coordinate 1,248, forward strand.
AAGTTGCGGGAGCGAAAGAAGTAAAGTATGTGCCGGGTTATTTCCCCTTCACCGAACCTTGAGCTGGGAGGCTCGGGAATTTTCAGGCCAGAAGTCACTAAAGCCCTCGGCATCGACGTACCTGTCCTGGCATGGGGCATCGGCATAGACCGCATGGCGCTTATGGCGTTGGGACTCAACGATCTGAGGGAATTGTTCAGCCGGGACCTCGAGGCGGTGCGATTGCGAAGAGCCTTGCGGAAAACCGCCCAAAGGGAGAATTGAAATGCCGAAAATTGAAGTAAACGAAGCATTGTTTTTTTCGCTTCTAGGAACTCATTACGATGCGAACTCAATTGAAACGGTGCTTCCTACTGCCAAAGCTGAACTCGACGGATGGGATGGTCTTGAGATTGCGGAATCCGAAAGAACAATAAAAATCGAACTGAACGATACGAACAGGCCCGATCTATGGTCTACAGCAGGATTAGCCCGTCAGCTTCGCATCCATAGGACAGGTTCCATACCAGCCTACGATTTTTTTGCCCCCCCCGGCCAATCAAAAAAAACCGAATATGTAGTCGAAGTCGATGAAAGCGTCAGGAATGTCCGCCCATTCCTGGCGGGATTTGTCGCCCGAGGGATGGCCATCACCGAAGCGATGATAAAGGATATGATCCAAACCCAGGAAAAGCTGACCTGGAACTTTGGGCGAAAAAGAAAATCTGTATCCATCGGACTCTACCGTCCTTCTATCATCGAATGGCCGGTGCATTATCGCGGTGTCGATCCCGATGTCGCGGCCTTCGTTCCTCTGCAGGAGACTAGGAGCCTCACCCTGCGGCAGATCTTAGCGGAACACCCAAAAGGAAAGGAATATGGATTTATATTAGCTGGCCAGCCCATCCATCCCCTCTTGCTAGACAACAGAGAACGAGTCCTGTCATATCCCCCTATTATAAACTCAGCCGATCTGGGCGCGGTTCTGGTGGGAGATTCGGATCTTTTCATTGAAGTTACCGGAAGCGATTACCCTTCCGTTAGCCTTACGGCATCCATCATGGCCTGCGACCTGGCGGACATGGGCTTTGCCATAGAAAACATCGAAGTACGTTATCCCTATGATACTCCCTTCGGCAGAAAAATCGTATTCCCCCTGTATTTTCAGAAACCCGTATCCGTCTCTCTAGAGAGCATAAACAAGCTTCTGGGGGTCAGCCTCAATGCACTGGAAGCGAAAAAATCCCTTGCGCGCATGGGATCTCGTTCAAAAATCAATGATGATATCCTCACCCTTGATCCACCGGAATATCGGAATGATTTCCTCCATCCCGTAGACGTGATAGAAGACGTGTTGATCGGCATCGGAATGGAAAACTTCAAGCCCGAAAGGCCTAAGGACTTTACTATCGGCCGGCTTTCGCCGATAGAAGAGTTCTCGCGGAAAGCCAAACTGAACCTAGTCGGCATGGGATACCAGGAGATGATCTACAATTATCTCGGAAGTGGCAAGGACTACATCGAAAAAATGAGTCTCCCCAAGGAAACTTTGGTGAGGATAACAAATCCGATGAGCGAGAATTTCGAATACCTTCGCAATTCCCCCTTACCCGGGCTCCTGGATACAGAATCGGTTTCCGTAAAGGCTCCCTATCCCCATAGGACCTTTGAAATCGGCAAAGTAGCGATAAAAACACCTGAAGAGAACTATGGCATTTCCACCAGGCAGTATCTTGGATTCCTGAATACCCACAGCGCTGCGGACTACAACGAGGCTGCATCACATCTTGCTACCCTAATGTACTATCTTGGTATGGACTACTCGGTACGTGAATCCCAGGATCCTCGTTTCATCCCCGGTAGGCAAGCCCTCGTCATGGTCAAGGGAAGGATCGCGGGAGTCTTTGGCGAAGTTCACCCAAAGGTGCTTGAGGCCTTTGGGCTTGCGATGCCTGCAGCGGGGGGTGAATTAGACTTGGATATCCTACAAGAGATTTAATTGGAATCCCACCCTGCGGTTTAAATCATACGAATCTCTCCCGCGCGTAGTATATGCAAGGAGAGACTCATATGGATGTTTTCGCCTTCGAACCGCAGGGTTTGAGGGGCTCCCTGGTAAAAGTCGAGGTAGACATCCGCCGAGGCATACCGGGGGTTGACATGGTAGGGCTTGCTGCAGCATCGGTCAGGGAATCCAGGGAGAGGGTGAGGGTTGCGCTTCGCAACGCAGGCTTTGATTTTCCAAAAGATAGAATTCTAATCAACCTATCGCCTTCGGATCTCCCCAAGCAAGGCTCTCTTTATGACCTACCTGTAGCGTTAAAAATACTCGACGCCTCTTCCACAATTCCTCAAGCCGACTCGCGGGTATTGGTGATGGGAGAGTTGGCCTTGGACGGATGCATCAATCCCATCCGTGGAACCCTTCCCGCCATCCTGGAGGCGAGACGGTATGGAGTGGAATATTTTATTCTCCCTTCAGGCAACCAGCGCGAATTTGAAATTCTTGGCAACAAAGGAATTTCTACTATCGGCCACGTTGGTGAGCTTCTGGGCATTTGCGCCTCTATCGCCAAAGGTAAGAACTTTATATCACCTTTGGAGACCGCAAATCCCTGGGAAGGGGAGGGCTTAACGCAGGAACTATCGGAAGGAACCCAGAGTTTGGATTATTCGGATTACTATGGCAACCCCGCGGTGATCCGGGCTCTTTGCGTCGCGGCTGCTGGAAGGCACAACCTAATGCTTCTTGGCCCTCCTGGGGCAGGAAAGACAATGGCCGCACAAAGATTCAACTCAATCCTGCCTCCCTTAAGGACTCAGGAAGCCCTCGAGGTAGCGGCGATTTGGTCCATGCGAGGCGCTTCATTTTTAAGCCGCGATCTCCTTGCCGAGCCACCCTTCCGTAGTCCTCACCATTCAGCCTCGGTTGAAGGCATCGTTGGCGGAGGGCGGTTCCCATTGCCCGGGGAAATCAGCCTTGCTCATCGTGGGGTGTTGTTTCTCGATGAAACGCCAGAGTTCCGCAGGGATGTCCTGCAAGCCCTGCGGGAACCTATGGAAAGCGGAATGGTAACCATAGTTCGCGCTGGGCGGCTTATCCGCTTTCCCGCGGATTTCCAGCTCATCATCGCGGCCAATGCTTGCCCCTGTGGTTTCACCGGTAAGCAAGGTGCCTATTGCACATGCTCCCCAAAGGAAATAGCCCAGTATTGGAAAAAAATCGGAGGTCCCTTGATAGACAGGGTGGATATGCGGTTGTTGATGTCTCCTCCCAAGATTGCATCGATTGTGGACAGGTTCCCAGCGGATAGCAAAGCCCTCAGGGAACTTGTGGAGTCGGCTACGCTTAGGCAGATGGAGAGGACAAAATCTTTGGGAGGCGTGTTCAACGGCCGACTTGAGGCGGATGCATTGGTAAATTTCTGCGCTTTCGCTCCGGGCGCTAAGGATGCATTATATAGAAGGGTAGATGAGATGGGTCTATCGGCTCGAGCCAGCCATTCGGTGCTGAAGGTCTCCCTAACAATTGCAGATTTAGAAGGAGAAAATAGGCTGACAGAATGCATTATAGATGAAGCTCTTGGATACCGCTCGGTGGGCGAATCAGGGGGTTTGTTTTAATTTGAATTGTTATTTAGAACCGATTGACACAAGAGACCAATCCCGGTAACTTCTCATTCGCTCTTAAAGTCCGGCGAATAGAAATGGATTGGATTTAAACGTTGGAATCAAATTCCTGGTTTCGGTTAAAATCTGTGAAATGCGCTTGACACGAGGGTATGAAGTTTGATAGCTTCATCGAGC
>VKGY01000158.1:0-4260 GCA_008080685.1 Spirochaetota bacterium
TCCGTTTTCATCCTCCCAGGCATCGGCGGCGACGTCCGACCCCTCCTCCGAGAAGGCTTCCAAGGAATCCACGGTTCTATCGTCTATGACTTCCAAGGCGGGATTGATCTCCAACTCCGCCTGGATCTCTTCAGTTAGCTCGGCCACCGGCAGGGCGAGGATTTTTATGGATTGCAACATGCGCGGATTGAGTTTCTGCCTTTGTTCCGCGACCAGGGCCGGCCTTTGTACCTGCAAGAAGTCCTCCTGCTAAGTTTAATTTAAATCAGAACCCGCCAAAGTCAATACGGAAGGCGCCGGTTTCATTATTGACGCTGCGCTAAGGCCTTATTATGTTATTGGGGTACCATCGTTACTCATATTATAATCCACAAGGCAGGGATATGTCCAAACATTCAAAAGAATCCAAACCTCAGGCTGTTGAGCCACGTGTGCATCCTCCCGAGGCAGTCCCGGAAACCGCTCCGGAAACGCAGCCACCTCAGCCCAGCATAGACGACACGCTTTTGGCTGAGCTTTCCACAGCCAGGGAGGAAAACCTCAAGCTCAAGGCGGAAGTGGAGGATCTGAACGAAAAATACCTTCGGAAGCTTGCCGACGAGGTCAATTTTAGGAAAAGGATGCTCCGTGAAAAGGAAGATGCCCAAAAATATGGCGTTTCTTCCCTGCTTTCCGACCTCATTTCAATCCTGGATGATTTCGACCGGGGAATAGCCAGCGCCGAAGCCGCCAAGAACTACGAGCAGGTTCATGAGGGCGTCATTATGATTCGCAAGCAGTTGTCGCAGATGCTCGAAAATAAGTATTCTTTGAAGAGGTTCGAGTCCAGGGGAACCCCCTTCGATCCCAACCGGCACGAGGCGCTCTTCGCCGAGCCCGGAGATGTGGAGGAAGCGGTGGTCTTGGAGGAGTACCTTCCTGGCTATGCCTTGCATGATCGGATACTCCGATCCGCCAAGGTAAGGGTAAGGATACCCGGCCCCAAGGCTACGCTGTCCTCGGAACAAAACTGAAACCGAAAGTCTTAGTAAGGAGATAATTATATGGGCAGGATCATTGGAATAGATCTTGGAACGACCAATTCGTGCGTCTCGGTGATGGAAGGCGGAGAGCCTATCGTCATCGCCAACTCCGAAGGGCAGAGAACCACGCCCTCAATCGTCGGATTCACCGCCAAGGGCGAACGGGTCGTAGGCCAGCCGGCTAAGAACCAGATGATAACCAACGCCGAAAACACGGTATACTCTATCAAGCGCTTCATGGGCCGCCGCTTCGCGGAGGTGCAGTCCGAGCTGAAGATGGTTCCCTACAAGGTCACGGACAACGGCAACGACGTCCGGGTGGACATAGGCGGCAAACTCTACAGTCCCCAGGAGATCAGCGCCTTCATCCTCCAGAAGATGAAAAAGACCGCGGAAGACTACCTTGGCGAGGCGGTCACCGAGGCGGTCATAACCGTCCCCGCCTACTTTAACGACGCCCAGCGCCAAGCCACAAAGGACGCAGGCAAGATCGCCGGCCTGGAAGTCAAGCGCATCATCAACGAGCCCACGGCAGCCAGCTTGGCCTATGGCTTCAACAAAGACCAGAAGAAGGAAAAGACCATCGCCGTGTACGATTTGGGCGGGGGAACCTTCGACATCTCCATCCTTGAACTGGGCGAGGGAGTCTTCGAGGTTAAGTCCACCAATGGCGACACCCACCTGGGCGGTGATGATTTCGACCGCAAGGTGATGATGTGGATGGCGGAAGAGTTCAAGAACGATACGGGAATCGACCTTTCCCAGGACCGCATGGCCCTCCAGAGACTGAGGGAGTCGGCGGAAAAGGCCAAGATTGAGCTTTCCAACGTCCAGCAAGCGGAGATAAACCTGCCCTTTATCACCGCCGACGCCTCGGGCCCCAAGCATCTCCAGAAAACCCTCACTAGGGCTCGTTTCGAACAGATGTGCGCCGACCTTTTCGAGAGGCGACGAGGTGATCCTCGTAGGTGGTTCTACCAGGACCCCCAAGGTTCAGCAGGTCGTCAAGGAAATATTCGGCAAGGAACCTTCCAAGGGTGTAAATCCTGACGAAGCCGTCGCCGTGGGCGCCGCCATCCAGGGCGGCATCCTTGGCGGAGACGTCAAGGACGTCCTTCTTTTGGACGTTACTCCCCTTTCTTTGGGCATCGAAACCTTGGGCGGCGTGTTCACCAGGCTCATCCCCCGCAACACCACGATCCCCTGCCGCAAGAGCCAGATTTTCTCCACCGCCGCTGACGGCCAGACTGCGGTCTCCATCCACGTCCTCCAGGGCGAGCGCGAGATGGCCAGCCAGAACCGCACCTTGGGAAGGTTTGATCTAGTGGGTATCCCGCCTGCGCCTCGGGGTATCCCCCAGGTGGAGGTCACCTTCGACATTGACGCTAACGGCATAGTCCACGTGTCCGCGAAGGATCTTGGCACGGGCAAGGAACAGAAGATACGCATCGAGGCTTCGAGCGGCCTCAATGATTCGGACATCGACAAGATGGTGCGCGAGGCCGAGGCACACGCCGAAGAAGACAAGAGGGAGCGCGAGAGGGTAGAAGCCCGTAATGAGGCGGACGCCCTTCTGTACCAGACTGAAAAGTCCTTGAAGGACTACGGCGACAAGGCCAGCCCTGGGGAAAAGCAGAATATCGAGACGGCCATGAAGGACCTGAGGAAGGCCATGGAGGGTTCGGACATCGAGGCCCTCCGCCAGAAGACCGAGGCGCTCAAGCAGGCCACCTACAAGCTCTCCGAGGAGCTCTACAAGTCGGCTCAAGCTGCCCAAGGAGCTCAGGGCGCCCAGGGCGCGGGCTTCCAGGGCCAGCCAGGCCAGGATGGCCCCGGCGCAGGCTCAGGCGGCTCGGCCGGAAACGCATCGAACACCAAGAATGCCGACGACGTGGACTACAAGGTGGTCGACGACGAGGAAAAGAAATAAACCGACCCGAGGACAGGTAAAACGTGGCAAAGCGAGATTATTACGAAGTTCTGGGCGTCCAGAAGGACGCCCAGAAGGACGACATCAAGAGGGCATACAGAAAGCTTGCCATCCAATTCCACCCTGATAAGAACCCCGGCGACAAAGCGGCAGAGGAAAAGTTCAAGGAAGCTACCGAAGCCTACGAGGTACTCGGGGACGACTCGAAGCGCCAAGCCTACGACCAGTTCGGCTTTGCCGGTGTCGAAGGGATGGGCGGGGCGGGCGGCTTCGGGGATTTTTCTTCGATATTCGGTTCAATCTTTGGCAACCAGGGGGGCTATGGGGCCGATAGAAGGTCGGATCGCTCCCAGCGCGGCTCGAATCTTCGCTACGACATTGAACTGCCCTTTGAAAAGGCTATCTACGGCACAACGGTAGAGATTGCCTATTCTCGGGACGATACCTGCAAGACCTGCGCCGGATCAGGCTCGGTGGACGGTTCGGGACGCAAAGTATGCGGCACCTGCCGCGGTTCAGGCCAGGTGCGTAGGAGCTCTGGGTTTTTCTCCATCTCCCAACCCTGTCCCCTATGCCAAGGCCAGGGCTCGGTCATAGAAAAGCCCTGTAGGGATTGCGAAGGTTCTGGCATCTCCAAGAAAAAGCAGAAGATCAAGGTGACCATTCCTCCCGGGGTGGATGACGGCAAGAGGGTGACCATTCCCGGACAGGGCGACGTAGGGCCGAACGGCGGCGCTCCTGGAGATCTTTACGTATTCATCCATGTCCGGGCCCACGACTATTTCGAGCGCCACGATCAAGACATCTATTGCGCCGCGAGGATCGATTTCATCACCGCCGCCCTCGGGGGCGAGGTAAGCGTCCAGACCCTGGACAACAAGAGGGTGAAGCTTGCCATCCCCGCGGGAACCCAGCATGGCAAGCTGCTTCGCGTCAAGGAAGAAGGGGTGCCCAGTTCCTCCGGGCGCAAGGGTGACCTATACGTGAAGATCCTTCTCCAAGTTCCCCAACGGCTCTCGCGCCGGGGCAGGGAATTGCTGGAAGAGCTCAGGAAGTCCGAAGGGGAGAATCTCGAGCCCCCGGCGGTAAAGCTCTCTGAGGTGGCAGGCTCCTGAAGGTCAACTCATGGGGTCAGACCCCAAACTTTGACTCAATTTTATTTTAAGACAGGATAACAAGATAAACAGGATTTACATGATATCGGCCTAGGAGGAACGCCTAGGCCGATATCTTTTCAAGGCATGATGGAGGTGACCTTGTAGCCTGCCTCCGCCACGGCGGCGCGCAAGGCCTGGTCTTCCAGGTTGT
>VKGY01000158.1:4334-9663 GCA_008080685.1 Spirochaetota bacterium
CGCGGACTTTACGCCCGCCACGTCTTCCAAGGCCGACCGGACATACATGACGCAGTGGCCGCAGGACATTCCTTCGATTTTCAAAAGCTTTCGCATATTCTCTCCTTATTGAAATATAAAAAATTCCAGCCCTTATGCAAGACGCGAAGGCTTGAATCTTTTCAGGCGCAGCGCGTTGGATAAAACTGAAACCGAGCTCAGGGACATGGCCGCCGCGGCCAGCATGGGCGACAGCAGAGGGCCTCCGAAGAGATACAAAAACCCTGCCGCCACCGGGATGCCGAGGACATTGTAGCCGAAGGCCCAGAATAGGTTTTCCTTAATATTTCGAATGACCTTACTGGAGAGCTCCAGCGCGGCGGCCACATCCCGCAGGTCGCTTTTCATGAGGACAATGTCGGCGCTCTCTATGGCCACGTCGGTACCCGATCCAATGGCTATGCCGATATCGGCCTTGGCCAGAGCCGGGGCATCGTTTACCCCATCCCCCACCATCGCCACCACGAGCCCCTGGGCTTGGAGCTTTGCCACTTCAGCAGCCTTGTCGCCGGGCAGGATCTCGGCCAGGACAGAATCCACCCCAACCTGCCGGGCAATCGCTTCCGCAGTGGGGCGGGAGTCGCCGGTGATCATGATAGTCTTGATACCCTTCGCCTTGAGCCTGGCGATGGCCTCGGCGCTGGTGGGCTTTACCACATCTGCAACCGCGATTATGCCCAAGAGTGTGCCGCCTAAGGCCACGAACATGGGAGTCTTGCCTTCTTCGGCAAGGCGCTGAGCGTCGCCCAGGGAGGGAGCGATTTCCACTCCTAATGATTCCATGAGCTTCGTATTGCCGATTCCCAGCGTGGCGGGCTCGCCTTCGCCGACGGCGCACACAATGCCCTTTCCGGGAATCGCCTCGAAACTCGCCGGAATGACGAGATCCAGGTTTCTCGTCTTGGCTTCCTCCACGATCGCCGCGCCAAGGGGATGTTCCGAGGCTTTTTCCGCCGAGGCGGCTAGGGCGAGAAGCTCGTTCTCCGCGATGCCTTCGGATGGAAGGATGTCCGTGATCTCGGGCCTGCCTTGGGTTATGGTGCCCGTCTTGTCCAGGACGACAGCTTGGACCTTGTGGGCAGTCTCCAAAGCCTCCCCCGACTTGATGAGGATGCCCATCTCCGCGCCCTTTCCGGTGCCGACCATGATGGCCGTGGGAGTTGCCAAGCCCAAGGCGCAGGGGCAGGCTATTGTCAGTATGGCGACGAAAATCGTCAGGGCGAAAACAGCACCCTGTCCCCCGATCAACCATGCTCCCGCTGAAAGTATCGCGATCCCGAATACTACGGGAACGAAGATTCCCGATACTACATCAGCCAGCTTGGCTATGGGCGCCTTGGAACCCTGGGCATCCTCCACCAACTTGATGATCCTGGCCAGGGAGGTATCCGATCCCACCCTCTGGGCGGTGAACTGCATGGATCCATTCTTGTTTATGGTCCCGCCTGTAACCCCGGCGCCCGGCCCCTTGTCTACGGGAATGCTTTCCCCCGTGAGCATGGACTCGTCCACCGCGCTGGCCCGTCCACGGGAATCCTTTCCCCAGGCCTTATCAGGATGAGGTCGCCCGGCTCGACTTCCTCAATTGGAATGACCAACTCCCCGCCCTTGGAGAGGATGGTCGCGGTCTTGGGCTGGAGATGCATGAGCTTCTTGATTGCCTCGGAGGTCTTTCCCTTGCTGATTGTTTCAAGGGTCTTCCCCATGAGGATGAGGGTGATTATCACTCCGGCGGTTTCGAAATACAGCTCACCGGAGGCTGCCATGTCGCCTGAGACTATCCTCGCCAGGGAATAAAGGCTGTAGGCGATTGCCGCGCTGGTTCCCAAGGCGATGAGGCTGTCCATGTTCGGTGCGCCCCGCAGGATTGCCTTGGTGCCTATGACGTAGAACCTGTACCCCGCCGCAACCGCCGGAACCACGAGCGCCAGCTGGATTAATGTGAAATTCAAGGGGTAATGCATGGGGTGGAGGACTTCCGGAAGGGGCAATCCCATCATGTGTCCCATGGCGATATAGAGGAGGGGAATCGAGAAGAAGGCCGAGACAGCGAGCTTTGCCTTCATGGTTCGCACTTCCTTTTCCTTGGCCAAACCATGCTTGTCCTGCGGGGAGGCGGAAGAAGACTCAAGAGCCAGAGGCTCGTAGCCTGCCTTTTTGATCGCCGCCTTGATCTCCGAAATCCTTACCGCTTTCGGGTCATATTGGACTGTTGCCTTTTCGGTGGCGAAATTAACCGCCGCCACCTTGATGCCCGGAAGTTTCTTCAGCGAGCGCTCAATGGCCGCCGAACAGGCCGTGCAGGTCATCCCCGCCACGGGAATCGAAATATCCTTTGTCTCTTCGCTCATAGTGTATCCTTTAGGCGCCTGGCCCGCCCATGTAGCGGTCGAGGATCAAGGCGATCTCCTCGATCTTTTCCTGACCTTGGGAGTTTTGCACTGCTTCCTTGACGCAGGTGTCGATGTGTTGCCTGAGGACAATCTGGTTCGCCTTCTTGAGCAAGGCCAGGCTTGCCAGGATCTGCTTCGAGATGTCGATGCAGTACCGATCGTCTTCCATCATCCTCAAGGCTGCCTCAACCTGCCCCTTGGCGGTCTTGAGCAGGGCTATGGCGTTTTGGCTCTCTGCGCTTCCATGATCCATCCTACACTCCTTACCTTTACGCCGGACTCGAGATTCTTGAATTCCGGCTGTTCATGCAAAATTTTTACCCCTCCCCCTGGAGGGGGTAGGGTATGATTCAAATATACCAACGGCCTTCGATTTTGGGAAGGGGTTCAGGCGGCGATGATCAAGAGTGCGCTTCCGAGGATGAGAAAGGCTCCAGTAAGGCTGTACATAAGGAAGATTGATGTGTGGATATCCGCGATCTCCGGCGATCGCCTGGCTTCGCCGAGGGTGGGCTTGGGGAGGAGTTTTCCTGAGTACCAGGCGGGGCCGGCGAGGCTGAGGCCGAGGGCGCCTGCGAAGAGGGCTTCGAGCCAGGCGGAGTTGGGGCTAGCGTGCTTGCCCTTGTCGCGCCAGCCGAGGACGAGGGCATCGCGGAGGCTGTAGGAGCGGGGAAAGACGGCGGATAGGGGGACTAGGGCGGCCAGGGCAGCGAGGAAGCCGAGCCGGGCGGGAAGCCAGGTGGCGGCGTCGTCGGCCCGGGCGGCGGCCTTGCCGAACTTTTCGTAGCGTTCATCCCGGTGGCCCCAGAGGGAATCGAGGGTGTTGATTGCCCGGTAGGCCAGGGCACCGGGGGCTCCTGCGACAAATGCCCAGAAGAGGGGGGCGATGACTCCGTCCACGGCGGATTCAGCCACGCTTTCCACGGTTGCCTTGATCACCCCTTCCTCGTCCAGGCGCTGGACGTCCCGGCCTACGATCATGGAAACCGCCGCGCGAGCCTTCGCAAGGCGCTCGCCAGGGTCGGCCTCAGGGCTAGCCAGGGCTCTGGCAACTCTGGCGGCGTGGAGGGCGAGGTCCTTGGGGGCGATTGTAGCGTAAATGAGGAGGATTTGGGCGAAGGCGCGGGAGCTGCGATAGAGGGTATCCGATGCCAGGCCAGGGAATAGGATGGCGCCTGCCTGGCGGACAAGGGCGGCGAAGGCGGCGGGGAGGGCAATGCCAGCCAGAATGAAGAGTCCGATAATCGCCGCCCATGCGGCGGCGCCGCCGAATACGGAGGAGCTGAGAGTCCTACGGGCTTGAGGCTCAAGCCGGGTTGCCAGGAAGCCGGCAAGCCGGGCTGGGTGGAAGGGGTAGTAGGGGTCTCCCAAGGCGCAGTCCAGGAGAAAGGCGGCTATGGGGAGAATCCAGGAATGATTCATGGGGTTGCGGAGATTGCGTCGCGCAACGCGGACAGGAAGCGCGCGTTCTCCCGGTCTGAACGGACGGCGATGCGGGCGTAGCGGGGGCTTAGGCCTTCTTCGGGGGAGTAGGTCCGGATCGCGATGCCTCTGGAGAGCAAGAACCCGTGGACCGCCTCGGCGCGGGAGTCGGAGATAAAGTCGAGGAGAAGGAAATTAGCGCTGCTCCGGATCACCTTGATATCGCCCAACGCGGCGATCGAAGCGGCGAAAGCATCGGCTTCCTTGAGCAAGTAGGGCACGGTGGAGGGCAGGTAGGAATTGTCCCCGAGGCATCGAAGGGCGATCTCTTCGGCGAAACAGGAAAGGGGCCAGGCGGGAAGCTGGCTTCTGACGCGTTGGATGATATCGGGGTTTCCTGCGATGAATCCGGCCCTGGCTCCGGGAATCGCCCAGGCCTTGGTGAGGGAGCGGGCCACAATCAGGTTGGGCGGCAATGATGCGTTAGGCGTCGAATTTTTAAAGTCAAGAAGGCTTGGGATGCCTGCGCTCAATTCGATGAAGGACTCGTCCACGACAAAGCATGCGCCCGGGTTTTTCCCAGCGATTTCGCGCAATGCGTTGTGCGGCAACGATCCTCCCGCGGGGTTGTTGGGCGCGCCCAGGAAAACCATGGTGTCGGATGATACGCCTTGGGTTGCCGGCGAAGCCGCATCAAGAGCCTCTTCCAAGGCTGCGGAGAATTCCGGCGAGGCAAGGGAAAAATTCTTCTCTGCGGGAAGCCGGATGGAGACGGCGGGAATTCCGGCCCGACGGGCGGCGCGGAAATAGCCTGAGTAGGAGGGGACTGGAATCAGGCATCGCTTCGCGCCCAAGGCCAGGGGCAGGGCGAAAAGGAGGGAATCCGCGCCGTCCGCGAAGAGAAAGCTCTCGGGGGAGAGGCCGAACTTCTGGGACGCCGCCTCGCGCAGGACTGTGGAATCGGGATCCGGATAGTGGCGCACTCGCGAGGCGGCGGCCATGAGAGCTTCCTTGATCCATGGAGGCGGCCCTGCTGGGTTGATGTTGGCGCTGTAGTCCAGGATCTGGTAGGGATCGATGCCCGTGCGGTTTGAGATCTCCTGCAGGTTGCCTCCGTGGCGGAGGTGGTCCCGGGTGGGTAATTGCGTTTCCTGGGGAATGTTCATAGGGGAAAAACCTCAAAAAGATGGAAGAGGCTGGCAAGAAGGATGAGAAGGGCGGTTTCGCCTATCTCCACCGCCGCCCCAAGGCTGTCTCCCGTGAATCCGCCCAAGGCTTTTCCATAGGCCGAGATCAACCAGGCAGCGGAGCCCAAGGCTGAAACCAGGGCGGCAGCTGCCCCAAGGACAGCGAGGCCGGGATTGCCAAGGATGGTGGCGACAATGAGGCCGGGAAGGAGTCCGGCAGCGGCGCCGGCGGCGATCCTTGGGAAGCTGAAGCCCCGCATAAGGGCGCCCAAGCCTTCGCTCCGGGCG
>VKGY01000159.1 GCA_008080685.1 Spirochaetota bacterium
AAGGGGCACTCAGGACCTGTGAATTCCAGAACAGCTATTCCGTCGCCGAGCTGGCAGAAGGCAGGAAATTTTTGGAATCCCTTGGCGTATGATCCCTAGGCGGCGCCTAGGCAGGAGGATTGCATGGGATATGCGGGAATAAAGGCCATCGGCTTCGACGGAAATGGCGTGCTCTACCACAGGACCAAGGACTTCACCGCCGCCCTGGCTTCTTTCATACAGAAACGCTTTTCTCCCCGCCTGGATCTTGGCTTCGCCGAGGATTGCCATAGGAGGCACATGTTTCGTTCCTTCGATGGGAGCATCGGCAAAGCCCAGGCCATGGGGGATTTCCTGGACGAACTCGGAGTCTCCGATCCCTGCGCCAGAAACGCCATCCTGGGAAAGGAACTCGAATTCTCAAGGGCCATAGAGCTTTTCCCGAGCGAGAAGGAAACCCTCCTTGAGTTGGAGAGGCGGGGTTTCGTCTTGGGCATGATAACCAATTCCTATCAATCCGCGGCGGAAAAGGCCTCCTGGTTCCGAGCCCTGGGCCTGGAGTGCATAGCTCGCCGCGTAGTCTCCTCCATCGACGCGGGCGTCTCGAAACCCGATCCGGGGATCTATCTGGCCTTCGCCGACGAAGCCGGCTTCCCTGCCCAAGAAATTGCCTTCGTGGGCCACGAGGACTTCGAACTCGAGGGAGCAGCGAAGGCGGGGATGCTCCCGGTTTCCTTCAACTGTGGGCAGGAGGTGCAGCGACCCCTCCACCTAGGGCGCTTTTCCGACCTCCTCGACATAATTCCATATCCCGGCTACACTCCCGGGATCAGATGACTACCTACCACACCCATACGTACCGTTGTCGCCACGCCACGGGCGACGCCATGGATTACCTAAAAACCGCGCGGAAAGCGTCGATCCGCGAGCTTGGATTTTCCGACCATTGCCCCTATCCCGATCGCCGCTGGTCCGAGAGCAGGATGGACATGGACGAGTTGCCCGCCTATATCCACGCGGTGGACGCGGCGCGGGAAGAGGCAAAGGGATTCGACGAGCCCATGCAGGTGTTCGCAGGTTTGGAGTGCGAATGGGGGCCTGACATCCACGGGTATTTGAAGGACGAATTACTTGGTCACTTTGCCCTGGATTATCTCGGGGTGGGAATACACACCTATCTCCACCGGGGATCCTGGAGGGATTCCTTTGTCATAACCGATCCGAGGGAATTGGCATCCTTCGCCGATACCACCGCGAAGGCCCTGGAAAGCGGAATCTTCGCCTTTCTCGCCCATCCCGATCTCTTTTGCTACAATTGGGCTCCCTGGGACGAAAACGCCATCGCCTGCGCCAAGGACATCCTCGAGGCGGCGCAAGCCACCAAGGTACCCTTGGAGATCAACGGCTGCGGATTCCGAAAGCCCAAGGTCAGGGGCGACCGAGGGCAAAGGCGGCCCTACCCCCACGAATACTTTTGGGATCTCGCCTGCGAATACGACATTCTCTGCGTAGTGAACTCGGACGCCCACCGGCCGGTAGACATCATAGCGGGAATTGAGGAAGGAAAAGCCATGGGATCTACCCGAGGCCTGAAAATCCTTGAAAAACTCGACTTGACAAGCAAACCAAGATGACTAAAATAGAAATCGGTTACAAATGAAAATCAACCCTTTAGACGAACGCGTCACCATGGACCACGTCGCTAGGCTCTCAGGCTATTCCAAGGCGACGGTGTCGCGCGTGATCAACAGAGAACACAGCGTGAAACCCTCCACGGTCGCCAAGGTCGAAGAAGTCATACGGACCCTGGGATATACACCTAACAGCGCTGCCAGCGCCCTCTCTGGCGGAAAATCCAGAACCGTGGCGATGCTCCTTCCGGATGTGTTGACCGAGTATTACGCATCCCTTCTCACCGGCGCGGAAGGGGTTGCGGAGGAGAAAAACTACAATCTTCTCTTAAAGACCCGCAGCAACAAAAGGGGCCTTGACGCCCTAGTCCACGGCAGGAAGGTGGACGCTTTCATAATCCGGTCCAACGGCCTAGACGCGGTCGCCCATGACTTTCTCATCTCTCTCAGGCGCCGGGAGATTCCCTTCCTCTTCATCGGCCGTCCTCCCGCGGGAATAGACTCTCCCGCCGTCCTCATCGACAACGTGGGGGGATCCAGGCAGATGGCGCACCATTACGCGGGGCACCATTTCAAATCCATCCTGTTTCTCGCGGGACTCGAGAGCAATTTCGATTCCAACGAC
The DNA here is from genome assembly GCA_008080685.1 of Spirochaetota bacterium. Classification (GTDB taxonomy): domain Bacteria; phylum Spirochaetota; class Spirochaetia; order Treponematales; family Rectinemataceae; genus VKGY01. The sequence goes on from VKGY01000159.1 coordinate 2,236, forward strand.
AGACTTTACGGATTCAAGATGGGTCTTTCAGAGGCGGGATACCATCCCGATGCCTTCGAAGTCAGGTTTGGGGCATTTACTCGGGAACTGGGGTATGCCAACGCCAAGACCGCCCTCGCGGAGCGGCATTACGACGCGATCTTCGCCGCCAACGATCAAATCGCCTTGGGAGCACTACAGTATTGCCGGGAAGCGGGCATCAGAGTTCCCCAGGATCTAGCCATCACCGGATTCGACGATTCCTACTTTTCCGAATTCCTCAGCCCCTCCCTGACCACGGTGCGGCAGCCCATGCACGACATTGGAGTGGTAGCCATGGAAACCATCGTCAAGATCATCGAGTTGGGCGACGCCCGCGATCACCAGGTGATCCTCCCTACCCGACTCATGGTGCGCCAATCCTGCGGATGCCCGATCGGAGACTGACTTCATGCCTGGCGCCTGTCTTGCCTTGACTCCCCAGCAAAGCCGTGCGACCCTTCGTTGACGACGACCCGGAGGAGTCCGACCATGCCAAAGACCAATGAAATCATCCTCGTCGTAAATACGGGATCGACCTCTACCAAATGCGCCCTTTACCGCAGGAACCTGCCGGGAATCCAGTGCATGGCAAGCGAATCGCTCGCCCTCACCGAGACTGAAGCCAACCTTGAACCTAAGGCCGGCAAGGAAAAGCGAGCCGCCCAGGTAAGGGAATTTGTCACAGCGAAGGTGGCGGAAGGATTGAAGATAGCCGCAGTGGGCGCCATCGGAGGCATGGTGCCGCCCGTCCCCGCAGGCACGATACAGATTGATGAAACCTTCGCCCGATATTGCATTGAGACTCCTGTGTACCGCCACGCCTCAAACCTGGCGGCGCCGATCGCCTATGACTTCGCCCTTGCGGCTGGGGCTCCCGCTTTCGCGGTGGATCCTGTGGGTGTGGATGATCTGGCCGACATCGCCCGCATTTCAGGCTCACCTTTGTTCCCACGCTTTTCCTACGTCCACGCACTCAACATACGGGCAACCGCCAAGGAGCTTTCCGCCCGCCTCGGCGTGCCCTTCGATCAATTGCGAGTGGTTGCCTGCCATTTGGGTGGAGGCTTCTCCATAGCGCCCTTGCGGCGAGGGAAAATCATAGACAGCGACAACCGCATGGAGGGGGCGCCTTTTACCCCGGAACGGGCCGGGGGCGTTCCGCCCATTCCCCTTCTTGAAGCCTGCTTTTCCGGCGAATGGACCAAGGCGGAACTCCTTGAGCAACTCTATGGCAAGGGCGGCCTTGCCGCCTACTTCGGAACCAAAGACCTGAGGAAAGTAGAGGAATTGAGGGAAGCGGGAGATCCCATAGCCCAGCTTGTGGTGGATGCCATGATCTACCAGGTGCTGAAAGAGATCGGGGCGATGGCCTCTGTCCTGGACTTCGACCTCCACGGCGTGATCCTGACCGGAGGGGTGTCCAAGGATCCCTATGTGGCGACCAAGATCATCCAGGGCTGTGAAAGACTCGCCCCGGTATTCCATTATCCCGGAGAAAACGAAAACGAGGCTATCG
>VKGY01000160.1 GCA_008080685.1 Spirochaetota bacterium
GGCCGTAATAAGGATTGCCAAGGGCGAAGGGGGTCAGCCGTCCGAACCAAAGGAAGGCGGTGGCTGGGAAGGCCGATCCAATGCCTTCAATCTTGAGCGCCCCGCCAAAGTCGAGGATTGCATTGACGTAGATTCCCGGCAAGCCAACTTCTCCAAGCCTGTCGCCCAAAAGAGAAACTCCAAGGTGGGATTCGAGGTAGAGCTCTTCCAAAGGAGAGGGGGTGATCCGAGGGATGGCTGCCACGCCGAATTCCAGGCGCTTTCCAATGCCAAAGGTTGCCGATATGTCGACAAAGGCGCCCGGAGCGGCCTGCGCCAAGTCCCATGTGCCCAAGCCAAAGGCGAGATCCTGGCCCGTCGCAGGCCTTGGGACAAGGCAGAAAAACGAGAGCAGGACGAAGAGGGGTCCAAATCGGCAAAATCTTAGCCGAGGGTTTCCACAATGTCTCAAGGGGCTCTCCTGTCAGGAGGGTAATAGCCGAATTCAAGGATCCCTATTCCCCAGCCTTGAGCTTTCAATGTCTCATCGAACAAAGCTCTAAATGACAGGAAGGATATGTTTCCCCAGCCTGTGTAGAGGCGCAAGGGAGAGAGCGAAGCTTCCACAAAGGGGGCTGTCGGGTTCTCGAAGGGGAAGAGAAGCGAAACGGAAGAGGAAGGAGCCCAATGGGTTCTCCTCGGAGAAAGCCATTCAAGGAAATGGCGCTTGGCCGCGAAGGGTCGGATTTCCGCCCCGAAGCCCCCATGGCCGTCCAATAGATCAAAGGGATCGTAGGGGATCGAGCCCTTTAAGAAAAAGGATATGCCCGGACTTCTCTTGGGAAAATCCACACCTGCCCTTAGGCCCACGAATTGGCCTACCGGGACAGCCGGACTCGAGTAGGAATCAAGGGATATAGAATGGAAGAAACTCGGCTGGGCCCAAAGAGCGAAGGCTTGCGTCAAACTGAAAAAAAGCAGGCAGAAGCGGCGGATTGTTGGAGATAGCTTCATTCGATCAGCCTCCGATTGTCATGGAGAGCCAACCAAGGAAATTTTTAAAGGTTCGGTATCTTAGCGCCTCTTCCCTGCTCATGGGCCGGGACTGGGCGATGAGGGTTTTGAGGTTTTCCATGGTTGCCGCTCCTAACGCAGGGTTGGCAGTCACCAGGGCCAGCTCCCGGGACAGGTACTGGGTCCCAGCGCGTCGAAGACAAAGATCAGGGCGCCCGCGTCGATGAGTTCGACGGCTCGGTAATTGGCCGCATCCTCGTAGACTGTTCGGAAGGAATTTGTCGAGAGGATCAGGTTGACCTTGACTCCTCGGGACGTGGCCGTCCTTACCTTGGCTATCAATGCGGCGGTGGGGAAGGCATAGGCCTGGACCATCCAAATTTCCTTCCTCGCCAGGGTGAAAAAGGAATCGAAGAGGGTGTCCATGGACGAAGGGCTGCCTGGCCTATGGTCGAAAAGCCAAAGGCCTTCCTCGGGCGCGGGGTCTTCCGTATCTTTTGTGCTGAAATCCAGCGGATCTATGCGGTCCGGCGAATTGTCGTTCCAGGTGCGGCAAAAGGATTCGACCATAGGCTTCAGCACATCCCTGCCGCTCAGTTCGGCGAAGGCGTCGATGTTGTGCATTTCTCCTTGGGGTGAAAGCGAATAGTAGTTGAGGTTCATTCCCCCGAGGGCGAGGCGTTTTCCATCCACAATCCAGAATTTCCTGTGGTCCCGGTCCAGGAGCGAACCCAGGGCGAAGAGCTTTGTGCCCTGGATGGGGTTGTATTCCGCGGTGTTGACCAAGCCTTTTGGAAATGCGGCCAGGGGAGTGGGCCGGAAGGTTTTTTTATCCGGCATGTAGGTGTAGTACGAAGAGGAGTCGAAGATCAGGTAGACCCTCACACCTTGGTGGGCCTTGTGCTCAAGGGCGGCAAATATTTCTTCATTTACTGGATGGGAATTGGCAAGGAAGGTGGAGATAAGGATATAGTCCTGGGCCTGGCTTACGAACTCCACGGCTCTTTTCCCCCATTCTTCGGCAGTAAAGTATACATGGGGTACGGTTGCCTGTCGGGAAGGGATCCCTGCTTCCGCATAGAAGGATTCAAAAGATGCCCTCAAGTCCGGATATGGCTGGGCAGGAGGCGAAGATGCGGTGAGATTGCTTGCGCAAGAGAAATATTGCATTGTATATAATAGAAATAATAAATATTTCAGAATATGTCTTTTCTTCCAAATTCGCATCGCGGAAAATGGTAGCACAAACCTGTAAATTTTAATAGTTTCTTGGTACAATATGGGTATGGAAATACAATTTTGGTCCGCTCGGCAGAGCGACGCGTGGCGTACGAAGGTAGGATTGGCTGAGATGCTCAAAGGCGGGGTGATCATGGATGTCACCAATGCCGCCCAAGCCAAGATAGCGGAAGAGGCGGGAGCGGCGGCTGTCATGGCTTTGGAACGAGTCCCCGCTGACATCAGGGCCCAGGGAGGCGTGGCGCGGATGTCAGATCCCCGGATGATCAAGGAGATTCAGGACGCGGTGTCCATCCCCGTCATGGCCAAGTGCCGGATAGGCCATTTCATGGAGGCGCGGATCTTGGAAGCATTGGGTGTCGACTTTATCGACGAATCCGAGGTCCTCACCCCCGCGGACGGGAAATACCACGTCTTCAAGCATGACTTCACGGTCCCCTTTGTGTGCGGCTGCAAGGACCTAGGCGAGGCGCTGCGTCGCATCGGCGAGGGTGCGGCGATGATCCGGACCAAAGGAGAGCCCGGCACCGGCGATGTGGTCGAAGCGGTCACCCACATGCGGGCTGTGAGAGATGGGGTTGCCCGGTTGCGCGTCCTTCCGGTGGAAGAGTTGATGACCGTGGCCAAGGAACTCGGCGCTCCCTTCGAATTGGTCTACGAAGTGGCAAAGACCGGAAAGCTTCCAGTGCCGAATTTTTCCGCCGGCGGTATCGCCACTCCTGCGGACGCGGCTCTCATGATGCAGCTCGGGGCTGAATCGGTTTTCGTAGGATCGGGAATATTCAAATCCGGAGACCCGGTTCGCCGTGCCCGGGCTATCGTCGGCGCGGTAGTGCATTACAATGATCCCAAGGTTTTGGCCGAACTTTCCGAGGATTTAGGCGAACCCATGGTGGGCATTGGATTGTCCCAGCTCGGCGAGGGAGACAGGATGGCCGGGAGGGGCTGGTGAAAGCTGGGGTTCTGGCGCTCCAGGGAGATTACGCCGCCCATGCGAAGGCTCTTGAGGTCGCTGGCGCCGAAGCTTTCGAGGTTCGGTGCCTTTCAGATCTCTCCGGACTTGACGCACTGGTTCTCCCGGGAGGAGAGAGTACGGTCATGGGATTGCTACTGCAGCGGTTCGGCATGATGGAGCCCCTGCGGGAGAGAATTCTCTCGGGCTTGCCGGTGTTCGGCACCTGCGCAGGGCTCATCCTGCTGGCAAAAGAAATAGAAGGAAAGGACCAGGCGCGTCTGGGGCTCCTAGACCTTCGGGTCAGGCGGAACGCCTATGGAAGACAGATCGATAGTTTTAGGACTCTCCTGAGTACCTGCGTTCCCGGCGCCGAGGAAATCGAGGGAGTATTCATCAGGGCTCCCTGTGTCACCGCGGCAGGCAGGGGTGTTGAAGTCCTGGCATCCCATGGGGGCTTTCCCGTCTTAGTCCGGCAGGGATGGATTTTCGCTGCCACGTTTCATCCGGAGCTTGTTCCCGATGCTCCTATCCATCGTTGGTTTCTTAGTTCGATCGAGGCAGGGAGGTAGTCTATGATAGCCCAGGAAGTCAAGCGTCCAGCCAAAATCGAGGACATCAAAGCCCATGGGAAGAGAAGCTTCACGGCCCACGACAAAGCCCTCCTCAAGCGCTACGAATTGGTGGCCGAGACAGTCTCCGCCATGTTCGGAGAGGCCTGCGAGGCGGTGGTCCATTCCCTTGAAGATCTTGGGGAATCGATTGTCAAAATCGTGAACGGCCATGTGACGGGGCGCGTAATGGGGTCTCCCATCACCGATCTCGGCCTCCACGTCCTCAATTCGGCGTACAAGTCGAAAGAGGACATCGTAGGTCCCTACTATTCCAAGTCAACCTCGGGCAAGCCCCTCAAGTCGACCACCATGGTCATCCGCAACGACGAAGGCCTGCCCATTGGATTTCTGTGCCTCAACTTCGACCTCTCCGTACCCTTTCACCAGATCCTCCGGGAATTTTCCCCATCCATGGATACGCCGCATTCCGGCGAGACCTTTGCCCCTGATGTTATGAACCTTGTAGCCCAAGCTGTGGCCGATGAGATAGAGGCAAGTTCCCATATCACCGGCGTCTCGGCCACCTTGAAAAACCGCACTATCGTCGCAACCCTTGAAGACAAGGGAATTTTCGAAATCAAGGGTTCGGTGGAGCTGGTAGCCTCGGAGCTGGGGCTTACAAAACATACGATTTACAAATACCTGCGGGAAATGCGCCAGGAATAAACAGGAATTATTGGACCGGATAAAACCACGAGGAGATTGCCATGCCAAAGCGAAGTTTCTATGCCAAAGTAGCCCCCGCTGCCCTGGGTCCCTATTCCCACGCCACCCTAGCAGGCGGTTTCGCCTTCATCTCAGGCCAACTCGGCCTTGTTCCTTCCACCAACATCCTCGCCGAGGGTGGGATCGAAGAAGAAACGCGGCAAGCCCTGGAAAATATCAAGTCTATCCTCTCCGAACTGGGCGCCAGTCCCCTCGATGTGGTGAAAGCCACGGTTTTTCTCAGGGACATGAACGATTTCGCAGCCATGAACAAGGTGTACGCCACCTATTTCCCATCCGAGTGCCCCGCCCGCTCAGCGGTTCAGATAGGTGCCCTTCCCAAGGACGCGGCGGTGGAGATTGAGGTTATCGCCGCGGTCGGCCAGGCCGCGATCGGC
>VKGY01000161.1 GCA_008080685.1 Spirochaetota bacterium
GCTTACTAACTCCATGAATGCCTATCCCATTCCCTCCCGGAGGGATGTGGGTGAGATACTCGTGGAATTCGCGGACAGCTATGAGCCTACCGGACCCTTTGGCGCCAAATCCATCGGAGAGATCGGCGTCGACACTCCTCCTGCGGCCATAGCCAACGCCCTACGCGCGGCCTTGGGGATACGGATTTCCGATACTCCCTTTACGCCCGAAAAGGTGCTTAAGGCGATCAGATCCGCCAAGGAAGCGGCACAGCCAAAGGAGCACATGTGAAAGGCTCCAGGGGGAAAATCCTTGTGGTAGAACTCGGTTCAGGCGATTGGCATGGAATCGCCAGCCCAGGACACTGATTAGGGCAATATTGCCCAAGCCTTATCCCAGTAGGATAGGATGGTTTCGATTTCCTGGTTCAATGCTGTGTTCGGGATCTTCATCTCCGGGTTTCGGTCGTACCACGCTATGGATTTCCTTATGCCTTCGGAAAAGCGCACTTTCTGGATGAATTCCGGTACGAATCGTTTGATCTTGCTATTGTCGAACTCTGCGCTCACCGCTTTGTCGCCCTTGAGACCCGCGCCTCTTTCAGGGACTATCCTGGTTATGTAATCCGAGGGAATGTGGGCGATTTTCGGCTCGACACCCAAGGCTGCGCCGATTTGCATATGGATGGAATCCCAGGTAAGCCGTTCGTCCGAGGTTATATGGAAGGCTTCGCCCAAGGCTCCTTGCTGGCCAAAGAGACCTACGAGGCCGACAGCGAAGTCGCTGGCGTGGGTGAGGGTCCAGATGGATTGGCCGTCGCCCGGCACGATAATCCGTTTTCCTTCGAGGATTCTCCAGGCGAGTCCAAAATCGGCGGAGCCGAAACAACTGGGAATCCATCCGTCGTCATAGGTATGGGAAGGCCTGACGATAGTGTAGGGGAAGGCCTTTCCCGCCCCCTCCTCGGCCAGGATTTTCTCGCAGGCGATTTTCTGCCTCGAGTACTCCCAGAATGGATTTTCCAGCGGGGTGGATTCCGTGACTACCGGATTGCGCAGGGTTTTTTTATACGCCGAACACGTGCTTATGAAAATGTATTGGTCTGTCGCGTCGTCGAAAATATCCAAGTCTGCGCGCACCTGTTCCGGCCGGTAGGCCAAAAACTGAACTACCGTATCGAAATGCAGGCCATGCAAGGCTTTTTTGACTCCTTCGACATCCCGGATATCCGCTTTTATTGAAACTACGGATTTGCCCCATGGCGAAGGCTTGTTTCCACGATTCAAATGGAAGACTTCCATGCCTTTTTCCAAAGCTCGATCCGTGCAAGCCTTGGAAATATTGCCCGTACCTCCGATAAAAAGCGTCCTCATTGATTACCTCGTTAATTAACTAATTTACGCTTGACAGCTGACGTCTTACAACTTAGGATTATTTAATCCTTGAGCGTTTTGTCAATATAGGGCAAAGAGGTCTGTCAATGTTTGTATTCAATGCGGATGAAATAGTCGAAAAGAAGAAAAAAGCAAGAAGTCTCTTGGATGCCCTTGGGTTGAGCGGGGTCTATCTCAAAAAAAGCGCCAACTTCGCCTGGGTAACCGGCGGAGCGTACAACATCGTCGGCTTGGCCACTGAATTAGGCATTGCAGGCATCCTCCTCACTAAGGAAAAAGCCTATGTAGTGTGCAACAATATTGAAGTTCCAAGGATGAGAGACGAGGAGAGGCTGGTAGAGCAGGGTTACGAGATCGTGGATTTCCCCTGGTTCGACGACAGGGAACATACACTTGTCCAGGAACTCGCAGGCGGCCTTTTCGGCGCCGATCACCCATTCCCGGGAGCCAAGGATATTTCCTCTGCCCTCAATCCTTTGCGCTATTCCTTGACGAGTTGGGAGGTGGAGCGCTACCGGCGGCAAGCCCTTGACACCGCGCGAATCGCCGAAGAAACGGCGTTGACAATCAAGCCGGGGGATGAGGAAAGAGCCGTGGTAGGAAGGCTCTCCCAGAGGCTCTGGGCGGAGGGCATGGATTTCGTAGTGGCGTTCTGCGCCGCTGATGATCGGATCGGCCGATTCCGGCATCCGGTTTCCACGGACAGGAAAATCCAGGGCAGGGCGATGATTTCTGTCAATTCCCGACGCCGAGGACTCATCGTTTCGATCACGCGGTTTGTGCAATTCGGCGCGCTCTCGCACGCGGCGAGAAAGCTTTACGAGGACAATGTCTACGTGGATTCCTGCATGATGGCCGCGACGATCCCCGGAAAGCCCGCCGCCGAGGTTTTCGCCCAAGCGCTCCGTGCGTATGCGGAAAAAGGGTATCCCGAGGAGTACAGGCTACACCACCAAGGCGGCTCCATCGGCTATATGGGAAGGGATTACAAGGTGACATCGACGACCAAGGACATCATCCAGCCGAACCAGGCTTTTACCTGGAATCCTTCGATAACCGGCATGAAAAGCGAGGACACCATGCTCGCCACGATGCAAGGCCCCGAAGTCCTCTCCTTGCCTTCGCTTTTTCCCGTCCTGGAAATGGAAAAGGGCGGCTTTTTATTTAAGCGCCCTGCTATCTTGGAAATGTAGGGTCTGGAATTGGCCATATCCCCCTCGGGGGGATTCGAATATCTAAGGAGGACCAAGATGAAGAGAAAGCTGGTAGTGCTTTTGCTTGCTCTCGCGTTGATCGGATCGATCGGCGCTCAGGCGAACGTGAAGAATTTCCCCAACCGGCCAGTGGAAGCCGTCGTCGCATGGGCCGCGGGCGGTGGAGCGGATTTGATTTTCCGCACCCTGGCGACAATTTTCCCAAAATACGCCAACGGCCAACCCCTGGTGGTTAAGAACGTAGGCGCGGCGGCGGGAGTCCCCGGAATTGTGGAATTCAAGAATAATGGAAGGCCCGACGGGTACACGATCCTGCATTGGAACACCGCCCATGTCATCAAGACCCACATGAACGCGGTTCCCTTCACCGCCACTGAATTTACGCCCGTCATGAAACTCGTGGAAGACTATTCCCATGTCCTTGTCAAAGCCGATTCACCCTTCAAGGATCTTAGGGATTTTGTCGCCTACGCGAAAGCGAATCCCGGAAAGATAAACCTCGGTAACGCCGGCATCGGCGGCGGGGCGCATTTCTCCGCCCTCTTCTTTGAAGATTTCTCGGGGATCGATGTCACCCACGTTTCCTTCACCGGCGGCGGACCGGCGGTTATCGGTGTGTTGAACGGCCAGGTAGACGCTTCCATGTCCATCGCCTCTGAAGGCATCACCAATGTTCTTGACGGTTCCTTGCGGATGATCGGCGTATTCGGACCTGCCCGCCCTAGCCAGCTTCCCAATGTGCAGACCGCCACGGAACAAGGATTTGAGCTGGTTCTCGGTCACTGGCGCGGAATAATGACGCCGAAGGGAACTCCCCCTGAAATCGTCCAGGCCTTGCACGACATTTTCAAGAAGTGCATCGAGGATCCGGATTTCCAGAAGAGGATGAAAGAGATGAACACCAACATCTCCTACTTGAATTCCAAGGATTTCGAAGCTCTCAACAGGAAGGCTGATCTGGATTATATGCGGATTATCAAAGAGAAGAAGTTGGGCGACAAGTACAAGTAGTCGTCCCCTCCACATCGCCGCCGGTTGTGCTTAGTTCTTGCCGGCGGCGTTTTATATAGTTCAAACCATACCCTTGAGGCTGGAGGCAATACCGTGTCGAAAGTGGATTTAGGTACAGGATTGGC
>VKGY01000162.1:0-8373 GCA_008080685.1 Spirochaetota bacterium
CAGGCCCTATTCCACCCTCTCCGGCGGCCAGAGCCGCCGCGTGCTGGTAGCCCGGGCCTTGGCCTCTTCCCCTCGGCTCCTCATCCTGGACGAGCCCACGGCCAACATGGATGCCCAGAGCGAAGCGCGGCTTTTCGAGGTCCTAGGAACCCTGAAGCCTATAACCACCATCCTCATCGCCACTCATGACACAGCCTTTGTTTCGGGCCTCACGGATGTCGTCCTCTGCGTCGGGGAGAGGGAAGGCCGAGGCAGGGGGGTGGTACGCCACGCCTCCATGCCTGCCGACTATGTCCCTTTAGAGCTCTTTGGCGGCCAGGCCCTGAGGGTCCTCCACGACACGGAACTCGGGGATGAAGCCTGCTGCCGGGGCGACCTTGTCGAAGAGACAAAGGCATGAGTTTTTTTTCCGCCCTTCTTGACCCATCCATGCCCTTCGTGCGGAACGCGCTTCTGGCGGGCATTTTTTCCAGCATTCTTTTCGGGGTCCTGGGTTCGGTGGTCACGGTGAAGCGGATCGCAGGCCTTGCGGGCGCCATCTCCCACGCCGTCCTGGGCGGCATAGGGCTTGCCCTATTTCTGGCCGCCCGGAATATCGTTCCCGGTTTCCCGCCCATCGCCGGAGCCCTGATTTTCGCCGTCATCTCCGCCGGCCTCATAGCCCTGGTGTCCCTGAAGGCCAAGCAGCGCGAAGACACGGTCATAAACGCCCTTTGGGCCATCGGCATGAGCATGGGGATTGTCTTCATCGCCAAGACACCAGGCTACGCCGATCCCATGAGCTACCTCTTTGGCAATATTCTCCTCGTGTCGACCCGAGACCTGGTCCTTTTGGCTGCCCTCGATGCGGCTGTCCTCTTCCTCGCCTGGCGATTCTACCCGCAAATCGAAGCCAGTGCCTTCGACGAGGAATTCGCCAAGACACGGGGAGTGCGGACTGACGTGGTCTTCGTGGCGCTTTTGGCGGTCACCGCCATCGCGGTCGTCCTTCTCCAAACCTTCGTCGGCATCGTCATGGTGATTGCCATGCTCACCCTCCCTTCGGGCACCGCGGCCTACCTCTCTAAGAACCTAGCGGGCATGATGATCTCCGGCACTGTCCTTGCTTTCCTCTTTTCCGTCCTAGGCCTTGGGATAAGTTGGGGATTGGACCTCCCTTCCGGGGCCGTGGTGGTCCTTGTGGCTGGCGCCACCTTCCTTGCGGCTTCGGCGATAAAAGGCCTTAGGCGGAGGATACGGTGACCAAGCTGAGGTTGGCTGTCTTGGGAATGCTCAAGGATTCGGCTTGTCCGATGTCCGCCTTAGACCTTGCAAAGGCCGCCCGGGGACTCTGCGACACTGCCACGATCTACCGGTCCCTCCACTTTTTAGAATCAAAAGGCTACGCCGAGTCTTTCGTCCTCTCCTGCTCCGACCATGGGACGGAGCGTTACTACGCAGCGGGGGCAAGCTGCCACAGGCATTGGTTTCATTGCGAAAGCTGCCACCAATTCGTTGACCTGGGGGCTTGCACCCTGGATTCAATGCTTGTGGAAATGGGAAAGGCATCGGGGGTGCGCATCAGTAGCCACACCTTGTACGCCACCGGAATTTGCGCCGCCTGCGACGCCTGCGGCGCCGGCTCCTAATGCGGCGCAGGTTCCTAATGGGGCGCCGACGCTACGTGCGGCGCAGGCGGGGTTAGCTTTACCGGCAAAGCTAGCGCCCCTCCTTCTTTTTATTCCTGAACCAGAGTGCGGTGTCGATGCCCACCATGACCATATTCAGCACATAGAGATACACCACGTTGTCGAAGTGGAGGAGAAGCTTATTGGCGATGCCCGAGGCGTAGCCGAAGAGGAGCACAATGAGGAAAACCACGCTCTTTCCCCCCGTAGTGCCGGAGGTATAGGAACGATAGATGGAAAAAGGCCAGGCGGCTCCGGGACTTTACAATCCGTCTATGGAGAAATACCATTTCACCTACCAGAACATCCACAAGACCGCCAAGAGCATGGCCGACCGAGTCAAGGCCTCGGGCTTCGATCCCGACGTGATCGTGGCCATAGGGTCCGGTGGCTTCATTCCAGCCCGCATTATCCGGACCTACCTGGGCAAGCCCATCCTTGCGGTGGGCATCGCCTACTACGACGCCCATGACAAGCCCACGGAGGTTCCCCGCAAGGTCCAGTGGATCGAAGAGGCGGAACGCAAGCTTTCAGGGAAGAAAATTCTCCTGATTGACGAGGTGGACGATTCTCGCGCCACCCTGGAATACTGCATCAGGGAGCTTATGAGCCATCACCCCGCGGGAATCGCCGTGGCGGTGCTCCACAACAAGGACAAGCCCAAGAAAGGCTCCATCCCTGAGGAAGTCGCGCTCTATATCGCGGGGGAGGAGTTGCCCGACGTATGGATCGTCTACCCCTGGGATGCCCAAGACATCGACGCCCACGACGCTGCGGCGAAAAGCCGGTAGAGGGATGGGAAAGGCCAAGCCTCAGGCTATCCTCCTCGTCCTTCTCTGCTTTTGCGGGGCTGCGCAGTCTGTTGCCGCCCAGGCCTCGCACACACCTCTCCCGCAGGCCAGCATCTGGGCTGATATAGCTCCTTTGGTTTCCGTCTCCACCCGAAGCCCATCGCCGGCGGGCTATTCCCTTGACGCCGAGGACCTGGCCTACTACTTTTCCCGCCCCGCCTTCCTGGCTGGGGGCTTTTCCCTCTCTGCGGGACCCTTCTCCGCGGCCATGTCCCTGGAGCTCCAGCAGGACATCGGCGAGATGCTCTTCGGTGACGGAGCCACCAACCTGCCGGTGAACCGCGATTCCTCGGCCCTCATGTTCTCCAACAACTACCCCTCCGTCGGTGGTACGACCATGCCGCGGTGGGCCTTGAAGCCCCCCTGGGCAAGGGCGGCCTCGCCTACGATTTCCTGGCCATAAGCGTCCCCCGCAGGGGGAGCGCGGGCAAAAGCCTCTTCGCCCACCGGGTTGAAATGGATTTTCCCGCCTTTTCCCTTGGATTTACCGAGTTCAACCTCGTCACCGGGGTCGTCATCGACCTTCAGGATATTGGGCCCTTCCTTGTCTACCACCATCTTTTCGCCGACGGCTCCAACGTGATGATGCAGCTGGATTGGGAAACCTGGACCAGGGGAAGGGAGTTCCGCCTCTACGGCGAAATCCTCATGGACGACTTCCAGCTGGGGGCCGAAGGCTCGGGCTCCAATCCTACCGCACTGGGCTTCCACCTGGGCGCGGGCTGGCGGGTTTTCGGCGGAGCGCCCTTGGATCGCCCACGATTCCTTAGACAAGACTACGTTGCGCGGCCCGGCCGGGAACGCGAAGCGGGGGGCTTGGATCTGGCGCTGGAGGCCTACTGGGCTTCCACCTACCTATATAGAAGGAATTCCGAGGCGTCGAACCAAGTCTTCACGACCCGCTACTTCATGCAGACGGACCAGATGGGCTGGCAAAGCCCGGAATCCTGGTTCGCCTACCCCTTGGGCCCGGACAGAATCCTTTTCCGCGCCAAGATCGAGTATCAAGAGGAGCGCTTCGGCATAAAGGCGGAAGGAAGCCTTGCGCTCCTGGGGGAGGATGCCCTCTCCCCCACCTTCTCAAGCCCCGATCCCGCCGCCTGGCTGGGCCCGAAGGGCGTCCTCACACACCAGTGGGACGCGAAGGTCTCGGCCCAATGGGCCTTGGGCAGGGCTGATGGATCCATAGCCTCCTCCGCCATGGCCATGGCGAGCCTGGGCTATAGGAGGGAAGGCGATGCTCAGGGCGTGATTTTCCTCGACCTGGTTTGGCTCAAGCGCTTTTCCCTCGGCGCCGCGCCCAGAACCAGATAGGTTCGATCCGGCTTTTTCAGGCGCGCCATGAGCGGCTCTTCGGGTAGCCCTGCGGCGCAGGCGGTACGGCCGGATACGAGCCGAGAGGCGGCATCCCGCAAAAAAAAGGCGGCCCCATTCAAGGGGCCGCCTTCGCTTTCTTCGCACAGGGGCGCGCCGCGCCCAGGAAGGACCACATGGGTCCGGCTGGGCGGACCGGGGGTTTGCCGCGCAGGGCTCTCCCGGCGGCATGCCCCGGCCGGGTGGGATTTAGAACGTGTATTTGACCCCCGCGGTAAGCTGGATGTCGCTGATAGCTGGGTTGCTGGAGATGTTGCCAGGGTTGACAATGTTGATGTAGTCCAACTGCCCGTAGGCCTTGAGGTTCTTAAGCAGGGAGTAGGAACCCCGCACGCCGAGAACCAAGGTCTTGGAAACCGCGTTCCTGAGCCCGTAGTTCAGGTCTCCGTTGTTTTCCGTCACGTGGGTGGTGGTGGGAGTAGTCTGGGTATCCGACGCCGCGTCGCCCTGGGCTCCCCAGACCGTCCATTTGTCGTGGGTGCCGTGGAGCATGTAGAAAAAATTTCCTTCGGCGCTCCATTTTCCGAAGACCTTGTAGCCTCCGTTCACATTGTAGACGATGGCGTCGCCGCCGTATTGGTAGCCGAGGAACTGCTCAGTGTAGGTCACGCCGGCGAGATTGGCGAATTCCCTTTCCGCCACGATCCAATTGATGCCGTACTCGTCCTGGTCTTGGTCCCGGTCCCCATTGTCCCTGAGATAGAGGAAAGGATCTGTCTTGGCCCATTCGACGGAGCCAAAGGCGATGCCCTTTCCCAGGGGCTGGGAAAACTTGACCCCTGCCATGAAGCCGAAGCCGTTGGGGAGGGCTAGCGGATCCGCCCCAGGGACAGGCTCACCGGGCAGGGGAAACTCATCCACCGCCATCTGGCCGTAGAGGTTGACGCCCTTTATGGGCGTGTAGTCGACTTCCAGGGAAATGATGGAATTGGCGTTGCCCCGGATGTAGTAGTTGTGGAAGATCGCCGCGGGGCTCAGGATGAAAAGGTCCAGGGTGTTGTCCGCGGATTGGTACATGATCGCTTCGCTGAGGGCGAAACCGGCCTTGTCCTTGAAAAGCCTCCATTCCAGCCTGTGGCCGATGAACATGTTGAGGCCGCGCATCACCTGATCCTGGTTTCCACCGTTGATAAAATCGCCTGTGCCAGAGTTGATGATGGGGTAGTAATTCTGGGGGTGGGGGAAGAAGGAAGTGGTGAAGCTGTATTTGAAGTTTTTGCCGTAGGTGGCGAGCTTGCCCACGTTGTGGTACAGCAGATGGTCGCCGATCACGAAGTTGCCCGACTTGCCCGGGCCCCAGGACAGCTTGTCCCGGCCTACCTGGAGGTTCCAGCCCTTTCCGCCCACGGAGCCGAAGGCGCGGCAGGGGATGCTGAAATCCAAGTCAGTGATGATGGCGGGAGGAACCATGGGCAGGTTCGTGGTCAGGGCGTTGGCTCCCCAGAGGGTGGAGGTGGGGCCATCGGCGGCGGTTTCACCGTTGTATCGGCTGTTTTGGACGCCCAAGGAGCTGTAGCCATAGAAATTCTTGGCCGGCCAGGTTTCCAGGACAATGTCCAGGAAGGGGCTTCGCTCGTCGAATCCACGGATCCACTGGCTTTCGCTCTTGAAGTTCGCGGTGTCCGTATGGTAGTAGCCCTCCACGGCCACGGAGACGTCGAATTTGAAGGGTTTGTGGCCCTCGTCCAAGGAAGCCTGGACGAAATCGTAGGCTGCCGCGGCGCCTTGGGCCAGCTTGGACCGATCCACCTTTTCAAGCATGCCCAGGAGTTCATCGCCGCTCCAGGGGCCGCTGGTGGAGGGCAGGGCCAAGCCCTGGGTTACATACAGCAGGCTGATTGCTTCGTATACTTCCGAATCCACGGGATAGATCTTCTGTAGGTTCCGCTCCGCGCCCTGGGCGAAAAGCGCCGCGACGCACCCTAGCAAGATCGCGAGGATTGATAGACGTTTCATCATAGTCCTTGTCCTTGGGAAAGATTTTGTGCCCGAAGTATATCACGGCGACGGATAATCCGCTATGTCGAGGTTAAATTCCCCCGCAAGGTTCATCCGCCACTTATCAAATGGTAGACTTCCAGGTCGTCCCCGTCCCGGACCAGGGTTGTTTCTCGGGCGTTCCGTTCTACCAGCGCCCCGTTCAGGCGGGTAATGACGTGGGGAAAGGAAAATTTCCTTCGGCGCATGATTTCCGCCACCGAAAGCTCGGCCTCGGGGTATTCGTCGGCGTCAAAATTCACCTTCAGTTTCATAGGCGCATCCTATCTCCCGGGGCTGGAATGCGCAACTAGGAAAAGTTGCGCTGGAAAATTCGGCCGACCTGGCCTACCATAAAGACATGATGGCAATGCGAAAAAGTTTTCCCGTTCTTTTGCTTGCGGCAGTGTGGCTCGGTTTCCTGGCCATTCCCTTAGGCGCCTCTCCCTCCCTCTCCAGGAGGGAGGACTTCATGGACAATGGGGACACGTGGTCAGTAGGGGAGACCGAGGACTACAGAGGGCCGCTGGGGAGTCCACGGATTTCCGATCCGCCGGGATTCGGACTACATCCTGGAAGTGAAGATAAAATCCAATTCTTCCGCGTCCACAGGCTACGCCCAGGTGAAGCTGGAATCCGGGGCCTGGACCTGGGTTGATAGGGAAGGCCGTCTCCTATGGCCCGGACGATAACCGCCCGGCCTGGGGCTGCACAACCGCCACCTGTGCGTTGACACGCCACCTGTGCGATTATTGACACTGTATGTGGTTTGCCGTATTCTTTTGCGGAATTGCCCTCTCTAAGGAGTAATATAATGAAGAAATCCTGGTCTTCCATCATGGCCTTCCTGCTTATCGCCGCGGTGGTGGTGTTCGCCTCCGCCGGCCTTTCCTCCTGCGCCAAGAAGCCTACCAAAATCGTCGTAGCCTCCGATGCCACCTGGCCTCCCATGGAGTTTGTGGACGAGAACAAGAACGTGGTCGGCTTTACCATCGACCTAGTGAACGCCATCGCCGAGGTCGGCAAGTTTGAGATAGAAATCAAGAACACCGCCTGGGACGGCATCTTCGCCGGACTGGCCGCGGGCAATTACCAGGTCATCGCCTCCTCCGTCACCATCACGGAAGAGCGCAAGGGAACCATGGATTTCTCCGATCCCTACGTCAACGCTGGCCAGATCCTCGTGGTCCGCAAAGGCACGGAAGGCGTGGCCACCTTGGCTGACCTGGTAGGCAAGAAGGTTGGCGCCCAGATCGGCACCACCGGCGCCATCGAAATCGAAAAAGCGGCGGGCGTCGAGCTCAAGACCTACGACGAAGTCGGCCTGGCTTTTGAAGACTTGGCCAACGGCAACATCGACGGCGTGGTCGCCGATTCCCCCATCGCCGCAAACTTCGCCCTCCAGAACCCCACCTATCAGGAAAAACTTATGATCGTCGGCCAGCCCTTCACGGACGAGTGGCTTGGCTTTGCCTTCAAGAAGGGCGACGAAAAGACCCGCAAGCTCTTCAACGAAGGGCTCGCCAAGGTGAAGGAATCCGGCAAGCTGAACGAAATCGCCGCCAAGTGGCTTAAGTAAGGATGCGGCGCGGATGACGAACAACGCCCCGGAGACCCATAAGACGACAATAAACGTCACGGATGGCACCCTGATCCCCTCCCGGGACCAGGGCGGGGCCTTGTCCGCCTGGAATATTTCCTTTTTCGGCGCCATCGCCCTCCTTATAATCCTTCCCATCGTCAGTCCCAATCCCTACCTCAGAATTCTCGCCTTCGTCCCCGATGGCCTTG
Organism: Spirochaetota bacterium; assembly: GCA_008080685.1. Lineage (GTDB taxonomy): Bacteria > Spirochaetota > Spirochaetia > Treponematales > Rectinemataceae > VKGY01. Next base: position 7,661 of record VKGY01000162.1, read on the forward strand.
TGGCAACCTTCAGCGTCACCATCATCTCCATTGTGTTCTCCCTGATCATCGGGCTTTTCGCGGGGCTTGGCCGGATCTCCCGCAATACCCTTGTGAATATGATAGCTACGGTATACGTGGAGATCATCCGTGGCATTCCCCTCCTGGTCCAGCTCTTCTACATCTACTACGCCTTAGGCCCCCTCTTGAGGCTTCAAGGGCCTCCTGCGGCGATCCTCGCCATGTCTATCTGCTACGGCGCCTACATGGGCGAGATTTTTCGCGCGGGCATCCAGGCCATACCCAAGGGGCAGATGGAAGCTGCCCTGGCCCTTGGCATGAGTCGTTCCTTGGCCATGCGCAAGATTGTCATTCCTCAGACAGTAAAAATCATCCTTCCCCCAATCGGAAACGAGTTCATCGCCCTGTTGAAAGATTCTTCCCTCGTCTCCATCCTTGCGGTTTCCGACCTTCTGCGCCGGGGAAGAGAGTACGCCTCCACCTCCTTCAGGTATTTCGAGAGCTACACGGTCATCGCCCTGATTTATCTCGTCATGACCCTCTTCTTCTCTCGCTTGGTGGCATACATGGAAGAAAAGTTGAGGCATCGTGGCAGCGATAATTGAAATACGGTCGGCAGTCAAAACCTTCGGGACCGTCCAAGCATTGAGAGGCGTCGATCTGTCCGTGGAAAAGGGCGAGGTGGTCCTCATCATCGGGCCTTCTGGCTCTGG
>VKGY01000162.1:8406-9237 GCA_008080685.1 Spirochaetota bacterium
GGGCCTTCTGGCTCTGGGAAAAGCACCCTCCTGCGCTCGGTGAACCGCCTTGAGCACCTGGATTCCGGCTCCATCGTCATCGACGGCGAAAGCATCACGGAGCCCAAGGCTGACATCCGCCACATCCGCGAGGAAGTGGGGATGGTGTTTCAGAGTTTCAATCTCTTTCCCCACCTTTCCGTAGCGGACAACATCACCCTCGCGCCTATCGCCGTCCTGAAGAAGCCCAAGGACGAGGCCCTCGCCTTGGCGAGAAAGCTCCTTGCCAAGGTGGGGCTCTCTGAAAAGGAAAGCGCCTGGCCGGAGCAACTTTCGGGCGGCCAGCAGCAAAGGGTGGCCATAGCCCGCGCCCTGGCCATGAATCCCAAGGTTATGCTCTTCGACGAGCCCACCAGCGCACTCGATCCGGAGATGATCAAGGAAGTCCTGGACGTCATGACAGATCTGGCCCAAGAAGGCATGACCATGCTTGTGGTATCCCATGAAATGGGCTTTGCCCGGGCCGCTGCGGACCGAATCATCTTCATGGACGCCGGGCAGATCGTCGAGGCGGCTCCGCCAGAGACATTCTTCACCAATCCCAGGGAAGAGCGGACCCGCCGCTTCCTGGAGCACATCCTATAGCTCTTCGCTCCTGGCGCCTCACAAACGCCTCGCCTTTCGAAACACCTTTTTAAATATTCACTCAGCTCTCTTGAATCTTTCTTGAATCTTTATTGACGCCGCATATCTGGTGATTTATTATGACTGACTAACATCGTAATGAACAATATCCGCAAAGGAGAAATGATATGTCGGATGAGATCAAGGTACTTGTGGAGCGGGCCCGTG